>JASJBQ010000249.1 GCA_030066455.1 Desulfobacterales bacterium
AGGTGTTCGCCCTCCGTGTCGTCTATCGCTGGCAAGTTCGGATTCAGCATGGTGCCAACCTAGTGCCTTTAGCTCCGGGTTGCAAACGCACCCCTTCCCGCCGTCAGCCCTGGCGGCACGATCAGGGCCGGGGCGCGTGCCATGGGCGGGATCATGAAACGCCTCGCCCCCATGGAACGATATCGAGACCCGCGCGGCAGCACACGGTGAGAATCAATTTTCAGCGGGGAACGACCAACAGGATGACCACGAAGGGCGTAATACAGAACAGCACCAGCACGACCGCGATGGGGAACGCCCTGGTCTTCAAATCATCAATTCGGGCTTCAATCACCCGGGCCGCTGCGATGCTCGGCCCCCGGCGGTTTTGGATGCGTGCTTTCTGAACCCAACCGGCAAACGCGAGTACCGCGGCGACGCCCGAGTAGAAGATCACCAGAATAAAGAAAAAGATGATCAGGCTGTAAAACGCTGCCATATGCCACCTGTCCCCGATGGCGTAAATCCCTGCACTGAATCTCAAGCGAAGGCGGCGCTTGTCCGGCGAAGCCTACGGACTTTCAGCAACGAAAACCGTCATCGGGCTGCAAACCCCATCATTCACCCGTGATGTTGATGATCGTGCGTCCTTTGTGCTTGCCCTGAAGCATCAAATCGATCTTGGCATCCAGTTCGGAAAAAGGTGCCTCCGTCGTCAGTTTTTCGAGCCAGTCGATCTTCCAGTCCGAAGCGATTTTCTCCCATATTTGGGTGCGTATCGGCATGGGGCAGTTCTGGGAGTCGATACCGACCAAAGTGACGCCCCGCAGGATAAAGGGAAAGACATTCAGCGGCAGGTCCGGCGAGGCGACATTCCCGCAGCAAGTTACCGTGCCGTTCGGGTTGACGGTTTTGATCGTGGTGGCCAGGATCTCTCCGCCGACTGTGTCGATGGCGCCGGCCCAGCGGCTCCTGAGCATCGGCCGCCCGCTGGTGTCCGTGGCGTCTTCGATGCTGATGACTTCCTTGGCCCCGATTTCCTTCAGGTAGTCGGATTCGTCCACGACCCCGTTGACCGCCACGACGTCGTAACCGCCCTTGGCCAGAATTGAGACCGCAATACTACCGACACCGCCCGTGGCACCGGAAACGAGAACATCGCCGTGTTCGGGCTGAACGCCGTTGTCGATCATCCGCCAGACGGACAGGGCGGCGGTAAATCCGGCGGTTCCGTAAATCATGGCTTCACGCAGGCTTAGATTCTGCGGCAGGGGGACCACCCATCCTTCCGGAACGCGGATATACTCCCCATAGCCACCGGGCGTGTTCATTCCCAGATCATAGGAAGTGACGATGACTTCGTCGCCGGGCTTGAACGCCGGCGCTGTACTTTCAGCCACAACACCGGAAGCGTCGATGCCCGGCGTATGAGGATATTTGCGCGTCACGCCGCGGTTGCCAGTGGCCGATAATACATCCTTGTAGTTCAGCGAGGAGTAGTGAACCTTCACGGTGACCTCACCGTCCGGAAGGTCAGCCAGGGTTCGGGTCTCAACGCCGCGCACGAAAGTCTTTTCCTCTGTTTCGTTGACAACGAGAGCTTTAAACGCCTTTGATTCTGTCATCTTCGTTCTCCCATGGGCATCCGCAGCAGCGGGATGCGGTTTTGGGGTTCAATCCTCCAGGTCGCTATCACCTGCCGCAATTGGCGATCAAATCGCTGCCTGTACCGTAAATGCACGCTTTGGCGGCACGGGGTGGCGATCGCGAAGGCGGCATTCCTCGTTCAGCGTTGGCCTGCGGCGCGCTGCTGGGCTTTCGACTTTCAGATTCATCCGCCCCGCTGCGTTAAAAATGTCTGCAAAGGCTCGGGGGCGGGGGCATTCCCAGCATGCTTCCGGGTGCCTGAATCTGGCATGACGGGATAGATCTGTCAACGCAGGCTTTAGGCGTCGGTCGCGTTTGCGTCCCGGGCCTTTCAGACGAACATGTCTCGCAATCCGCAAAGATATGGGTTATAGGGGATGAGCGTCAGCAAGGGCCAATCCTGTTCTGTGGAAAAGCCATGCCCCGAATCGAATAATGCCGCCTTCAATCACACCGCCTGGAATCATATGCGCACCGCATCAAAAAACCGCAAGGCACTGAAGATCGTCAGCCTCGGCCTCGTGACGGTCATCCTGCAGGCTGTCATGGCTTTTTCGGCGGCGGCCGAGGAGAAACCGCGCTTGAGCGAGGAGGAAATCGAGCAGCGCCTGATGTTCATCGAACAGCGTCTGAACGCAGGGCGCACCAGCGCGCGCTACTGGCAGTACGGTTGGAGTGGTTTTTTTGCCGCCAGCGCTGCCGTCCAGGGCTACATGGTCATTGAGTCGAATGACGGCGACAACCAGACAAAATACGCCGTGGGTGCTGCAAAATCGGCTGCCGCTTTGGCCCTGATGCTCCTGCGGCCTCTTCCGGCCGTAAAGGGTGCCGCCCCCCTGCAGGCGATGCCGGACGGCACACCGGATGAAAAAGCGGCACGCTTGGAAGCCGCCGAAGACCTGCTGAAAACGAATGCCCGCCGTGCCCGGGAACGAAAATCGTGGTCACGCCATCTAGGGGCTGTCGCCGTCCACCTGATCGGAAGCGGTACGATTGCCGCCGTCGGCGATTTCAAAGACGCCGTCCTTTCGAATGTCACCGGCATCGCTTTGAGCCAGATTCATATCTGGAGCCAGCCCCGTCGTGCCATTGACGATCTGGCCGACTATGAGCGCGACTTTCCGGCCTCACCCTCCCCCGAGGAACTCTCCTGGGAATTGACGCCCATTCGAGGCGGCCTGGGCGTCACCATCCACTTTTAGTGGGCGTAGCCACTGCCGATGGCCGCAAAAGGCAGGTCCAGATCCAGTTCCGGCACCTGGCGGGCCACCCAGGCCACAAAGGTATTGCTGTTGGGGCCGGGAAAAGCCTTGTAGTTGTTTTTCCAGGGGTAATCACGGGCCGCACGATCGACGGCCGTAATCAGTCGGTCGACACCTTCGCCCTGGTGCGCCCGGAGGAGCCGGGGCTTGGCGCCGTACCAGTGGCGGTCGGGCAAGTCCTGATAAATACGCATGACCGAACCACCGCCGTACCCGCGCCAGCCAACCACATCGTAAATCGTGTACTCTGGTTCGCCGGTGCGTTTGACCGCAATCCAGGTGTGGATGGCGAACCAGCCCCGCCAACCCCAGGCATCCGCTCCGTAAACGTGTATCACTGCATCGCGGGTCAGCGCCGGATCCGGGGCAATCCCCGCCGACTCACGGCTCGCTGTGCGCCAGTCCTTGCCCGATGTGCAACTGGATAGGGCGATAAATACCGCCAGGGTACCAAGCAGGATTCTTTGGGGACGGGAGCCTATGTGCCGCATTGCAGGCCAGCTGGATTTCAAGTTCTTCAAATCGCCACCAACATCACGAAGAGATGCAAGCAAAACAAACCAATGCCATAATAATCACAATCGGCGGGTTGGCCAGTGGCGACCGCTTTTGATCGGAAGGAACCGGATGTAAGGGGCGCTTGAGAAGCCCGGCCGCAGGTGAGCGCAGCTAAGATTGACCCTGATCGGCGGACGCTTCGGCACATGGAACGCAGAGGCCGGTTTCGGGCACAATCAACAGCCGCGCAAAAGGAATCGGCTCCTCGCACGCCGCGCACAGGCCGAATTCGGGATGGTCGAGCCGGGGCAGGACGCGCTCGAGCCGGGCAAGGGTTTGGCGGGCTGTGGACAGGGCCGCAACATTGATGCTCTGGGCATTGATCGCCTCCATGCGCGTCAGCCGCCCGATGGCGTTGTCCGGCGAAACGGGCCGGGCAAGGGCTTCGAAAGCCTCGATATCCTTATGCAGAGACTGCATCTTGTCTTCAATGGCCGCTCGAAGTTGCCGCCGCTTATCTTCATCCATTAGATTCGATCCTTTTTGTGGGTCCCCAATGCGGAATGTTCAGGGTGGCGCCGTCGTCCGGCACGATGACTTTAACCTCGAGGCCGCGCGCGGCCAGTTCACGCTTGAGATCCGACCGACGCGTCGGGCAGTGGTTCAGCGCCTCGAGGTGGTTGGCCAGCACGCTGCCGGGGGCGTTGCGGACGAACGTCAGGACCTCTTCGAGGGGCATCAGAATCGGTCCGCCCGCATCCAGACTGGCACTGCCGGCCGCCACCACGGAGACGGCCGGTTTCAGCTCCGCGAGGGCTTGGGCGACTTCCGGCGTGTAGACGGTGTCGCCACTGATATAAATCGAAGGTTCGTTCGGCAATCGGATGAAATATCCGACACCGTTGGCCATCAAACGGTGAACCCATCCATGGCCATGCCGTGCGGGAACGGCCCGGATTTCACCTCCAAGAAAGCGCTGCGGGGCGCCGCAATCCAGGGCCACCGCGACATTCAGTCCGTAGCGGCGCAGATAGGCGGCATCCTTTCGAGGGCAGACCACGGGCGTGCGCCGTTCACGCAGGAAGCGCTCTCCGGCCGGATCGAGATGATCGGTGTGCTGCAGCGCCCTGATGCCGAAGGTTCGGCTGTGCGTGATCAGGCAGTGGGTCACCTTTTCCAGGACGGCACCGGCGCCGTCCGGCAGGTCGACCGTCGGGTTGCGGCGCGGCGCGTGGCGGAAACGGGCAAAGGCCGGGAGCGTACCCCGCGCCCCCAGCATGGGGTCGATCAGGAGATGATAATCTCCGCTTTCGATGACAAACGTCGCATTGCGCAGGTGATGAATCTTCACGCTGGTTTCCCAGGGGGGGTTTCCGGTTTGTCTTCGCCGCGCCGTGCCCGCCGCGAAGGGCGATCCGCAAGGGGGCCGCGTCGCACGCCGCGATCGGAAGCGCTGCCGGACCTTGGCCCGGCTATCCGCCGACCGCGTTGGGGGGCTCTTTGCCCGACGCCTGCGGATCCGCCCAGCCCTTGGGCGGCAGCATCTCCTTGAGTTTATACGGCGGAATCACCGATGTCCCGCTGATGGTCCCGCGGGCCCAGCAGGCGGGTGCGAATTCAAATATCCGTTCCCTCCCGGGAGCGTTCAGCCAGACATAGGGCTGGCTTATATCGCGTGCCAGGGAATTCGGGCAGCGTTTCCGCAGTTCGCGGAACTGGGCCGCGGTGAGAACGATGGAGGCATCGATGCGGCACTCCGTCGGACCGGCAACCTGATCGCGCCATCGGACAAAGGCGTCCTGCCGGGTCAACGGAGGCGCAAAGTCGAGTTCACCCAGGGCGTTGCGGAAGGCGATCGCGCCGGTGCGGAAGAAGACGTAATCGCGATGGCCGTCGTCGTCGATGTCGAGAACGGCTTTAAACGGATCGGCCGGGTGTGGGCACTCGACGATGCGGAACACGGCGGTTTCATCACCGCTGCTCAGCGGACTGTAGGGAAAACCGGCGACACGTCGGCCCTCCCGGTCCAAGGCGCTGTAAACCCGTGCATTGGCTGCCAGACTCAAGAGATTCACGACCCTGATCCTTCCGCGGTGGCGGACATCGGCGTTGCCATAGGGCAGGATGACGGGCACGTTGAACCGCCCCAGGGCCTCGATATAGGCAAACTTGCGGGCGTCGTTGCGCAGTTTGACCGAATTGACGTCGATGGTCTCGAGCCATTCGACCGACGGAAAGCCTTTGAAGGCAATGTCGCGCAGCAGCTGGCGCAGCTCGCTGCGGTGGTCGAGGATGTTCTCCGGCCCGATAATGCGCCGGTATTCGAAGAGGCTGCTGATCTGGTCGTAGGTGTAGTTCGAGCCGGGGATGGCCGAAACCACCGCATCGACACACCCACCGTTGGCCAGGTCGTTCACCACCTGGGCCAGGCCTTTGCTCAGCGACGTGTTCAGCACGCGAATATCGAAGTCCTCGCGTCCCGCTCGCAGCAAACGGACCAGCATCTCGCCGTGGGAGGTCGCGATTTCAGGCACGAGGCGGATGCTCTGCTCGAAATTATCGATCAGGTAGATGCGGTAGGTTTTCCGGTCGCGGCAGCGACGGTCGGTCTGACGGTTGCGAAACTGATCCGAAGCGATCATTTTCCAGGCTGATTTTTCGTCGACGCCGCCCTGCCCTTGCGCCCGTACCGCGCTGGCGAAACCCATCAACACCAGGAGACAGCCTATCGCAGCGCCTTGGGCAAGCATCAGACTTATGGGGCGGTCGGGTTTGCACATGGCCAGATTATGCCCCAGGAACGACGGGTTTTCAAATCGATTTTAATATCAGCAGCCGACGGCGCCACGCCCGGATGTCGGATGCGCGCTAGGGGAAAGGTCCGCTGGATAGCGTGATCAGCGCTCGTCCTCGTTCGTAATCTATCCCCAATACATGAAAGCCTTTATGCGATTCTTTGGATTCAAGGGACTCTCCTTGGCGGCGCTTTATTCGATACGAATAAACTCTACCCGGCGATTCATCGCGCGTCCGTGTTCATCGGTATTGGGCTTGATTGGCTTTTTTTCTCCGTAGCCCTGACACGAAAGGCGGTCGGGGGCGATGGCATGCTTGCTAATCAAATAATGCCTTACCGTCTCTGCCCTTCTAAGTGACAGCCTGTCGTTGTATGCACCGCTACCGGTCGCATCGGTATGCCCGGCAATAACCACGACCGCGTCTTTGAGATCTTCCTGCAGCGCTTGGCCGTATTCGTCCAATAAGGGTCTTGAAGCCGGTTCGATTTCAAACGAATCAAATGAAAAATTGATGAGCGCCTTGGCCCTTGGCAAAACGGCCGCCGCCGATACAATATTCAGCCCCCGCAAACGATACTGCTTGCCGCCGATGATTTTATATACGCGTCCCGCACTGATTTCATAGCCGTTGCCCGCGCGGACAACCTTTTTATCCTCAAAGGAAAGCGCATGAACAATATCTTCTCTGTTTCGGGGAAATTCGATTTCATCCGCCCTGTTGGTTGCAGGGTGCAGCATAACGGAACCCAAAGTTAGAATGAGAAGCAGTTTGTTCATTTTAGTCATGGGTTTCCGATCCGATCTTGCCTGGCATGGTTTTTAGAACCTATCTCAAAATAAAGATTAGGGTTCCTGGCAAGGCGTGAATCGGCGAGAAAGCGGAGCATACATGCAGTATGTGAGCATTTTGAGCCGGTTCACGATGCACTGAATTATAAAAAAACAGATGCTGAATCCCGCAATGCGGGGAACACCGCCAGGGGCACTTAGATTTTTT
>JASJBQ010000250.1 GCA_030066455.1 Desulfobacterales bacterium
GGTATCACGCGAACGGGTATCACTCGAACGGGAAACTCTCCGCCCACCCCACCGCCCGGCGGTACTGCTCGGGCAGGGTGCTGGCATCGAACCGGCAAGCGTTGCTGATGCCCTCGCAGTCTTCCCACCGACCGTTTTCGTAGCAGCGGAGCAGGTACAGCAGTTCCCCGGCCGGCCCTTTCTCGGTCAGCAGGGCTTCGCGAATGGTTGCAGAGAGGGGCAGCGCTTCGATGGCCGCGGCCATGGGGCAGTCCAGGATGGCATCCATCAATGAGAAAAGTCCCATCAGGAACAGTTCGGATTCTTCGGCCGCGGGGACGAACTGGCCGCCCACGGATTCGCAGAACTTGGCCCGGATGATGCTCATGCGGATCAGTTCGTTGGGTTTGCCGGCCGCCAGGGCGCCGGCGGCGATCATCGAGATGAACTTGCGGGTTTCACTGAGGCCCAGGAGGACGATGGCGTGCTTGATCGAGGTGATTTCCCGTGCGCGCCGGAAAAAGGCCGAGTTGATATAACGCAGCAGCTTGTAGGAAAGGGAGACATCCGTCTTGACCAGATCTTCCACCCGGTCGATGCTGCACTCCCGGCGGTTGATTTCGGCAATCACCTGAAGCAACTGTACGCGCCCGGGGGCGATGTCGCGCCCCTGCACGATCTCGGGCTTGCTGAAGAAATAACCCTGAAAATAGGCAAAGCCCATATCCCGGGCAGCCTCGAAGGCCTCGTGGGTTTCCACTTTTTCGGCCAGCAGTTTGACATTGAAGGTCGCCAGGGTCGCGGCCAGCGCCGGTATTTCCTCAGCCGGGGTGCCCAGAAAATCGATTTTGACGATCGTGGCCAGGCGCAGAAGCTCGTCCTGCTCCTCGGCGTACACGAAATCGTCCAACGCCAGTTGATAGCCCTTGCCCGCCAGCTCGCGGCAGGCGGCAATCAGCACCGGTTCCGGCTGCACATCCTCGAGGATTTCCACCATGATGGTTTCACGCGGAAAAAGGGTCGGTATTTGCCGCACCAGCAGGTCCCGGGTGAAATTGACGAACGCCAGACGCCCGCCGGTCAGTTCGTCGATACCGATATTGAGGAAGGTGTTGGCCAGCAGGTTGCAGCTGGCCTGGTCGCCGTCCACCTCCGGGCAGAAATTGGCCATACCGTCCCGGAAGAGGAGTTCATACGCATAGATTTTCTTGTGGCGGTTGAATATGGGCTGCCGGGCCACAAAGGCATTCATTTACGGTCGCGCGTCCCTGGGGAGCCAAGGGAGTCCATCACCGGCCGCGCGCCGCTGCGCCGCCGGACGGGTGACACCCGGGTTATCATATTCTCTCCGGCCTTGCGGGGCAATTTAAGCCCGCCTGCAGGCCAGGTCTCCAAAATGGCACTTAAGTGCATCATCGGCCCGGATGCGGTTTTTCTTTAAGCCGCCGGGAAGAAATTAGCGGAGCAGAATGCTGGCGAGATCGGTGACCCCTTCCAGATCCGCCCGGCGGGCGAACCCGTCGTCCACCAGGCCCGTGATATCGGTGTGCACCACGAGGTCGAAGCGGTGCATTTTCTCCGCCAGTGCCTCGATTTCCTCGGTACGCGGCGCGAAGCGATCGTACGCGATGCGGGTTTCCGGGGTAGTCAAGGCGTAAGTGATAACCTCCAGGGGCTGGTTCCAGTAGCGCGAGGCCACCGCGGCGGCTTCCTGCGGGTGCAGCCGGGCCCAGACCCCCGAGCGGGCGGCGCCGCTTACCAGATGCTGCACGGCGTCGCGTTCGCGCGCAATTAGATCCTGTTGGACGATAACGAGGTTGCAGATGAAATGCGGCCAGATCTCCTCCACGTAGTGCAGCACCTCGGCGTCGCCGCTGAGAAGCGTTTGGGCGGCGAAGGGTTCACCCACAAAGTACGCGTCCAGCGATCCGGTGGCGAGGGCGGAGGCCATGTCCGGGGGATTCATCTCGACGATGTCGACCCGTCCTTCCGCGCTCGTGCCCTGCAGCATCTCCAGAACGGCAAGGTGGTGGCCGGAATAACGCATGGGCACGGCCAGCGTTTTACCGCTCAAATCTTCGATGCGGCGGATCCCGAGGCCTTTGCGGGCCACCAGGGTGCTTTCGTGGCGGTTGCCGATATAGACGATGCGTACGTCCGTGCCCTGCTGCTTGAGCACGATGGCCAGCGGGGCGATCATGAAGGCGGCCTCGATGTGCCCGTTGCGCAGGGCCTCGGCCATTTCGGCGAAGGAGGCGAACTTGACGGCCTGGAACCGGTAGTCGCCGTCCTGCCGGCTGGCTTGATCCAGAAGGGGGGCGGCCAGGTTGGTCACCACCGGCATGTAGCCCATGCGGATGGTGGTCCGTTCCTCCTGGCGATAGTTGAGCCCGTAATGCAGAGACGAAATCAGCACCAGCCAGCCGATGACGCCGATGGAAAGCTGCCAAACGCCGGAGCGCACACGGCGCCGCCAGCTGTTGCCTCTAGACCGCATAGGCAACCCCCAGCATCAAGAAGATTTCGCTGCGCAATTTGTTGAGCGCGGGGTCTTTCTGAAAGTCACGCGGGCGGCTGAAGTCCAGGGATTGGTTCATCTTGACCCGGGCGGGCCGTTCGCTCATGACCACGATGCGGTCGCCCATGATCAGGGCGTCGTCGATGTCGTGGGTGACCACGATGGTGGTCTTGCCGATGAATTCGTGCATGTTGACCACTTCTTCGCGCATCTTCATGTGGGTCAGAAAGTCCAGGCCGCTGAAAGGCTCGTCCATGATGAGGATATCGGGGTTGACCGCCAGTGCCCGGGCCAGTTCGGCCCGGCGCTGCATGCCGCCCGAAAGCTGGTGCGGATAGTGGTGTTCGAACCCGTCGAGTTCGACCATCTCGATATGCTCGCTGATCTTTTCCGCCCGCTCCGCGGGGTCCGGCATCCGGCGCAGTCCGAGGCCAACATTCTCCCAGACGCTCATCCAGGGCAGCAGGCCGTTGTGCTGGAAGACGAAGATATGGTCCGACCCCGGCCGCTCGACCCGGTGGCCGTCGATGCTGACGCTGCCGGCAGTGGCGTGTTCGAATCCGGCGATGATGCGCAAAAGCGTGGATTTGCCGCAGCCCGAGGGCCCCAGGATGCAGACCATCTCCCCGTCGGCAAAGTCGAGATCGACATGGTCGAGCACCTGGATGCTGGCGCCGTAACCGATGCCCGGGTCGTCTCCCTGACGGCTCTGGCGGCGCCGGTTGCGATAAGCCTGGCAGACATTTTGGATGACGATCCGGCCCATGACTCAACCGTTCCGATACCAGCCGGCGGATTCGATCCGGCCCAGCCGTCGCATGATGGCATCCAGCAGCAGACCGATCAGCCCGATGACGATCATGCCGTTCATGACGTAGTCCATGCGCAAGGCATTGCGCGCGTCCAGAATCAGATAGCCCAGGCCGGACTGCACCGCGATCATCTCGGCCGCCACCACCACCAGCCAGGCAATGGTCACCGAAATGCGCAGGGCCGTGATGGTGCCCGGGATCATGGCCGGGATCACGATTTTGGTAATGACCTCCCGGCGGGAAAAATTGAAGTTGGCCGCCACCTGGAAGAACACGGGGTTGATGGCCCCGACCGTGATCGTGGTGGAAACCACCAGCGGAAAAAAGCTGGAGAGGAAGATCAGAAACACGGCCGGTCGGTCCCCGATGCCGAACCAGAGCATCGAAAGCGGTATCCAGGCCAGGGGCGATATGGGCCGCAGAAACTGGATGATCGGATTGATCAGGGCGCGGGCCATCTCAAGCCGTCCGAGCAGGATGCCCAACGGCAGGCCCAGGGCGACCGCCAGGTAGAAGCCGGCCGTCACGCGGAACAAGCTGGCCACGGTGTGTTGCAGCAGGGTACCGTTGGCCATGAGTTCGCCGAAGCTCACGAAGACCTGAAGCGGTCCCGGGAAGACCTGGCGGCTCCATCCGGAAAACCGTGCCAGCAGGTCCCAAACCAGCAGCAGCAGCACGAATGCCAGGCAGGGGATCAGAACATGCCGCAGAAGGTGGCGGACCGTATTTGCAGAGCGTGTTCGCGTAGTCAAGGTTACCGTTTCCGTTCAGCCGCTTCGATGCCTTATCAGAGGGCGTTGTCGATCAAGTGAATGCCGATCAGGATGCCGATGGGAAACGCCATCCAGATGCTAACCATGCGAAGCGGTCCGTTCGATGGTGTAGAATTTAAAACAGCCGACCAGTTCCCGCAGGGCGGTCAATTCGTTTTCCAGGTGCCCGAGGTGGGAGCGTACGCTGGCGATATCGGCCGGCGCCAGCGCGTCGCGCGCCAGCAGGGCTTGGGCCTGCGTCACGGCCTCGCCGCCGGACAGGCAGGTATTGCGCGAAAGGTGGATGATCTCTTGCAGATTGCTGGCCATCTCGTTGATCACCCCGCCCAGATCGGCCAGTTCGTTGTCGGCTTCGATGCGGATGGTCTGACTGAGGTCGCCGCGGGATATGTCCCGGGCCTTTTCGATCATGTGCTGCAACGGCTCGGTGATGTTCTTCACGAACATGGTCAGTACGATCACCATGACCGACATGATGATGCCGATCATGAGCACGGCTTTGTTGCGCAGATGGTTGAGCGGCTTGAAAACCGCGTCGCGGTTTGTCGCCGCCGCGGTCTGCTGTTCGATCTGATCCAGCCAGTAGCCGCGCAGCTGATGCCCGTGGGTTTCGGCCACGAATTCGACCCCCACCAGCAGGGAGGCGAAACCCACCAGGAGAAAATAGATGATCATGGTCCGCTGGAGCGAGTATTTCGGCTTGGTTTTCATGTCAGCGTCCCTCCTGATCGTTAAGGTGTTTCCCCGGGGGGACGACCGTCAGGGCGTCGAGCTCGCTTTTGAGCACCAGGTAGGTGCTCAGGTCGTTTTTCATGACCCCCCAGAGAATGTCGTAACGGCCCCCGGGCAGTTCTTCCGGCAGGCGAAACGGGCGGGTGAAGACGTTGATCCCCGGGCGGACCCGGACTTGGAGATCGTCCCCGGCGCTGTGAACCGGTCTGCGCCCCTGCCGGTTGAGGGTGGCGCCCAGGATCAGGTCATGCGTGAAGGCGTTGAAATTGAAAAGGGTGAACTCCAGGTTCAGTTCGTCCCCCGGTCGGCATTCGCGCCGGTCGAGGCGGTGCGCCCGGAGCAGGACGTGTTCGCCGTTGGCGGATGCGGCAAAGGGTCGGAAGTCCACCTGTTCGTTGACGGCGTCGCCGCCACCCGGGCCCGCCCCTCCCGGTCCGTCGGCGGCGCCCCAGTAGTTCTCGGGGGCGTTCAGGCGCTTGCGGCCCGCCTTGTAGACCGCGAAATAGCTGTTGTGCTGAAAATCGTTGCGCGCAATGAAGGGGGCTGCCTGGCGGGACACGGTGATGCCGCTGCCGTTGCGGTTGGCGATCAGGTTGTTGGTGACGGCGACGTCGCTGGTCTCGAGGGCCAGTTCCAGGTTTTCAAGAATGCAGTGGCGCACATACCCGGTGCTGCCGGGCCGGTAGACGATCGTTTCGCGGTTGGCCAGGTCCTCCCGGCCGTCGAAATAGGCTTTATCCGCCACCAGCCGGCCGCGGATCAGCAGGCGGGCCCCGGGTTGGAACCGCACCGTTGCCCGGGGTTCGATGCGCAGACGGGCTTCCGGGACCAGTTCGATCGTGCCGGACAGCAGGTAGGGCGCCTGCTCCGCGGTCCAGACCGTATCCACGCGGATGTCGCCGTGGACGAACTGGCGGGCCTCGGCCGCACCGGCGAGGTTGAGCAGAAGCAGCAGCAGACCGACCCCCAGGCATGCGAGGGGCCGCATCGGGTCTGCCGACCGCGGATTATACCGGTTGCTGCATCGCATGGTCGATGGATTCCATGAGTTCATGGGCCAGCGCCATATAGGCCTGTCCGGAACGGCTTTCGGGGTCGTAGTGGTAGACGGGCATGCTCATGATCTGGGCCTCCCGCAATCGACCGTCGTGGGGGATGACGGTCTGATAGAGCCTTCCCCGGTAGAGTTCCTGCAGCTTGGCCTGAATCACGCGGGCCGCGGTTTCGTCCTCGTTGTACATGGTGACCAGGATGCGGGCCTCGACCGCCGGGTTGGTCTTGCGCCGGATCAGGTCGATGATGCCCAGGATCTGATCGACGCCGTGGGTGGACAGGTAGTCGCATTGGGTCGGTATGATCACCCGGTCCGAGGCGGTCAGGGCATTGAGGGTGAAAAACTCGATCGACGGCGGCGTGTCGATAAGGATGTAATCGTAGCGGTCTTTCACGAGATTGAGGCGGTCGTTGAGGATGTACTCGTAATCGTCGGCCCCGAAGTACTTCTTGTTGAGCAGCACCATGCTCTTGCTGGCCGGCAGAAGCCACATGTCCGGATAGGGGGTTTCGACGACGGCCGCGTCCATGGCCCGGGGGCCTTTCTGGAGGACGTCGTAGAACGACGCGGCCTCCCGGCAGCCCAGGAGGATGGACAGGTTGGCCTGGACATCGAAGTCGATGAGCAGCACCCTTTTACCGCGCCGTGTCAGGGCCAGTCCCAGGTTGAGGCAGGTCGAGGTCTTGGCGACCCCGCCCTTCTGGTTGCTGACGGCGATCGTGTTGCCTTTGCGGGCGACATGCTTGGCCGCCGACAGATCGACAAAGGGGATTTCCTGGATGCGCACCGGACGATAGGCCGTGAAAACGTGTCGGCAGCGCGAACAGCGCGCGGTGAAGCTCCGGGCATCGGGTTTGATCCGTTTCGCGTCCAGGCGGAAACGGCTCTGACATCTTTCGCAGATAACTATCATCGGCGCTCCTTCATCCGGCCATGATCGAACTGATGGCCTGGGGCAGTTCAATTTCGTCCAGCACGATGTCCACCGTCCCCTGCTGGATGGCGTTGTGGGTCAGGTTGGGATAGACGCAGCATTGGGTGTCCTGGGCCAGGGTGACACCGGAGCATTCCCGAATCTGGCCGAATCCTTCGGCGCCGTCGTTGCCGATGCCCGTCAGCAGGACACCCACCGTGTTCTGCTGGAAGACTTCGGCGGCCGAGGTGAACAGCATGTTGAGGGGGACCTCGGCCGGGCCGACCGCCTGGAGGCAGGGCACGCCCTCGGCATTCGTCTGAATGCGCACGGCGTTCTGGTAGGAGCTGATATAGCAGGTGCCCTGCTCGATGGGCATGCC
>JASJBQ010000251.1 GCA_030066455.1 Desulfobacterales bacterium
AGACGGTTTCGTAAAATGTTCGAGATCAAGGCTTGCGAATCCTGAGGAATGAGGCGTACTTACGGTACGCCGCAATGACGAAGGCTGAAGCGTAACGCCGATATCGGACTTTTTACGAGACCGTCAAAATTGAGACCAGTATTTCTGATACGGCGTGAGGCGGCGGGAAAGCGGCGCATATTTCGCCTGTGAGCATTTTGAGCCGGCTCACGATGCACTGAATGATACAAAAACCGATGCTGAATCCTGCAATGCAGGGACTCCCGGCCATGTATAAAAATAAGGGTGAGGAATCCAGCAAAGCCAAGAACACCGCCAAGGGCACGTGGATTATTTTTTTGCAATGCATTCTATAGATACTGACAACGCTATGACCAGAAAGCCCTGATTCGCCCCCCATGCCGATGGCTTGCGCCCTTGCCGAAAGGAGGCGTTTTGAATCCGTCCCAGCCTGGTGATCCCAACATCGTCTGTCATTATGGGCGCAACACATCCCCCCATGCCTTTGTTTGCCGCGACTGCCGCCGCGAATTCTACCTGCAGTGCATCGAGGTCAAAACCCCCACCGCAGGCCAGATCATCGTCTGTCCCAATTGCGGCGGCGAAAACCTCGAACGCCTGCCACCGGCCTGAACGACCACGGAACCCGCCAATCAGGTACGTGAGTCTCCTCCCGCTGAGCAGGAGGCCTTATATCCCTTTGTCCCGCGCCGGAAATAAAAGTCGCAAACGGATCAGGCGCGCGGGCCTGTCTGCGCGAAGCGCTTTTCCTATCGCCAGTTTTTACCATTCGGTGTCGGTATCGCCATCGCTATCGGTACCGGAATTTTGTCTTTATTGTGCCGGCCAATTTCTTCGAGTTCCGATTCCGATACCGATCCCGACGGGGACCCCATGTCTTCATAGCGTTCGTCTTCCATGTAGAATATTCGGTGAAACCTTCACCTGAGGCGGCGGTATTGAATATAAACCACCCGCCCTCGACAACCCGCTAATCTCCCGCATTGACATTTGAGCGCCAATTGGTTAACCGTATCAACCTTGAGTGGTTAACGAAAAGGATCGGTACGAGGAGCATCAATTGGCGCAGATCAAAAAGGCCATGCTGTCCATGCTGCGGGAAAGCCGGCAGCCGCTGTCCGGTGAAGACATCAGCCATCGGCTCGGCGTGTCGCGGGTGACGGTCTGGAAACATGTCCAGGCGCTCCAGCGGCTGGATTATCCCATCGCGGCCAACCGGCGCGGATACCGTCTGACCGGGGCCGAGGATATCCTCCAGCCCTGGGAGTTTCCGGGGCGCGAAGCGCGTATCCACTGCCACCGGGATATCGACTCCACCATGAACGCCGCCCGGGAGCTGGCCCGCCAGGGGTGCCCGGCGTTCACCGTGGTGACGGCCGAACGCCAGCACCAGGGCCGGGGGCGCATGCAGCGCACCTGGCATTCCGGCGACGGCGGCCTTTACTTCACCATCGTACTGCGGCCCCAATTGCCCGCGGCCTTGAGCACGCTGGCGACCTTTGCGGCCGGCGTGGTCTGGGCGCAAGTGCTGTCCGAGGACTACGGACTGGAGGTGGGGCTCAAATGGCCCAACGACCTTCTGGCGCAAGAACGCAAACTCTCGGGCCTGCTGGCCGAAATGGAAACGCAGGGGGACATGGTGAACTTCGTCAACATCGGGGTCGGGCTCAACGTCAACAACGAGGCCTCGCGGTATGAACCCCGGGCCGTCGCATTAAAGGAGATCTTGGGGCGGCCGTTGTCCCGGCGCGACCTGCTGACGCGTTTTCTGGACCGTTTCGAGCCCTGCATGCAGGCCAACCGCCTGGACGGCGTGATCGCCCAATGGAAGGCGCTGGCCGTGACACTCGGCCGTCCGGTCGTCATCCAGACCGTCCAGGGCACCCTTTCCGGGACAGCCCGGGATGTGGACGAAACCGGCGCGCTGATGCTGGAGCAGCCCGACGGCACGCTTGCGCGGGTGGTTCACGGCGACTGTTTTCACAATTAAAGGAAGGTATTGATGCAAGCTTCAACCGATCTGCAGAAACTCGTTCTGGCGTCGCTTTTTGCCGCCCTGACGGCCGTGGGGGCCTTCATCGCCATCCCCATCGGCCCGGTGCCGATTGTTCTTCAGAATCTGTTTGTCATGCTCATGGGGCTGATGCTCGGGCCGCGCTGGGGCCTGGCCGGCGTGGCCGCCTACCTCTTGGCCGGGGCCCTGGGACTTCCGGTCTTTGCCGGCGGTACCGGTGGGATCGGGCGTTTCGTCGGCCCCACGGGCGGTTATCTGGTGGGCTACCTGCCCTCGGTGGCGGTCATCGGCTGGCTCTGCCGGTGCGGTCGTCCCGCCTGGCTGTTCGACGCCCTGGCCGTCGTTGCCGGAACGCTCCTGCTCTATTGCTTCGGGGTGTCCTGGCTCAAGGCGGTCACCGGCATGACCTGGGGCAAAACCATGATGGTCGGCATGGTGCCGTTTCTGCCCGGCGACATCGCCAAGATGATTGCCGCCGTGATGATGGTCGGCACCCTGCGCCGCATGGTGCGTCCGGAACAGGCGCGCCTTCCGCAGAAAGCCTGACACGCCGTGAGCGCTTCCCCCCTGATCGAACTGCGGAATATCGATTTCCGCTACGGCGAAGGTGATGACGGGCTTTTCGGCATTTCGCTCGCCATCGCGCGCGGCGAACTCGTGGTGGTGGCCGGGGCCAACGGATCGGGCAAGACCACCCTGCTCAAACACATGAACGGCCTGCTCCTGCCCGCGCGAGGATGCGTCCTGGTGGGCGGCTGCGACACGCGCGAACAACCGGCCGAAGTGCGGCGCCGGGTGGGAATGGTCTTCCAGCATGCCGATGCCCAAATTGTGGGCGAAACCGTCTACGACGACGTGGCCTTCGGGCCTGAAAACCTCAGGTGGGCACGGGAGATCGTGGATCGGCACGTGAAAGACGCCCTGTCCGCCGTCGGGCTTGCCGCCAAAAAGGATCAGCGCCCCCATCTGCTATCGGGGGGCGAGAAACGCCGGCTGACCATCGCCGGTATCCTGGCCATGACGCCCGCAGCGGTGGTTTTCGACGAGCCGTTTTCAGGTCTCGATCTGGACGGTGTCCGCCAGGTCCTGGGCCAGATCGTCAAACTCAAGGCCGAAGGCTGCACGCAGGTGGTCACCACCCATGACCTGGACAAGGTCATGGCCCATGCCGACCGCCTGGTGATCCTGAAACGGGGCCGGGTGGTGCGCGACGGTCACCCGGCCCACGTTCTGCCCGAGGTGGAGCAATTCGGGGTGCGCCAGCCCGACGCTTCCCGCCTGGGGGCGGCATTCCGGTCATGGCTGAATTAAGCCCCCTGGCCTTTGCGACGGGCCGATCGATCCTCCACCGCCATGACATCCGCTTCAAGCTGGCCTCACTGGCCCTCATGACCGCAGCCTGCATCAGTGCGCCGCTGGCGGGCCTGGCGTTGATCAGCCTGGTGCTGGCCGCGCTTGCCGGGCACCTGAGGCTCCCGCTGCGCCTGTTCGGTGGCGAGCTGCGGTTTCTTCTGCTTTTTCTGCTCTTCATCGTGACGGCCCGCGCTTTGACCACGCCGGGTGATGTCATCGCCGCCGCCGGAGTGCTTGTCGTCACCCGGCAGGGACTGGCCGAGGGCGGGACGATCTGCTGGCGGCTGGTCAATATCGTCATGATCGGCATGCTGTTCGTGCGCAGCACGCGCCCGGCCGAGATCAAGGCCGGGGTGGCCTGGTTGCTGCGCCCGATGCCCGGGATCGACCACAGGCGGGCGGCCGTCATGGTCGGGCTGATCGTGCGCTTCATCCCGGTGCTGCACCATCAGATCAAACAATCGCGCGTCGCCTGGCAGGCGCGCGGCGGTGACCGGCGGCGCAGTCCCCTCCGACAGATCCGCCACCTGGTCATGCCCGCCATGCGGCGGACCATCCTGTCGGCCGACCAATTGGCCCTGGCCATGGAGGCCCGCTGCTTTTCCCCCCGGCGCACCGATCCGGTTTTCCGCGCCCGGCGGCTGGATGTGATGCTGCTGGGGGCCTCCCTTCTGGTTTTGATGGCGACCCGAATTATTTGACACGCCATTTTTCCGGGTGTTATGAATAGCATCCTCTCTCCATTGCTCCAATCGACTACAATCCGTTTAGACTGCCGGCAAACCGATGCCGTATGCGTGCAGGGGAGGTTGCGATTTGAAAGTGATCATCGTCGGGGCGGGGCAGGTCGGTTTCAACATCGCCAGCCAGCTGGCCCTCGAAAACAAAGATGTCCTGGTGCTGGACCGGAAAGCGGACGCCTTGCGGCGTGTAGCCGACAGCCTGGACGTTCAGGTGATTCAGGGGTCCGGCAGCAGCCCCGACACCCTGGAAGAGGCCGGGATCAAATCGGCCGATATCCTCCTGGCCGTGACCGACAGCGACGAGCACAATCTCGTGACCTGCCTCGTCGCCAGCATCATCGCCCCCAACGTCCTGAAACTCGCCCGCATCCGGGACGCCGCTTTTGACGGCTACCACGACCTCTTTCGCGAAAAGCCGCCTCATATCGACACGGTCATCAATCCGGAGATCGAGGTGGTCAAGACCATCCTGCGCATGATGCAGGTCCCCGGCGCCGTGGACGTGGCCGACTTCGCCGACGGGCGTCTCAAGTTCGTCGGCGTCCATCTGGAAGAAAACCACCGTTTTGCCGGTACGCAACTCTCAGAGCTTTCCCTGCCGGAAGACGAAGAACGTCCGCTGATCGCCGCCATCGAGCGGGATAACGAGTTGATCATCCCCCATGGCAAAGACCGGCTCATGCCGGGGGATCTGGTCTACTACATCACCGCCAGCGAAAACCTCGAGCAAACCCTGGCCCTGTTCGACAAGCAGGTCCAGCCGTTGAGCCGGGCCCTGATCGTGGGGGGCGGACGCCTGGGTTATCGTCTGGCGCACACGCTCGAGAAGCAGGAAGGGGTCAGCTGCAAGATCATCGAAAGGGATCCGAAGCGTTGCGAGTTCCTGGCCGAGCAGCTTGACCGGGTGGTGGTCCTGAACGGCGACGGGTCTGACCAGAACCTGCTGCTCGAGGAAAACGTGGGCGCGATGGACGTGGTCGTCACCCTGACCAACGACGAAGAGACCAATATTCTGACGTCCCTGCTGGCCAAACGCATGGGCACCCGCAAGTGCATCACCAAGATCAGCAAGTTCAGCTATTTTCCGCTCATGCAGACCATCGGCATCGAGCAGATCGTGAGCCCCCGGCTCTCGGCCATCGACAGCATTCTGCAGCACGTGCGCAAGGGCAAGGTCCTGTCGGCCTTCTCCTTCAAGGGCGAGCAGGCCGAAGTCATAGAGGCCGTGGCGCTGGAGACCTCGGATATCGTCTCCAAACCCCTGAAGAACCTGAAATTGCCCAAGGGGGTCTTGATGGTCGGGATTCTGCACGGTGATGAGATTATCATTCCTTCCGGCGATACACGTGTCGCCCCGGATGATCGTGTGATCATCGTCGCCCGCCGCGAGGCCATCTCCAAAATGGAAAAGATCATGTCGGTCAAGCTGGGGTTCTTCTGATGCACTGGCGCCCGGTGATGAAGGTGATCGGTGCGCTCAGTTTGGCCATCGGCCTGGCCATGGTGTTGCCCCTGGTGGTGGGACTGATTTATGCCGATGGCAGCACCGCGCATTATTTCAAAGCGATGCTCATCACGATCGCCTGCGGGGCCGGTAGCTTCCTGATCTTTCGCAAGGCCGCCACCAATCATCTGACCACGCGTGAAGGCATGGCCATCGTGGCCCTGGGGTGGATGGCCATCGGTTTGTTTGGCGCCCTGCCGTTCTATTTCGAGGGACCGTTCCCGACCTTCGCGGATGCCCTGTTCGAGTCCGTTTCCGGCTTCACCACCACCGGGGCTTCGGTGCTGACCGAAATCGAGGGATTGAGCCACGGAGCGTTGTTCTGGCGCAGCCTGATCCAGTGGATCGGCGGCATGGGGATCATCGTCCTTTCGATCGCGATCCTGCCTTTTCTGGGGGTGGGCGGCATGCAACTCTACAAGGCTGAGGTGCCCAGCCCGGTGCCGGACAAGCTTCAGCCCCGCATCCGCGATACGGCCGCCCTTCTGTGGAAGGTCTATTTTCTCTTCACGGTCGTGGAAACCCTTCTCCTCTGGGCGGGGGGGATGAGTTTTTACGACGCCATCTGTCACGCTTTGACCACCATGCCCACGGGCGGGTTTTCCACCAAAAACGCCTCCATGGCGCATTTCGACAGCGTTTACATGGATATCGTGGTGATCGTGTTCATGGTGCTGGCGGGGATCAACTTTTCGCTCCACTACCAGCTGCTGCGCGGCAAACCCTTTTCCTTCTGGCAGGACGCCGAATGCCGCGCCTTTCTGGCCATTGTGCTGGTGCTGAGCCTGGTGATCACCTTCGACATCTGGCGCGAGGTCTACGCCGATCTGGCCGAGTCCCTGCGCTACGCCCTGTTCCAGGTGGTTTCGATCATGACCACCACCGGGTTCGCCACGGCCGACTACGAACAATGGCCGGCCATGAGCCAGGTCGTCATCCTGGTGTGCATGTTCCTGGGCGCCTCGGCCGGTTCCACCGGCGGGGGCATGAAGATCCTGCGGATTATGCTGTGCTTCAAATTCTGCTACAAGGAACTTTTTTCGCTGATCCATCCGCATTCGGTCAGCCATGTCAAGATCGGCGGTAAGCCCGTATCCGACGACATCCTGCGCAGTGTTTTTGGTTTCCTGGCCCTCTACCTGCTGCTGTTCGCCGTCTGCACCGTGCTGCTGGCCGGGCTGGGCGTCGATTTCACCACGGCCATCGGCGCCGTGGCCTCCTCGATCGGCAATATCGGGCCGGGTTTCGGCATGGTCGGACCGGTGGAAAACTACGCCCAGATACCCTACCTGGGCAAATGGCTGCTGATCTGGTGCATGCTCCTGGGGCGGCTCGAGATCTACACGGTGATTATTCTGCTGGTACCCGAATTCTACCGCAAATGAATTGTCCGCCCAGAAAACGCGTCTTTCAGCCCCAGGCGGCGTTCTCGCGATTTGCCGGTCCTCGACGTAGTCCCACTACGCCTGCGGGCGTCAAATCCCTGCGGCCTGGCCTGGAACCGA
>JASJBQ010000252.1 GCA_030066455.1 Desulfobacterales bacterium
TCCTGTCGGCGGTGGAAACCATCAATCCCAAGATCCCGTCCACCCTGGAGGCGGCCTCGCTTTGCAAGATGGCCGACCGCGGGCAGATCCAGGGAGCGATTCTGGACGGCCCCCTGGCGTTCGACAACGCCATCAGCAAAGAAGCCGCCGCCATCAAAGGGATTGAGTCCGAAGTCGCCGGGCAGACCGACATATTGGTGGTGCCGGATCTGGAGGCCGGTAACATGCTGGCCAAACAGTTAACCTATCTGATCGATGCCGATGCCGCCGGTATCGTGACCGGGGCCCGCGTTCCGATCATTCTGACCAGCCGGGCCGACTCGCCCAGGGCGCGGTTGACCTCGTGCGCCGTTGCTGCGGCGGTGGCAGACGCCAGCCGGACGGGTTCGGGCGGCATCAAGGCCGAAATCTAAGCAAGGATGGATGTCATGCAAGGATGCATCTCGGTCGTCAACAGCGGGTCCTCGAGTATCAAGTATTCCCTCTTCGACCATGTCGAAACCGAGGACCTCAGGCTTGTCTTCAAAGGTCAGGTGGAAGGCATCGGGGTGCGTCCGCGTTTCGAAGCCCGCAATGCCCAGAACGAAACCATCGATGAGCATACCTGGGAGCACGGCCCGGACGTCAACCACGAAAGCCTCATGGGTTTTATCATCGACTGGCTCCGCGAAAACCGGCAGCGTCTGGGGTTGTCCCTGGTGGGGGTCGGGCATCGCGTGGTCCATGGCGGGGAGCGCTTCAGTCACCCGGTGCGGGTGGATGAGGCCGTACTGAAGGATCTGGAAAGATTCATCCCCCTGGCCCCCCTGCATCAGCCCCACAACCTGTCCCCCATAAGGGCGGTCATGAAGCTGGGGCCCGATATCCCCCAGGTGGCCTGTTTCGACACGGCCTTTCACCGTTCCAATCCACCGGTGGCTCAGTTGTTTGCCCTGCCGCGCCGGTTGTCGGAAAAGGGCATCCGACGCTACGGTTTTCATGGTCTTTCCTATGAATTTATCGCTCGCCGGCTGCGGGTGCTGGCCCCCGAGACGGCCAAAGGACGGGTGATCGTGGCCCACCTGGGCAGCGGCGCCAGCATGTGTGCGCTGCAAGACGGTCAAAGCATCGCCAGCACGATGGGTTTTTCGGCCATGGATGGTCTGCCCATGGGCACCCGGCCCGGCAATCTCGATCCGGGTGTCGTCCTGCATCTGATCCAGGAAGAGGGCATGTCCCCGGATGCGCTGACCGATCTTTTTTACAAACAGTCCGGTCTTCTCGGCGTCTCCGGGATCAGCAACGACATGCGGCTCCTGCTGGAAAGCGACGACCCCCATGCCGAGGAGGCCATCGCTGTCTTCGTCTATCGTATCCAGCGGGAACTCGGTTCGCTGGCCGCGGCCCTGGGAGGTCTGGATGCCCTGGTGTTTACCGGGGGGGTTGGCGAGAACGCGCCCGTCATTCGATCCCGCGTCGCGGAAGCCGCCCGCTGGCTCGGCCTGCATCTGGACGCGGCGGCCAATGCCGAGGGGCAGCCCAGGATCAGCCAGGCCGACAGCCCGGTCGCGGCCTGGGTCATCCCCACCAACGAGGAGTTGATGATCGCCACCCACACCCGGGACATTCTACTCTAACAAAGGGGCTAATTATGCGTCGCCTGAATGCACTCGTCGTGGGGATTGCCAACCCGGAAAGTATCAGCGCCGCCATCGCACAGGAACTGGCGGCCAACGGGTACAACATCATTCCCACCTATTTGAACGACAAAGCCTTACCCTACGTAAAAGAGGTCACCGATCCGCTCGGGGTGACCAAGCTGTTTCCCTACCAGGTCGGCAACGACGCTCAACTGGAGACGATCGTGGCCTACCTGCGTTCCGAAGGCCTGCGCCTGGACGTCTTCGTGCATGGGATCGCATTTGCTTCGGAAATCAAGAAGCAATTGCATGAAGTTTCCTGGCAGAGTTTCAAGGACTCCACCCGCATTTCATCGTTTTCGATGGTGGAGATTACCGGCAAGCTGATGGCGGCGGATGTCCTCAATCCGGGCAGCTCGATTCTGACCCTGTCTTACATCGGGTCCCATCTGGCAGTTGAGGGCTACAACATGATGGGACCTGTCAAGAGCATTCTGGAGGCACTGGTCAGGGGACTGGCCAGTGAACTTGGCGGCAAGGGCATCCGGGTCAACGCGATTTCGCCCGGTCCGGTGATGACGCGGGCGGCCAGCGGCATCAAGGGGTTTTCCAATCTGTTGGATGTGGTCCGCGACGCCAGCCCTTTGAACCGAACGGCCCGCCTGGATGACATTGGCAAGCTGGCCTTTGAAGTGATCAGCAACCCTTCCATTACCGGGGCCGTTTATCTGTTGGACTGCGGCTCCAGTGTCATGATCCGCGTGCCGTCCTGAAACAGGGATGACACGCACCGGGAGTACGACCATGGGAAATAAAAACGCTTTAGTTGTGGGCATCCGGGATGAAGACAGTATCGTTACCGCCATCGCCGCAGAAATCAAGCGGGCCGGCTATGACATCTACGCGACCTATCAGGATGAATCGACCCATGCCCGCGTCAGCCGGGTGGCCGAAGCCATAGGCATCCGCAAGCTATTTACCTACGACGCCCTTAAGGACGAAGACCTGGGGGCCTTGACGGCGGCGGTCAAAAAGGAAGGCATCACCCTGGACGCCCTGGTGCACGGCATCTCCTATTCCACGGCCGAAGGGGCTAAACTCGATTTGCCCCTGGTGGAGGTGACCTGGGAAGATTTCACGGATGCCATCCGTGTGGGCGCCTTTTCGCTGGTGGAAATCGCGGGCGGCCTTGTGGACGTTTTGAGGGAAGATGCCGCCATACTGGCGGTAACCTTGCGCTGGAGTCAAGTCGCGGTACCGCGCTTCAATGTCGTCGGTGCCACCAAGGCGGCACTGGAGTCCATCATTCGGGGGCTGGCGCAGTCCCTGGGAAACACCAAAAAAATCAGGGTCAATGCCATTTCACCGGGGTTTGTGAGCACTTACTCCCTGTCCAAGGTCGGCAACCGCCTTGATATTCTGGAACAGGCCAAAGCCCAGTCGCCATTGAGGGCCAACGTGCGCAAGGAAGATATTGCCAGCCTGGCGGTCAGCATCCTGGAAAACCGTTCCGTCACAGGCATGATCTATCCCATCGACGCGGGAGCGAGTATCGTCGCCAACTGAAATAATCCTATCGTTGCATAAATAACCTGACAAAGAAGACGAAAAAGGAGAACGACCATGTTAGCGATCAAAGATTCTGTGGCCGTCATCACTGGTGGGGGTGGTGGTATTGGTTTGGAAGTCGCCAAATTTTGGGTGCGCAACGGCGGGAAGGCGGTCATTGCCGACATCTCCGAAGAACTTCTCAGCGGTGCCGAAGCCGAACTCAAAGCCCTGGGCGGCGAAGTCCTCACGGTGGTCACCAACGTCACCCAAGAGGAAGACAACAGCAAACTGGCGGATGCGGCCATCGAGAAATTCGGCCAGATCAACCTGGTGGCCCCCTTTGCCGGGATTATCCGCGATGGCCTGATGGTCTCCCCGGACCGGGAGACCGGCAAGGTCACCCGCAAAATGGCGATTGCCGACTTCCAGATCGTGGTCGACATCAATCTGACCGGTGTTTTTCTGACCGTTCGCGAATGCGCCGAGCGCATGATCAACCATGGCTGCAAAGGGTTGATCTGCCTGGTCTCTTCCACCGGTTCCCTGGGGACGGCCGGCCAGCTCAACTATTCGGCGACCAAAGCGGCCATGTCCGTGATGCCCAAGGTGATTACGGCCGAATTCTTCCGCCGGAAGTTGTCCGACAAGCTCCGCTGCGTGGCCATCGCCCCCGGTTACGTTGGCACGGCCATGGTCAAGGGCATGAACCAAAAAGCGCTGGACAGCATTTTAACCCAGGTGCCCATCGGGCGGCTGATCGAACCGGAAGAGGTCGCCCAACTGGTGGGCGACATCTACCGCAACGAAGCCCTGGCCGGCGAGGTGTTTTTTATCCACGGCGGTTTACGGCTCGGCTCCAAGGGGTAGGTCCGCCTGGCACCGCGATCCAGCCATGCCGATCCGGAACCGGCCAAGCCGGTTTCACCTGTGGATGCCCGCAGGGTGTGCGTTTAACGCCCGGCCTTAGGGGAGGATGGTCATGTTAGGCGTTGCAGGAATCATTTTATCGCTGGTTTTGCTGATGTACCTTGCCTATCGCGGGATCTCGGTTCTGATTCTGGCGCCGGTGCTGGCCATGCTGGCCGCGCTCCTCTCCGGCGACATACCGCTTTTGGCCAGCTACACCGAGGTCTTTATGCCGGCCCTGGCCGGTTATGCCAAAGCGTTTTTCCCGCTTTTTCTTCTGGGGGCCGTCTTTGGGAAGGTGATGGCCGAAGCCGGCGCGGCCAAATCGATCTCTTTTTTCATTACCAAACGACTGGGGGCCCACCATGCCGTCCTGGCGGTCGTATTGTCCTGTGCGATCCTCACTTACGGCGGCGTGTCGCTCTTTGTCGTGGCCTTTGCCGTCTTCCCCATCGCGGTCGAACTCTTCAGGGAAGCTGGGATCCCCAAACGCTTTATCCCCGCGTCCATTGCCCTGGGGGCCTTTACCTTCACCATGACGGCCCTGCCGGGTACGCCGCAGATTCAAAACGCCATACCCATGCCCTTTTTCGGCACGACGGCGTTCGCC
This sequence comes from Desulfobacterales bacterium, assembly GCA_030066455.1. The sequence continues at coordinate 4,687 of JASJBQ010000252.1, forward strand.
GCTCCCATTCTGGGCCTGGTGGGTGCTGCGATCATGTTGGGCGGCGGGTTATTCTGGATCAACCGTAGGGCCAAGACCGCCATGGGCAAGGGGGAAGGCTATGGCCACCACGAAGCAAAAACCGCTGTATCGGCGGATGCGGCCCAGATGCCCAGCGCGATGGCGTCCTTTGCCCCCATTATCGTGGTCGTGCTGATCAATTTCATCCTGTCCAAATTTGTGTTCCCCGCCATGGACACGTCTTACCTCGAGGATTTCGACACGACCCTGTCCCGCGTCAACGGCATCTGGAGTATCATTGTGTCGCTGGCCATCTCCATCGTTTTCGCCATCTTGCTTTTTCGCAAATCCTTGACGAGCGTTATGCAAACCGTCAATGAAGGGGCTTTCGGGTCGCTGCTCCCGCTCCTCAACACGGCCTCCGAAGTCGGTTACGGGAACGTCATAAAAAGTTTAGGGGCGTTTGCCCTGGTCAAAACGGCGATTCTGGGTATCCCGGGAACCCCCCTGATATCGCTGGCCGCCTCGACCAGCATCCTGGCCGGTATCACCGGTTCGGCCTCCGGCGGGATGAGCATCGCACTGGGTGCTCTGGGCGAGACCTACATGCAGAAGGCGATGGAGGTGGGGATCAACCCGGAAGCCTTTCACCGCATTGCCACCATGGCCTGCGGGGGTCTCGACACCCTGCCGCACAACGGCGCCGTCATCACCCTGCTGGGCATCTGTGGTTTGACCCACCGGGAATCCTATATCGATATCGGCGTGTGCACGGTGGTCATTCCTCTGATTGCCAGCGCCGTCGCGATTGTTCTGGCGACCATGGGCGTCGTCTAACGGGAAACCAAGGGTTGGATGTCAATCAAGGAGTAAACGCATGAGCATCAGGTCACTCGTCCATACGGTTCAACAACCGGGGCGCCGCGCCTTCATCAAAACGGCGGGCCTGACGGGGGCCGCCCTTTCCGCCGCGGCCATAGGGGCACCTGCAGTGTGGCCCTCCGGGAAAACCTACCGCTGGCTGATGGCTACGGCCTGGCCGCCGGGGTCGTCCATCCTTCAAAGGGGGGCCGAACGGTTTGCCCGCCGCGTGCAATTGATGAGCGATGGCCGCATGGATATCCGGATGGTTGCTCAGGAGCAGACGCCTGCGCCCGGGGAGATCTTCGCCATGGTGTCCAAAGGGCAGGCTCAGGTGGGCAGTGCGGTCGCCTTTTATTGGGCGGACCAGATACCCGCCGGCCAATGGTTCGCCTCGGTGCCCTTCGGTTTGAACGCTCAGGGGATGAACGCCTGGCTATACACCGGCGGGGGGCTCGAGCTGTGGGAGGAGACTTATGCCCCCTTTGGCGTCGTTCCACGGCCCATGGGCAATACCGGAGCCCAGATGGGCGGTTGGTTCAAGCGCAAAATCAATTACGCCGCCGACATCCGGGGAATGAAAGTCCGCATGCCCGGTCTGGGCGGCATGGTGTTGAAGCGCGCCGGCGCCACCCTGGTCGATCTGCCCGGGGCCGATCTGTTGAATGCGCTCCAAAGCGACCAGTTGGACGGTGCCGAGTGGATCGGCCCGCACCACGACCTGGAATTGGGCCTGTATCGAGCCGCGCCCTATTACTATTATCCGGGCTGGCATGAGCCGGGGGCCTGCATCGAGGCCCTCTTTCACAAACCATCCTATGACGCGCTCCCCGGTCATCTTAAGGCCATCCTGGACAGCGCCGCTGCGGAGGTCAATTCATGGTGCCTCAGTATGTTCCAGAGCCACAACTATGCCGCCCTGAAGAAATTGGTCCGGGATCATCAGGTTCAGCTCCAACGCTTTCCCCTGTCGGCGATCTCGGCTTTTCGACAATTATCCCGGGAGGTCATGGCGGAGGAGGCCCGCAAAGATGCCACGGCGCAGAAGGTTCATCAGGCCTATTTGAACTTCGCCGAAATAACGGACAACTGGGACCTCGTTTCGGAGCGCGCCTACTATGATTATGTCGCCACCGAACCACGTCGCCTGAAGCGCTGGATGCTGCCGCCCGACCCCTACTGAGTGCTTTCAGCGGTCCACGCGTTGTCGGCATGGTTGCGGCGATGGAGGACGGTCAATCGACAAAGATGCCAGGAAACATTTAGATCCGAACGCCGCACGGCTGGCGTCCATGAAATCGCATAATACAAGTCGTTAACGTCAAATCCAGAGAGGTAAAGCAAATGAGCACCCCACAGATCAACCCCGAACTTTTGGTCCGCAATCAACTGTCCGACTACCTGGTCGATGCCGGGCAGCGAACGATCCTGTTCTGGGATACGATGCGCCTGCGCGGCAACCAATTCAAAAGGCATATGGCCCACGACACCCCGCATGTGCTGGAATACGAATTCGATTTGATCCTCGACGGCCGCTCGCTGAGCGAACCGGTCAACTACGGCCTGGTCAGGATCAAGCCC
>JASJBQ010000253.1 GCA_030066455.1 Desulfobacterales bacterium
GGTTGTGCACATGGGGGAGGAACTCGCCCGCGATCTGCTCACGCTCCCGGCCCTTTCGCAGGGGGATGATATCGTCCTGCGCAAAGAGGCCGCCCGTATGTTCGTCTGGGACCAGATCTTCTACATCACCCCTTCGCGGCGGCCCTTCTTGCGATACGCCCTGCAACATGCCGGGATAGAGGGGGCCGATCCCGCCTCTCTGCGATCCCGATTCGGCGGCCTGCTGAAAGATCTCTACGACGTATTTGTTAACCACGAGATCGGCGAGCGGAAAGATGCGTGTTTCCACGCCGACACCTGGCGCGCCATGATCGCCGCCTATCCCCACTCGCCGGTCGAACTGCTGCTGCGGGCGGTCAAGGACATGCTGGCCGATACCGGGCCGAGCGGGCCGCTGCGCGCCATCATAAACGCGCGGCAGGCCGTGCCGCTGGGGTTCTTTCTCGTCTTTCACGACGGCCTCGGCCGCCAGCTTTTCCCGGAAGTACGGGCGGCGTTTGACGACTTTGCCCGCTCCGGGCGATGGGCCGCCCTGGATGACGCCGTGCGCGGCCTCCACCGCAAAGCCGGCGTCTACGCCGCGCAGATGATGGATTGGTTCGAACAGGGCCGGATGCGCGGCGATCTCGACTGGGCCGCCCAACGCATGCAGCGGAAATTTCTGGATCCCCTCGAAAGAAAGTGAAAACGGCCCGGGGCTGGCCCTGCCTGCAAAGCGGGACGTCATGTCGCAGCGATCGCGGGTGGCCTCCCCGATGGTGCGCTCCGCGGGCAAGCTGACCCACCCGGTTGATTCCCCCTCGTTATCCGTGTAAGCTGGCCGAACCAAGCCGCCCAGATTAAATCAGGCCCCAATCGCCAGCGACTGTTTGGCACTGCGTTGAACTGCGGTACGCCGATGAACAGGGACCCCGATCGCCTCACCCACGATTCCGATGCGCCACGCACTTCGGTGGCACCTGACGGCCGGTTCGTCGTCGGCATCCATCGTCCGTCCTATCGGGTCGAGAACCTGCGTGTTTCCCATGCGATCTCGGTGTTGGGGCAGGGGCCGCAAGGCGAGGCGGTCGAAAATCATCGGAACTTTCCCACCGGTGCCGTCGATGTCCCCTCCGCGGGGCCGATCTTCGAAATCGCCAACCCTCTGCCGTGGCGGGGGACGACCTATATCGGGAAAGACTGGGCCGACCGGCGCGCTGAAGCGCCGCTGGCCATTGAATTGCCCCCCAAACCGCCGGTATCCTTGCATCGCTGGCTACGCACGATGGCGGGTGCACACCCCGGGCGGGACTCCCGGCAGGATGACATGCTGGCCCGGCTGCCCGAATCACTCCAACTGGCCCTGGCCACCACCTCGACAGATCCCCAGGACCTCGAGGCCCTGGCCGAGCAGGCCGCCGATTTCGTGCATGCAAGGGACAACGGCCGGCCAACCGGGATGAAGTTCCGACGTGCCGGTGAAAAAGACCTCCAGCCGGATATCCGCAATCGCGCGCTGTTCGAGGCGGTGGCCAACAATCCCTGCCTGCCCGACGATTACAAGAGGGTCATGGTGCTGCGGCCCGGGGTGCAGGGCACGAGCGCCATCACCGGCGAGTGGGGGGCGCCCGGGGCGGACAGTCACGTCTACGAATACCTGCGGCGCAACAGCTACATCCCCTGGGGGCATTTCGCCGCCAACATGGCCGAGGATGCCGTCCGCTACGATGCTGCCCATCTCACCGCGCGCGATTTGCGCGGCATGCGCCATCTTTATTATCAGCGCACTTTCCTGCAGGTGGCCCGGCAGCTGGAGCTCAGGGTCGCCGGGGACGCCCGGCCCCTGAAGGATGACGTTCTGGAAACGTTGCGCAAGGACATTTTGGCCGCGATGACCGACGAATGCCGGGCCGCGGACCTCGCGTTCAATGCCACGCTTTGGGGCTGGAATTACGGCTTTGATTACGCCCCCACGCACTACCGCCTGCATGCATCCCACCAGCAGGTTCATCAGCAATACGCCTTGATCCCCCGTGATGTGGACAGTTGGGGTGTCGATCGAGACGCCGGCCGTAAATCAGCGGCCTATGCCTGCGGCGATCTGCTCCACCGTTTGGTCCGCAATTATCGCCACGCGCACGGCGTGGATTTCTTCGAGGCCTATCTGCTCGCGATTCATCGCAATGAGCGTTTCGACGGCCGCACGGACCGGGAAAAGAGTCTGGTCGTTCACGCCGACCGCCATGTCATCCTTTTCGTCCCCAAGGCTCAGACCTCGCAATGGGAACTGCAGCTTGTCACCCGGGCACCGGTCGGCAATATCCTCGAAGCCGACACCGCCACCCGCCGCGCGTTGGACCTGGGCATCTGGATTGCCATCCGCTCGCTGGGAGGGCTGGGTGCCCGCATGGTCACAGGGCTGGAGTATTCCAAACGATTCGACAGCGGCCCCACCGGGCAGCACCTGCTCTACAGCTTCCTGCCAAGGCTGCCGGAATCGCCCGGTGCCTTCAGCGAAGCCCAGCTGCGCTGGATCATCGGGCACTATCCCGAGGATTTCGCCGCCGCCTGCCGAGCCAAAAAACCGTCGGTTGTTGGATAGTCCTGTACCCGTTCAACCAAGGCTGGCGCCCACCGTATCCGTGTCATTATCTTGACGTTTAAACGTGTTTTAAAGTTAACGCCCTGTCTTTTTTTGGGCTCACGTTCGGTCGGGGACCAATCCCTCCCGAGGGGACAGGCGCACGCCTGCTGACGCCGACCCGGCGTTTCCGGGCGCCCACCGGCCGACGGCAACGTCCCCACCCCAAATAAATGCGAGAAAAGAGGTGACTGGGCGCAATTCTTGCAGATAACCGTCGCAAGATCCGTGAGTATCGAATGGGTTCGACAGCCAACAAGCAATGCAACACGCACCGCCGCGGAAAAAGCCGCCGGAGACGACACGATGCCAATCCGACTCAAAATCGCCGACTCAAGCCAGGACAGGGCAACCGTCTATCGCCTGCGCCACCGGATTTTCGTTGAAGAAGAACAGCGCTTTATCCACAGCGGCAACCATATCATCGATCAGTACGATAGTTTTGCCGAAACCACGAACATTCTGGCCCTGCGCGAAGACCACCCCATCGCCAGTATTCGCGTGATCATGGAGAACGCCGTCGGCAGCCCGACGGATGATTTTTACGACTTCCGGCCGTTCCGCGCCCGTCTGGAGGGCAAGGCCGCCTACATCGGATGGTTGTGCTGCGAGCAGCGCTACCGGCGCCATCCGGGTATCGTGGTCGGTCTTATCAAAATGTGCTTCCGCGAGATGCGCAAATGCGGGACCCGGCACGTACTGGCCACCCTGCATCCACCGGTGATGCCGATGCTGGAGCGCATCGTAGGGGCCACCGCTATCGGGCCTGAGTTTCACAGCCCGGAACTCAACGTCGCCATGCTACCCATCCACGTCGATTTGGAAAAACTTCCGCCCGGGGGGCGGGAGACGTTTGCCGACCCTTCCCGGCAGATCCTGGAAGACTCCAACGAGCGCCGGATTTACCGTCGCAATGAAGTCATCATCCAGCAAGGGACGGTGGGTGACGAAGCCTTTTTGATCATGCGCGGTTCGGTGCGTTCCTCGGGTGACGGCCCCATGTTCGGGCCGGGTCAGATTATCGGTGAGCTCTCATTGCTCGACGGCGGCCCCCGGACGACGACGCTCAAGGCCCATTCCAACGAAGTGGATGTCATGGTCTGGGCCCGCGAAGAACTGCTGCGCCAGCTGCGCGCCAGCCAGGAAAAGGCCCTTCAAGTGCTCGAACTCCTGGGGGCCCGTCTGCGCCACCAGATCGAGGCACGCGAGCGGACCGCCCCCCCGGTTTCGCTGGCGGCCCGCATCCTACTGGATACCTCCCGTCGGGGACGGCTCCCGGTCAAGGCGGATTGGCTCAGCCGGCAGTGCGGCATCGGCGGCGAAAATTTCCGTAAAATGCTCCAGACCTGGGAAAGGCAGTCCTGGATCCATATCGATCAGCCCGACGGTCGTGTGTTCGTCGATGACTACCAGAGCCTGGATCGCCAGGTGGGAATGCCATGACCGCGCCTGCGATGTCACCGCCCGATCTGCGCGCACGGGTTCATGCGCTGGGATTCCAGAACCGGCTCCATTATCTGGAAGTCGCCCTGGAGCGCAATCGAGGGCTTGTCTCGATGGCCGAGCAGGAGCGTCTGCTCGATGCCCGGGTGGCCATCCCCGGACTGGGCGGCGTCGGGGGTGTTCACCTCGTCACCCTGACCCGCATGGGGTTCGGCGGTTTTCGACTGGCCGAATTCGATCATTTCGAACCGGCCAATGTGAACCGCCAGTACGGTGCCAAAGTCGACCACTTCGGTCAGCCCAAGCTCGAGGCCATGGTGGCGGAGGCGCAACAGATCAATCCCTTTCTGGACCTGGCCCTCTTTCCGGAAGGCATCCACGAGAACAATGTGACCGCGTTTCTCGAGGGGGCGGACATCGTCGTCGACAGCATCGATTTTTTTGCTTTCGACGTCCGGCGCCGGATCTTCAACCGCGCACACGAGATGGGGATTCCCGTGGTGACCGCCGGCCCGGTGGGGTTCAGTGCCGCCATGCTGGTCTTCATGCCCGACCGGGGGATGGCTTTCGACGAATACTTCGCCATCCAGGACGAAATGCCGCTGGAGGAAAAACTGCTGGCGTTTTTGCTTGGGCTGGCCCCCCGCGGGGCCCAAAGAGACTATATCGACCCCAGCCGTATCGACATCTATGCGCAGCAGGGCCCGTCCGTCGCGGCGGCCTGCCAGTTATGCGCCTCGGTGGCCGCAACCGAGGCCCTCCGCATCGTGCTGAAACGCCCGGGTGTTCGTGCGGCGCCTTACTATTTTCAGTATGATCCATTGGTGCGCAGGTTCCACCAGGGACGGTTGCGAAAGGGCAATCGCCATCCCTGGCAGCGTTTCAAGCTCAATCGGCTCAAATCCCGCTGGCTGAACGGCAACGGGCCGCTGCGCGCCGCGTGGAAGGCGGCGCCCCTGATTCAAACGCGGCCCAGCACCCTTATTTCACCGGTTCGCGACTACATTGTCCAGGCCGCCGTGCACGCGCCATCGGGCGACAATTGCCAGCCCTGGCGGTTTCAGGCCGACCGCCAGCGAATAAAGCTGTCCATGCGACCGGAAGTCGATCGATCGCTTTTCAACGTTGCGCAGTATGCAACGCTCATCGCCTGCGGGGCCGCACTCGAAAACATGGGCCTGGCGGCCACCCGCTACGGTTTCGAAAGCCGCGTCGAATCCTTTCCCCGACCCTCGGACGCGCTGCGGGTGGCGGATATTCATTTTCAGGCCAACGGGATCAAGGAGGATCCCCTCCAGCGCTATATACCCGAGCGCCACACCAACCGCAGCATCTACGACGGCCGTGCGATTCCGAACGGCATACTGGACGGGCTGCGGGCGCAGGGCGGGTCTATCGCGGGCGTGAATCTCGAACTGATCGAGGATGGCGAACGCCGGCGGGAAATCGCCCGGATGGTCTGGGAGGCGGACAGGATTCGTCTGGAAAACCGGATGCTGCACGCCCATTTCATGGGCATGGTGCGGTTTTCAACCACGGACGCCCTGCGTCTGCGCGACGGACTGCCCCTGGATAACCTGGAGGCCGGGTTGGGGGGCAACCTGTTCCTGCGGCTGACCCGCCCCTGGCCGGCGATGAAACTCTGCAATCACTTGGGGGCCTCACGCTTGATTGCGCGGATTTCCCACAACGCCATTACCCAAGCCTCGGCGGTGGGGCTCATCCGATGCCGGGACAGCAGCCCTCAAAGCTTCCTCGATGGCGGGCGTGCCCTGCAACGCGTCTGGCTGGCCGCCACGCGTGCCGGACTCGATTTTCAACCCATGACCGCCATCACACTCTTCCGGCTGCGCTGGCAGTTGGGCGCCCAGGCGGCCTTTCCGCATCATCAGCGCAAGCGCCTGGAGAACATCTGGCCGGTTTACGACGGCCTGCTCGGGAATGATCGTCGCCCGGATCAGGGCCATGTCATGCTGTTTCGCATCGGCTATGGTCGACGGGCCACCTGCCGAACCCTGCGCCGTCCCCTTGACACCTTCCTTAAATGATCGTCTCCGGACTCTGACGCTGCCCGCCGTCCGGAATCCCTTGCAATATTCAAACGCAGCCTTTAGTCTTCCGTCATTGAAATGTCATCGCGCGGTGAAAGCAGAACCCCTAACAGGCGGTGGGCGGCCATGGAAGGATTGCAGGAAAAGCTGGCGATTCTCCCTCAGATAACCCACGAGCTTGAGACCTATCACCCCCAGGCGGTCGTGCTCTTCGGATCCCTGGCCCGGCATCTCCAGGGGGTGCCCCTCGACCATGCGCCGGGTGACATCGACATCCTGGTCGTGGGAGACAATGTGCCGGTCACGATCGCGCCCAAATATGCCGCACTGCCCCTTGAACTCCAGCGGTTCCGCGTCCACGCGTTCGTGGCCCTCGCCCGGTCGTTGCGCTACGACCCCAAACCACTGGCGCTGACACGACTTTACAGCGACCAGCTGGCGCATCAGCACGCGCGCCGCGTGATCGCCGCTTGTCTTCTCCTGGGGGGGGGATACCGCGCGTTTGGCATTGAACAGATCGAAGTCGACAGCATGGAAGACGGTCGCGACTATTCGATTCACCACGTATTGTCGGGAGAAAGCTGGTGGCGCCAGATTTCGCGTTTCGCCCGCGAACGACGCGGCCCTGTCAAACGTCTCAGCGACAAGATTGTCGGCCTCGATCGGTTCGTCGTGCAATGACGCACCGGGGGCGTTGGAGCGTACGTACCCATTTGGGGGCCACCCGACCCAGGAAGCGCATTTGCAGCCCCGAACGACATTCACCAACCTGCCGGCCGAAAAACAGGAGGCCATTCTGCGCGTCGTTCTGGAGGCGTTCAGCGCGACTCGGATTTATCGGATCATCGCGGATTCAGGCCAGCCCGTCTGAGTGCTTCGCTTCCCGGCAACGAATCGGGCAAGGATGGAAAGAGGCGACGAAAGCCTCGTTGGCGGCAGTCATCGGCTCTAGC
>JASJBQ010000034.1 GCA_030066455.1 Desulfobacterales bacterium
TTTCGATCGTTCATCCTGGATGCCGATCATCGCGATCCCCTGGTGGCCTTCGGCGAGGTCAGGCATCAGGTCGACGCCTCCCTCAGCCGGGAAAACCGAGCCTATCTCGGTGGCAACAATACTTTAATGGAATCCATCCGTTCCGAACTGGCAAGCGATACGCCGCGGTGGCGGCTGGTCCAGGCCTCGACACGGCTGATGATCGTACCCGAACAGCGTCCGGTCTATGCGGCCCTGTTCGAGAAATACTGTCAGGCGGCGGTGGATTTCGTGCTGGCCAGGACACGCCTGCCCAATCCCTACCAGGACATTGCCACTTTCGAGGGTGAGAACGGGCAGGGTTCGGCGCCCGCCGCCGGGGGAGGCGTCACGGCCTATCTGGTGCACCATATCGCTGACGTCTATACCGAGGAATATGTCTTTTTCACTGCAAAAGACAGCGGCCCGCAGGTCAAGATTGAACTAAGCAACCGCAACTACACCGGCGAGGTCGGCTCCTATTCCTCCTATCTGGTTATCGACGAAGACCAGAATCTGGAATTCATCCACAGTCCCTACACCCTGTGGCGCAACAGTGCCGAGCATCCTCTCAACGTACTGATCGCGCCCGTGGAGGAAACCCTGCACATCGCCCTGCGTCATTTCACTGAAGCGGCCATCGAACGCCGTCTGGGGTCCCTGAGTGACAGATCCCGCCCGTACATCGATCAGGTGGTCGAAGAATGGCTGGCCGTCGAAGAGGCGGCCGTAGGCGGATTGGTGCACCAGCTGATGCCGGAAGTCATGTCCCGCTTCTTCACGGGCTGGCCCCAGGCAGATCTCGACGCCACCTTTGAGGCCCGACGGTCTTTCGACAAATACCGCTACCTGGATCAAGGGGTGCGCATCGTGGAAGCGTTGGGCATCGAGGCCTTTATCGATCGCTACCGTAAGGACCCCATGGATTTCCGTGCGATGCTGGTCCCCCCTTCACCCGTCGAGGTTTCGACCGAGACAACGGTGACTAGCGAGCCGGCACCACCCGATCCATCTGCTTGATCCGCCCGACGCGCTTGCAGCCGCAACGACCTCCCGGAACAGCCCCGAGATCAGACTTGGCCGCCCGGGCATCACCGCCCGGTATGCCCTTCGACCGCAGGGCGCGGTTCGGGCCGGTTCCCGCGAAGTCAATGGATTCAACAGCGTTGGTCTGAATCGTGACATGCCGCTACCCGCAACGGGGCGGGATGATGCCGGATCAGGAAGGCACCTGCCTGCGATGCCGGGCAATGGAGGGCACGGGGCGAGGCTTGGAGGCGTAACCAATTAGTGGACATGCCCTTTTGGTCTTTTGACAAGGGCGCCATCTCGCCCTAAAATGGGGCTCTTGCCATCCAGAATATTAGGTGCCGGCTGGATCGGCGGGATAGCTGCCGAGGCATTTCATCCCGATGGCGAGTTTTTCGACCTGGCCCAGCACCTGGCCGATGGCCTCATCCTCTTGAGAGCCTTCGAAATCAAGGAAAAAACTGTAGTTGCTGGGGTCGCTTCGCAATGGCATCGAGGCGATGCGGGTCAGATTGATCCGGGCGTCGGCAAACAGCCGCAGAACATCGTAGAGCTTGCCGGCCTCGTGGGGCACGGCGAAGATGATCGACGTCTTGTCGCCCTCGCCCGCATGGGGTTCGCGTGCGAGTAGGAGAAACCGCGTCGAATTGGAGGCACCGTCTTCGATCCCCGCTTTGATCACGTCGAGATCGTAGAGTTCGGCGCACAGGTCGCTGGCGATAGCGGCTGCGGCTTTGGGATGCTCCCGGGCCAGCATCTTGGCCGCCCCGGCCGTGTCGTAGAAAGGGTGCGGCTCCAAGTGGTTGCGCAGCAGAAATCCGCGGCACTGGGCCAGAGCCTGGGGATGCGAATAGACCATGCGGATTTCGCGGTAGTCCGTCCCTCGGGTGGCCAGGAGACAATGGTTGACCGGCACGTTGATCTCCCCGACCACGCTCAGTCCGGTGGTGGTGAGCAGATCGTTGACTTGGGTGACGGCCCCCTCCAGGGAATTCTCCACCGGGACGACGCCCAGGTCGAGGTAGCCCTCTTCCACACCCCGGAAGACATCGACAAATTCCAGACAGGGGATATAGGCTCCGGCCGGCACGAGCTGACGCGAGGCCACCTCGCCATAGGCGCCGTGCTCTCCCTGGAAGGCCACCAACTTGCGCTCCTCTTCCTGCAAACGTTTGCTTTCCTGGATAATGGTCTGGAGCAACTGGCGAGTAAAGGAGCGTTCCACCAGATCCAGATTCAGTCTTTCGGCACGCGCCAGCAGATCTTCCTCGCGGGCCGGGTCGTTGATGTTGGTCTTGAATTTCTTGGAGCGCAGCGCCAGCCCCATGCGCTCCTGCAGCAGCACCAGCAGTTCACGGTCGATTTTGTCGATTTTCGTACGGATTTCGTTGAGTTTCATGGGATGCTCCCCGTAAGAGTGGTTTGACGGCGGGCCCGCCGTGGCGGTTCTCGGGCGGTGCCCGTTTCAGCAAGGCATGCGGTCCACAAAATCACGCAGCGGTCTGAGTTGGCGCATGAGGGCGTCGAAGCGATCCGGCGTCAGGGCCTGGTCGGCGTCGCAGAGCGCCTCATCCGGATTGTGGTGCACTTCGATCAGGAGTCCGTCGGCACCTGCCGGCACCGCCGCCAGGCTCATGGGGCCGATCAAGCTCAACCGGCCCGTGCTGTGGGTGGGGTCGATCACGATGGGCAGATGGGTCAGCTCCTTGATGGCCGGCACCGCGCTTAGATCGAGCGTGTTGCGCGTGTAGTTCTCGAACGTGCGGATGCCACGTTCGCAAAGGATCACACCCGGATTGCCCTCGCTTAGAATGTACTCGGCACAGTTGAGCCATTCCTCCAGGGTCGAAAACATGCCCCGTTTGAGCAGGACCGGCCGCTGGACCTTGCCGACCTCCTTCAGCAGGGAGAAGTTCTGCATGTTGCGCGTTCCGATTTGAAGCACGTCGGCATACTCGGCCACCCAGGAAACATCACGGGGATCGAGGACCTCGGTGACGATGGGCAGCCCGGTTTCCTGGCGGGCCTTGGCCAGTATTTTCAGGCCCTGCAATCCCAAGCCCTGAAACGAGTAAGGCGATGTCCGCGGTTTGAAGGCCCCGCCGCGCATCATGTCCGCTCCAGAGGCCTTGACGGCCTTGGCGGTCGCCATGGTCTGGCGTTCGCTTTCCACGCTGCAGGGGCCGGCGATGACGACGAAATCACGGCCGAAAGCGACCTCCCCCACTTCGATGACGGTCTGCTGCTCGTTTTCGCGCGATGTCAGTTTGAGGTTTTTCATGCTGGTGTCCTTTTCCCGTTTCGATCCATTCCCGTTCATCCGACGACCAGTCAAAAAAAAACCCCGAGAAAACTCTCGGGGCCTGCCGTCGGATAAAAACCCCGAGTGGTTCTTGGTGGTCCACCCGGGGCTGGATTGGCGCGTGCTACAAATCAGCCGGATGGACGCTTCTAAAGCTAAGATAGAAGCGCCCGTCAACAAACAAAAAGCTGGTCGAAGAAATTAACATGGATACTCGCTTGGCGTTGAATTTTCACATAGCACACACTTGACGGACCCTGTCAACGCTTTTCTGGATTGATCCGATGGCCCCTGAAAGCCGGCGTCATGGGGTGGCTGGGTTGAACGGCCGGCAGGCCTCGAGGGGCGCTAACGCCACGCATCGACCGCGCTGCGGTATTGCGGCTGGCATGCAGGCCATTGGCGCGTGTTAAAGCGCGAGCCAGATCTCGCTCACCGTATAGGCCATCAAAGCGCCGGCACACGCCTGTAAAAAAACGCGGCGGCGGCGTGTCATGCGCCAGGGGGGGAGCAGAAAAGCGGTCGTAAAACCTGCGCAGGTGAAAAACACGGTGAAATAGCGCACGTTGCCCGGCGCCCAGGCAGGAACGAGGGCCAACAGCGCCAGATAGGCCAACAGCGCCAGTGCCAGACTCCGCAACCGACGCGGACCGCACCGCAAAGCCCACCCCAGGGCGGGCAACACCAACAGGCCGGCAAAAGGGCCGAACCAGGCCAAGGCGGGATCGCGCGCCGGTGGCAAGACGAACGAACCACCCGTTTCGTCGACAGCGAAGACAACGGCCAGCAGACCATCGTGGACCCACAGACGGAAGGCACGCCAGTCGAGGCTGCAGAACTTCGCCAGCACCGCTTCGACCGGCGGGGTGAGGTCGAGCGAAAGCAACCCGTAGCGCAGGAGATTGACACCCGCCCCCTGCAGGCCGTCATCATTGTAACGCCAGGTGGCCGATGCCACCTCCGAAGCCGACGGCGCTTCAAGCCCATGCCCGCCCAGGCACAAAATCGAAACCGCAAGACCGGCAGCCGCCACGGAGAGCGGCGCCGCACGACTCAGATCCCACCAAATGCGAACGCCGTGCCTCCGGTGGAGCACGGCCGCCGCCAGTACCAGGCCGATCGCCGGGAAGAGAAGCCCCAACCGCCCCGGCGTCAGGCAGAACGCCAGAACAACCAGCATGAGAAGAAAATCCCTGATGTCCGCTCTCTCGACGGTCCGATAGAGCAGGAGAATGAATACGAGGGCCGCTGCGGCCGGAATGATTTCGAATCCGCCGCCAACGGAAAGAAACACCAGGCGTGGCATACTGGCCACCAGAAGCGTCGTCGTAATGGCGATGGGGGGCCAGGCATAGCGGCGTGCCAGGGCATAGGTGGCAAAGCAGATCGCCAGATAGGCCGACCAGGGCAGATGCGCTGCTCCCGGCAAGATCCGGAACAAGGATGCCGCGCTTAAAGACAGCCCTGTCTCCGGCGACGCGGACATTGCGAAATCAGCGCTGCTCACCCCCAAGGAGGGCCGGGTAAGGCTCAAACCGTCCGGCCAACCCAACAGGACCGCCGTCATCTGGGCACTCAGCGTCATCAGAAGCAGGGCCGCGGCCAGGAGATGTTGGCTTAAAAACGATTTCAGCGCGTGTCGCAGTGCATGCAGCTGTGCGCGGTGACGCACGATCGCCATGCCTGTGAGGATCAGAGCCGCCAGCCGCATGGCGGGCACGATATCCGGCGTGCCGGTCATGTCGGCGGCCTTGAGCAGAACCGAAGCCAGCAACGCCGGAAGCAGCGCGGCGCCGGCAGCCGCCTCGGCGACGGTGTGGTGCCAGCTGCGGAGCAAAAGCAGCAGGGCCAGCGAATAGGCGGCGAATTCAGATAACACCCATCCAGCGGCCAGGAATTCCGTCACCCCATTCGACATGCCCGCGCTCCAGCCTTGCTCGCGTCCCATCAGGAGGCACGTTAAACCGTCTTCGCATCCTTTTCGACCAACGCCTTATCGGCGACCAGATGGTCGAGGATTTCGATCATGTAGTCCCGCATCGCCGTGGCCAGTTCGACACACCGCGCGCAGTAGATTTTTCGCCGCATATAGCCGTGCGCCTCGTTCTGGTGGTGGTACCAGGCCGGATAGGGAGATCCCCGGCAGAACTTGCGGCCGGTGTAGGCGGCAATAGGGCACCCCGTGCAAATCAGCATGTAGTAGATCCGGCAGGGCGGGCAATCGAGCACCCCGCCATCCGATTGCTCGCCGGCGATGATCCGGTTCCATTTGACCACTGAAGCTTGCATGATGCGAATATTGTTCATCGTCACCTCCTCGAGGCAGGCCGGGCCGGTGAGGTGCGGCGAACGCATGTTCAGTGAGCGAGGCAGTTCCAGAAACGCCGGTGAACCTTGGCGCAACGGTGAAAGACGTAATCGACTTTGCGGGTATCGGCCTGAGCGGCCAGGGCCTGGTAGTCGGTTTGTGATTGCCCGGTCAGTTCATTCAGAACCGCCCGAATGGATTCCTGGAGGGCTTCGCGGCAGTACCCGCCCTCTAGCACCAAGACCAGTTTGCCATTGCAGCAGCCTTCGGCGACGTCCATCAACAGACGGGTCAGGGCGGCAAAGCCCAGCGGGGTGACCCGCATGCGCCCCAGGGGATCCCGGGCGTGAATATCGAACCCGGCCGACACCAATACCAGGTCTGGTTCGAACTCGGACGCCAGGGGCTGTAGAAGCTGCCGGTAAAGCGCAACAAATTCGGGGTCGCCGTAACCTCGGGACAGCGGCAGATTGACGGTGTATCCCTCGCCCGATCCGATACCGGTTTCCGTATAGACACCGGTGCCGGGATAATGGGGGTGCTGGTGAGAAGAGAAGAACAGCACGTGGGGGTCGCGTTCGAAGGCATGCTGCGTGCCGTTGCCGTGGTGCACGTCCCAGTCTACGATGAGGACCCGGCGCGCCCCCAGCGTCTGGCGCGCGAAGGCCGCACCCACGGCCACGTTGTTGAAAAGGCAAAAACCCATGGCACGGCCGAACTCGGCGTGATGCCCGGGTGGCCGCACAAGGGCCAGTGCGTTTTTCAAACGCCCCGCCCAGACTTCATCGATCGCCTGCAGGGTCCCGCCCACGGCCAGGCGTGCCGCCGCGTATGACTTGGCGCAGACCGGTGTATCCGCTCCCAGAGCGGCGAAAGGCCGCCCGGCCGTGGCCGCGATTTGAGCGATATAGGCGGGTGCATGCACGAGGGCCAGTTCGTCATCGCTGCAAGGGCGAGGCGTTATCCGGCGATAGTGCGGTGTATGTTGGATCTGTGCAAGCATGTCGTAGACGACCCGGAGACGAGCGGCATTTTCCGGGTGATGCGCCCCGGTGTCGTGCTGCAGGTAGTGCGCGTCCATCACCAGTCCGGTTCGGGCGACTATCGGATTCATCTGCATGCGAATGCCTTTGGGCCTTCCTTCAGGCCTTCGTTGGCACCGTCAAGACGGCGCAGGACGTCGACCGCAGGGCCGCCTCCGTGGTTGAACCGATCAGAAATTGCGCGAGACGTCGCCGGGGACGCACGCCGACGACGAGCAAATCGGCCTTCTGCCGGGCGGTATGGCCGGCCAGGACCTCGGCGGCCGGCCCCTCCGCCAGATCGATCGAAACATTCAGATCGCCCGCTGTCGACCGCGCCGCCGCGACCAATTCTTGGCGCAGGCGATCCTGCAGCGTGGTCTGGACATCGCCGTAGGGGCCGTCCGTAGGCTCCATGAGCTCAGGCCGAACCGGCAATTCCATGGCGTGCAGCAGGTTCAGTTCCGCATCGAACTGCCGGGCGACAGCCGCCGCCGCCATGAGGACCGGAGAGCCGTTGGCCGCCGCCTGGCAGGCCGCGACCACCTTGTTGCAAAGCGGCCCCTCACGGTTATTCTTGCGGGTTCTGCGCGTCACGAGCACCGGCAGCGCCAGTTGGCGGACCATACGTTCGACCACGCCGCCAAGCAGCATCGGCCGCGGCCCTTTGGAACCATGGCGGGCCGCCACCACCAGACCGCCCGCCGTCCCCTGGAGCCAATCGGACAGGCGTTCCACCGGATCGCCCGTGGCAATGATCGTTCCCGCCGGCTTTAGAGGGGCGACGAGTTCTTTGAGTTTCTGACGGCTCGTCTTCATGAGCTCGTCCTGCTCGCCGCCGCGCTCGAAGATGGCGGTGCCGGGATAGTGGTCATGGGACGCCGTCACCGCATGGAAAACGGACAGACGGGCATTGAAAGCCCTCGCCAGGAGTCCGCCGGCATGCACGACGCCCTCCGAGTGCGAGGAGAGATCGACGGCACAGACGATGTGCTGCAGATCGAACAACATGTGGGGTTCCATCGATCGATTGGTCGCGTATTAAGCGGTCGTACCGGGCAGGCCGAGATCGGGTGAGATTGCGGTGAAACGCTCAAGGGATGAGCAACGACTAATATAAGAGTCACGCTTAATATTTGAAAATAGGGTTGATCGCCGCAAACTGTCAAGACAAGGGCGAGGAAAGCTTACGCGGGCACTTATTCTCCGGCGGCGTTGGTGAGTTCTGCGAATACCCTCGGCCGGATTCGTCAGCAGCCGGAGAGCAAGGCTTGCAAGCCCCGAGGAATGAGGCGTACTCCAGTACGCCTCCGTGACGAGGGATTCGTATAACGCCGATAGCGAGCTTTTTAGGCATCCATTACGATACCGAACGGTTTCGCAATAAGCTTGAGATCAAGGCTTGTGGATACCGAGGATCGAGGCGTACTCCAGTACGCCGCAGTGACGAGGAATACGCGTAACGCCGATATCGAGCTTATTGCGAAACCGTTCTAAAAGAAGCGGAAGATGAGGAATATACCCAGCATCGCAAACGCCATGGCCAGCTTGGCAGCGGCCCCCAATGCCAGGCCGATGGTGGCGCCGAAGCCGGCCCGGCTGGCGGCTTCGAAATCCAGGCGCACGGAGAGCTCGCCGATCACGGCACCGATAAACGGTCCGATGATTACCCCCACCAGCCCAAAAAACAAACCGACCACCGCCCCGACCACCGCCCCGATCACCGCCCGGCGCGAGGCGCCGAATCTCCTGGCGCCAACGGCGCTGGCGGCAAAGTCCACCACATAGGTCAGAAGAGCCATGATTCCCAGCAGAACCATCGCGCCCGCGCCCACATGGGCAAAGCCGTCCGCCCAGGCGGCCAAGAAAAGCCCGGTAAACAACAGCGGCGCTCCCGGCAGGACCGGGAATACGAGACCGGAGACGCCCACCAATGTAAAGAGGACAGCAAGGATCCACAATACGATCTGCGCCGCCAAGGTAATTTCCATCATCACTTCCTGTCGGGTGTTGATCGTTTGGATACCGCCCGTTGCAAATCGAGCATTTTATATCACACCCTTGGGCGCGCGGCCATTCTCGATCCGCAGCCCGTCACGCAGGGCCGAACTGAGAACGAAGCCCTCGTAGAGCTCCTGCGCCAGAATGACCAGACCGATAATCAAGAGCCAGGTCTGCTGCCAATAGAATCCGGCCGCCCAGGCCGTTGCGGTGAGCGCGATGATCAGGCAGCGGATGCCCCGGACGAACCAGATCGCGCAGGCGTATTGCCCTGCCAGACGATAAGCGGTCCGAAACCGCTGGATACAGAGGACGGCGGCCAGGATGGCCACCCCGGTCAGCAATACGGCCAACCCGATACCGATCGGTGGCTGGAAAAAAACGTTCATGCCGGTCCTCCTTTTACTTAACCCCGACGGTATTCGTTCATGGCGGCATTTCGTTTTTCGCTCTCAGGGCAGCGGCTCTTGGGTATAGGCCACGCCCCAGTCGGAAATCCGGAAGGTCAGCAGGCGCTCCCGCGGCACCACGGGGCGCATGGCCGCGATGATTTCGTGGGCCAGCCGGAATCGGTTCTCGAGCGATCCTCCGTAGCCGTCCCTCCGCTGGTTGGCATATGTCGAGAGAAACTGGCTGATCAGATAGCCGCACCAGAAAGTCGAGCACGTCCGGCCGCGGAACACAGTCGGCCACCGAGGACATGCGGGTCACGGGAGCAACGCCGAGGCGATTGCGTAACATGTGGCCGTTGAGGATATATTCCGAAAAGATATCCGTTGTCATCAAGGCTCTTTAAGATCGACTGAACGAAAATAGCGTCTGATAATCACAAAAGATAGGTTGCGTCCACACAGGGTCAAGCCGGGGCCTGAACCCCGTCGGCCGGTGCCGATGCAAGACGGGCCACGAGGTGAACGAAAATCATGAAGGGGGCAAGCAGACACGCTACTCAGTGATCGTCAAGGGGCCCCCTGATCGAAGAGAATACCGGTCTGGCCTTCGATTTGCAGCCATCGAGGCCCCCATCACCGATGCCGATAAGCGCAAGTTACTGGCCTCGCCCACCGTCAAGATCAACGGCCAGCCTCATGCGGTGGGCTATAATCTGCTCATGCGCAGCGGCGACAAAATCGGCAGCCAGACCTTCGGCCCGATTTACGACCGCAAGGGCAATCCGGTTGTCGCGAGGGACGGATCTACTTGTATTTCTTCGGACAACGATTTCTCTTCCCTGTTGCCGGTTGGCGACAAGATCTATCATGTGACCCATTTCGAATCCCGTCCCGGTGCCATGTACCCCACCGAGCTCAAACAGGATCTCCAGACCGATACGGACCCCTGTCTGGACCCGGAACATCGATTTTTCGAAATCGAGCGGTCTCTGGGTGCCCTGCGCCGGAAGTGTAACGCCATGAAACGTCCATTTAGGCAGCAGGGAATATCCACCCAACGCACGTTCCATTGAGGAAGCGAATTCGTCGGAAGATAAAAATGACGACTACAAACCGATGCTTGCTTAGATATTTCGGTAACAAAGATCCGTTTGATGCTTCGCTCAGCAGCAGCCGCACCTCGGGCACGCCTGTCGTCCTTTCACGAGGTCTCACCCTCGATGACCGGGTGGCCTTTTGGGCCTGGGACCGTTCCTACCAGGCCGGCCTCTGGTTGGCGGCGGTCGACGGATCAGAAACCGTTCAGTTGACCTCCGGGGGCGCCGATATGTACCCGCAGTTCAGCCCCGACGGCCAGCGTCTGGTTTTCGAGTCCGGTCGCAGTGGTAATTTGGATATCTGGGTGATGGATCTAGAATGAGGCCAAGCCGCCTCGACAGGCCGCCGCGATAAACAAACGCCACATCCGCGATGGGTGCCGGCCCGGCTTGCACCGCTTTGCCCGATCTTGGTGCAGGAGCAGATGGTGTTTAGATCGTGAGCACCTCGGCCTCAATGTCCAGAATGGCCAAGCGGATGCGGGCAATCAGGGCCGAGGCCTCCGGCACCACCACGAAGAAGCGGGCATCGAAATCCCGGGCATAGCAACCGAAATCCCGCCATTTGATACCGCAATGAGCGCCTTTGACGGAGACGTCCGTTTCCAGGTCGAAAATGTACTCGCGATCTCTCCAGGCGGTGACATCCGGCCAGGAACCGTAGATCGGATCGGGTGGTGAGAGTCCTTCCAGGCGCGCTTTGACGTCGGTGAAATCGGACTTGCCCAGTGAGCGCACCAGGTTGTCAAGCATCCTGTCCTGGTTGCGGGTGGTGGTCGGTTGGGGCGTGATCATACCCCCTCCTTTACTCGGCAGCGCCGCACTCGGGAAGCATCAGCCTCACAAGCCTATCGTCGTTTTAATATCCGGCTTCACATTCGAGGAGCTGGCCCTGCCGTTTCTTTAAGGCCGTCGCACCGGATAGGCGCCGGTAACGGGTTCAGGCGTCGCTCACACGACGCTAACAGTCTAAAGCGCTTAAACATACAATATGTTGTATGTCAACCATTATTTTATACCACATATCGCTCTTCATTCGGATTGGTCGATTTACGGCCGCAAGTTTTCCGCCCCGTCCACCGGCACCCGCCCAGATTTGACATTGAATTCGGCCACCTGTAATTATTGCTTTTGGTTAATCGCCTTGCCGTCCGGTTTGACCCTGTTTTCCCCCGACTGTCTCCATGGCGGCCGGATCCGGTAGAAAACAGGAACCGTCCGACGAGGCACCAGGACCAGGCCGAACCTCTGCCATACCGGGAACGAATGATGCCGAAGAACGATTTGAAACCGTTGTACAAACATCCGAACCTTGTGGTTGCACCCTGCGACATGGGCCACGGCGTATTTGCCGGCGCGCAGATCCCGGCCGAAACAACGCTTGAAGAATGCCATCACCTGCGCCTCAGCAGTGAGGAGTGCCGTGGCATTCTGGACGATTACGTGTTTGGTCTGGAACCGGAGGACGATCAGCCGAAAGACGAGGAGTACTTCTCCCTGCCCCTGGGCTGGGGTAGCATCTACAACCATTCGGAAGATAGCAATACGGCCTACTGGCACGATCAGGATCGCGACCTGATCATCTTCTACACCACGCGCCAGATTGCCAAAGGCGAGCAGTTGTTCATCGACTACGGAAAGGAGTGGTGGGACTCCCGCGACCTGCAACCGGTCTGAAAGCAATGCGAAGGTTTGAAAACGATTCGACCGCTAGCGTGACGACCAGGGCCACCTATTTGGCGGAGTTACCTGAGGCATAGCGCCCATCCCCTGTCGATTTCGAATTCGAGCCCAGCCACACAAGCAACACAAGCAGGGCGATGATGCCCACCGCCGCCAGAATTCTTTGACCGGTGAAACGCACTTTCTTGATGCTCTCTATCTCGGCGATGGGCACAATGTGGCCCTCGCCCTCGATGGCCTCTTTCGATATCGCCTCGACCTTGAACTTGTATTGCTCACCGGCGTAGGTCGTGATTTTGACCGTATCGCCGATTTTTATGTCGCGAATCTTCTCCTGGGGCAACGTGGACTGAATCGGGCGCACCTTGTGGGTGGTGCAGGATACCGAGACGATCAATGCCATTGAAACCAGCAACGCGATCAATTTATTTTGGGCGTTATGCCGCACCGAACCTCACCTCTACGCGTTAGGCGGGTTGCGAACCGGAAATCATCCTGCCATGGACCCCGCTTACCCCTAATATCGGTCCGGTCGATCGGAATCCGGCGGGCCCGAATTGGCCAAAGCGTTGCGGCCAGCGGGCATCGTTTTTTTTACGCATCCCTTCTCGCGGCGCTGCGCCCGGCGCGCGTATCAGGCGCGCCCCTTCCTGTCCGATGCGGGGGGGGGTACCCGCCTGGGCCCGGTTGACCGGCCCTCGGCAGCTGCCGCCTAGCGAAGTTTTTCGGGCGATGCGGATTGACGGTTGACGCTCGCGCCCGAATTTGGCACATGAACAACGTTCGTGCCCGCCTGCTGCACGAGACCCGCAGGTCGTGGCATCCGAGGCCAGGATACAGCAAACACCAATCGAAGCGATGCTTTTCTTCAGGACGCAACCGAACCGATGCCGACATATGAATACGCACACGAGACCAGGGGATGTGATATCGGCGAGATCTTCGAGGTCCGCCAATCCATCAGCGATCCGGTACTGAAAAAATGCCCGCATTGCCGGGCGCCGGTGCGCAAACTCATTTCACGGACCAATATCAGCACGCCTAAAACCAACTCCGAACTCAAGGATCTGGGCTTTACCAAATTGGTCAAACGCGACGACGGGGTATACGAAAACGTGACGGCACGGGATGGTGACAGCCGTTTTGTTCACCGCGACCGCCCGGAGACCCTTCCCAATCTGAAAAAGACGATTTCCGACTGAAACCATCTGCAAAAACCTGTCGATATCCCGGAACACCCAGTGCTACGATCGCGGTGATTCGCGGTCACGTCATAAGCTCCGCCTGCGCGGGCGATGTCACCCGTTGTTAGACGACCCGGTAATGAAGGCAGACGCGCGCTTCATCCAGCGGCCTGAATTCCTCCAAGACCAAATCGACTTCAATCCCCTCTTCGAAAAGGCCGATACCGGACCCGAAAATCATTGGCGTGATCGTCACGATCAACTCGTCGATCAGACCGGCCCGAAGAAAGATGGAGTTGATGCGGGTCCCACCGGCAAGCACAACCTCCCGATAGCCCTCGGATTCCAGCTCGGCAAGCAGGGCTTGCGGTGTAAGATTCGTATAGACCAGGTTGTCCCAGGTGGATATTCTTCGGGGGTCTCGGGTCATGACGATATTTTTTCGACCCGGCAGCGGTTTGCCAATGGTGTCGAATGTCTTGGACCCCATGATCAAAGCGCCGGCTGCCTTGGTGATCTCTACGAAAAGCCGCTTGTCCGCCTTGCCGGTCCAATCCGGAAAATGATCCGAATCCTTGGCGATCTTGCCATCCAGCGTCAGGGCCATCAGCAGAATCGTCTTTATCGCCATCGCGTCCGCTCCTTAATTTGGCGTTCAACTTGACGTCCAGATTATACCGTAGCATTTCAACCCGATCGAAAACCAGAAAAACGTCTCTGTAAAAGATGTCACACTATGAAACATATTTCCCAGTTTTTACCATCCAATTTCGTATTTTCCCAGCCTGTTTTTAATGCAATTTTCATAACCAACTAATATTACTGGTTAATTGATTTTATCAACCTGTTGGCACATTGTTTGCTAAGGGTTTTTTATTGCTAAGCGTCGGTTTTTAAAGAAAAAAAACAAGGGCTGCGAATGGAGAATATATCAATGCAAAAAAGGACACTCACCATATTGTTGTTGGTGCTATTGTTTATGTTAATTGGAACGGCAAACGCGGATTGGTTCGCCCAAAAAATAGCGACGCCAATTACCGTTTCCGAACACATTGTCTTGATTTCAGTCGGTGCCTTCATGGTAATGCTCGCCTTTTTCGGTCGCACACGAATCAAACGTCACACATCTTAAAACTTATATACACCCATCACATCCACCATAAGACGTTAACTATCATTTACACAACGCCCGCCTCTGAGGTCGTGGTGCGCCTTCTTTAAATGCCGATTGCCGACATTTACTTTCCCGCCCCAATTTCATAAGCTCATTCTGTCGACATGCACCCCGTCCGGCGATTGAACAAACGCCGATCGGTCATGGTGAACGCCCAAAAGAGATAATCGTGCGTATTGTCTTCTATATGCCGTTCAAGCCCCTCGGTCACCGCAACCCTTCCGGCGACCTGATCATCGGCAGCGGCCTCTTCACGCATTTACGCCAAAGCGGCCATCGCATCACACTGGCCAGTCGACTACGCGTGCGCTGGCTGTACTGGAAACCCTGGCTGTGGTTGCGCCTGCTGGCAGAGGCCGCGCAAATCGTCCGGCAGCTGCGTCTGGCACCGCCCGACCTGTGGCTCACCTATCATTCCTATTACAAGGCCCCGGATGCCCTCGGTGCGCTGTGCACTTTTTTCCGGCCCATACCGTATTTCATCTTCCAGGGGGTCTACTCGACCAAGCGCAGGCGACACTGGAAGACCCGGCCGGGTTTTCTGATCAACCGCTGGGTGCTGGGTCGGGCCGCGGCCGTATTCACCAACAAGCGCCGTGATGAAATCAATCTGAAACGCCTGCTTCCGGACGATCGCGTTCACTATATTGCACCGGGGGTCGACACGGCCCTTTTCAGGCACGATGCCGAGGCCCGCACGAAGCTTCGCCGAGAGTGGGGTGTAAGCAAAACACCTGTGATCCTGACGGCCGCCATGTTGCGCCCGGGGGTGAAAACCGAGGGGCTCGAATTAACCATCCGCGCCTGCCAGGCGATCCGGCGCCGCGGTCTGACCTTCCGGCTGGTGGTCTGCGGGGAGGGTGCCAGCGGCCCACAACTGAGGGCGCTGGCCCGCCGCAGCCTGGGCAACAGCGCTTGCTTTGCGGGCAAGATCCCCCGGGAGGAAATGTACCGTTTTTACAGCGCCGCCGACATCTTCGCCTTTCCGGGCATCCAGGAAGGCCTGGGCATGGTCTACCTGGAAGCGCAAGCCTGCGGCCTTCCGGTCGTCGCCTTTGACCGCTGGGGCGCCTCGGAAGTGGTCAAGGACGGCCAAACCGGCCTGTTATGCTCGGCGGCCCGCCCGCATACCTTTGGCGACGCCTTGGAACGGCTGATTCAGGACGACGACCTGCGCCGAGGTCTCGGTGCGGCGGCCAAACATCACGTGCGCACCGATCATGACCTGGATCGCAACCTGGGGCGATTCGAGCGGCAGCTTAAAACCATGGTCGGTTGCGAATCCTGATACAGACCGGATAGGTTCGCCTGCCAGCCGCTCGGTGCAGACCCCTCAACGGTCGCGGGAGAGCCCGCAGCGGCATGTGATGGCATCGACGGCCGCGCTGCGCTCCTGCGCTGCGAACCCACCGACCGGGAAGGCATTTTAAAAGGCCGCCATTTAAGGTTTGCTTTACGGCGGGAGATGGCGTTTAAATGGCGGTCGACAAACATTATCCGCAAGCCTTCAAAGGAGCGGGCTGCATCCGACGCGCAACCGCCGCAAAGGAAGCCTGAATGCGCCTTGTGCGGATGACGCTGACACCGCAGGGACAAGCGCACGTGTTTTTCAACCGCCTGTTCAAGGCACCTGGCCCGCCGAGGCCGCCAAATGATCTCAGGCAACGATGCTTCCCGCCGATGGGAATGCCCGAAGCCGTGATGGCCTCAACCGATTCGAAGCTGACGAATGAACGCCAACTCAAAAACCGTTGCCGTGACCGCCGCCCTATTGATGCACGCGGGGCGCATTCTGATTGCCCGCCGCCCGGCGGGTGACCGGCTCGCAGGTTCATGGGAATTTCCTGGCGGCAAGATCGAATCGGGCGAAACGCCTCGGGAATGTCTGCAACGTGAGCTCTACGAGGAATTCGGGATTCACTCCCGCATCGGCTCCTTTTTCGACCGGGCGGACTACCACTACGATCACATGACCGTGCGCCTGCTGGTTTACCGGGCCGAAATCGAGGACGGGGAATTACAACCCACCGCGCACGATGCCGTTCGGTGGGTGACCCCGGAGCAGATGGGACAATTCCGATTTGCACCGGCGGACCGGCCCATCGTCGCGCGCCTGCAGCGCCTCGGAAAAAGCCTGCCCCTGAAACCATGATCGATCGCCTGGATGCGAACGCCGGCTTATCCACATGATCCTTCACCTCGACATGGACGCCTTCTTTGCATCGGTCGAACAGCGCGACCGTCCGGAGCTGCGTGGTCAATGCGTCATTGTGGGCGGGTCCAGCCAGCGCGGGGTCGTGACAACCGCCAGCTACGAAGCCCGCCGCTACGGTGTGCGATCGGCCATGCCCATGTTCGAGGCACGCCGCCGCTGCCCCCACGGCATCATCGTTCCCGGGCGCATGCACCGCTACAAGGAAATCTCACACCGGGTCATGATGCGGCTGACGGCGTTCACGCCCCTGGTCGAAAAAGTTTCCATCGACGAAGCCTACATGGACATCAGCGGCTGTGAACGCCTGCACGGTTCTCCCGCCGAGATGGGTGCGGCCGTTAAAAAAGCCGTCCGGGACGAGGTTGAGTTGACCTGTTCGATCGGGATCGCACCGGTCCGCTTCCTGGCCAAAATTGCCTCCGATCTCCGGAAGCCGGACGGCATGACGATCATCACACCGGAGCAGGTCATGCCCTTTATCGATCGCCTCCCGATACGCAAGGTGCCGGGCGTGGGACCCAAGGCCCTCAAAAGGCTGAACCGGTTGGGGATCAACACGCTGGGGCAAGTCCGTCTCCACCGACCGGAGGATCTCGATCGGCATATGGGCAAGTTCGGCAGCCGCCTCGCGGCGCTGGCCTGCGGTCGGGACGATACGCCGGTCAACCCTTCGAGTCAGGCCAAGTCCTTCAGCTCCGAGGGGACCCTGGCCCGTGATCTTTCCGATCGCGATCGGTTGCGGGAGCATCTCCTGCACCACGCCGAGGACGTCGGCCGTCAGCTTCGCCGCCATGGCGTGAAAGCCCGCACCGTGACGCTGAAAATCAAATACCACGATTTTCGGCAGATTACCCGCAGCACGACCGTTGCGGAGCCGTTCCAGTCCGCCGACGTCCTGTTCGACCAAGCCTGCCGTCTACTCAAGGACGAACTGCTGAAGCACAAAATTCGCCTCATCGGGGTTGGCGCCTCCAATCTGGTGGCCTCCTGGACACCGGCCCAGATGGACTTGTTTCCTGCGGCTTCGTCCGGTCACAGCGGCGATTGGGACAGTGTCGACGAAGCCCTCGACGCCATCAACGTCAAATTCGGAAACGACACCATCAACAGGGCCAGCCTAAGGGATCCGACACGCAAATCCTGACAACCGCCTTTGGGCGCGTATCACCCAGCGGGCGTCCATGGCCATCCGCGCAGCGCCCCATCCCCTAAGGTCTTCTAAGAGCTTGGACCCTTGGCGGAGGTGGAAGCGTCACCCGCGGGGTGTGCCCGCGTTGGCCGCCATTTTATTTCACCCCGCAACCTTGCCATTTTACAGTACCGCCATAGCATCAATGACCCGGACCAACGCTTTGCGTTTTCGGATTACATTTTTGTCATCCGCTGCAAGCGGTTCGGGTGCGATGAACATCGCGTCAACCAACGCGCTGGCGGGGAACAGGCCGCGGCGGCTGCCACCGGCTCTGATGGGCGGTCCGAATGAAAAAGCAGCCGGATTGGCCGGGATCATATGCGTTTGGGCGTCAAACGGCCGGCGGCTTTCCGACAATTTTGTTGCATCCATCGCCATTTTGGTGGCGCTCTTCAGGGCACAAGATTCGCCCTAATGATATTTGTTTTTGTAATCATTCGATATTCTATACACACAAATTAAATGCGAGACTTGGCATTATAATTGAATAAATGTATGGGCAGGTCAAAACCAACAAGGACGAATTCTGTAATCCTTAGATTAGGAAGACCCCATGTACGAAAAGCCCAACAAGCACAGCTTGCCGCGAACGGTCGACGAAGTGGCCGACCTGTTGATAGCCGATTTACCACCGCAACAAATGGCAACCCTGTCGGGAATGACCGAAAACGATTTTGTGCGTCTCTACGACTCGGTGGCCAATTATGTCCTGGAGGAATTTAAAATCTGGACCGGTAATGACGAATTGCTTGAATCCTGTATGGACCAGGTATCCGAAAAAGCAATCACCACCGACCCGGCCATGATCATCCTGCGCCGGGTGTGGCAGAAATTGCATGATTTTCCCGAAATCCTGATTATCACCTGATTACTCCACCAGGCTTGTACCGGGCGTGCATCGGCCTCTGGCCGGCGCCCGTCGCGAGCCAAGCGCAACCAACCGCTACCGGCTCCAGAGCCAAGGCTGCGGTCCCCTACCTGTATGTTCGTGCCGGCCATTGACGCCGGTCATCCCCCCCTGCCCATATCTTGCACCTTGAGGTGGCAAGACCCTCAAACGGTTGAAACGGCTGCCTGCAATGGACGCTGCGCTAGCCGGATTCGATACCGGTTGAATACCGACCGTCGGCCAGGAGTCTAGCGTCCTGACTCCCCTGCCTCAATCTCGTCTTCCCGGGCCATGCCACAGATTTACCGGCCGTGAGGTCATCAAGGTTGACATGCCGGTGCAAATATCATAATGGGTGATCCATTATATTTATTTATGGCTCATTTTAGAGGCGAGCGATCCGCATGTTCAAAAAAACCTCGCGCAGCCGTGTTTTCCAGAATCTGGTCCACCAGATTCAAACGGCCATTCTGGAGGGACGGCTCAAACCGGGGGACAAGCTTCCGCCCCAGCGGAACCTGATGGAAATGTTTGCCACCAGCCGGGCATCGGTCCGGGAGGCCCTGCGCGTTCTCGAGCAAAAGGGGTTGATCGAGGTCAAACTCGGTGTTCAGGGCGGTGCCGTCGTCCGCAAGACCAACATCGATCCGGCCACCGAAGTCCTGACGCTCCTGATGCACCAGAATCAGGTTTCACTCGCACATCTGGAAGCGTTCCGTCTCTGCGTCGAGGGCGACGTGACGGCCCTGGCCGCCCGGTCGGCCGGAGCCGGGGACATCGACCGCCTGCGGCGCATTCTGGATCGGGCCCGGGACTGTCTGCGCAGCGAGCGGCCGGATGCCATGGCCTTTGTCGAAATGGATATCGAGTTGCACACCGCCCTGGCCGAAATCAGCGGCAATCCCGTGTTCGTGGCCGTGGTCAAGATGGTGCACGAAACGATGCTGGGCTATTGCGACCGTTTCACGTTCCGACGCTCGGCCGTCCTCGAGGAAAACTACCGCGATCTCCGCGCCATCGTGGCGGCCGTTGAAAAGGGCGATGCCGACGAAGCCCGCCGGCTGGCCCGCGCGCACGTGCGCCGCTTCAGCCGGCACATGGAAGCCGAGGTCGCTGCCGCCCCGTGATCGCTTGCGGGTTGGCGACGAAGGCTGTCGGGTGTGGCATTGCACCCCACCGGGCTGCTAACCGCAAACGAAATGCCGGCCAGATGACCAAAACCGCCAACCGTTGGGAGGGATGGCATGCAGACCAAAGATTTTATCGAACTCGAGAACCGGCTCGGCGCCCATAACTACAAGCCGCTGGACGTCGTACTGGCCCGTGGCGAAGGCATCTGGGTCTGGGACGTTGACGGCCGCCGCTACATGGACTGCCTGTCGGCCTATTCCGCCGTCAACCAGGGGCACTGCCATCCGGCCATCCAGAAAGCGCTCATCGAGCAGGCCGGCAAATTGACCCTCACATCGCGTGCCTTTCGCAACGACCAGCTGGCCCTTTTCTACCAGGAGCTCTGTGAACTGACCAACTCCCACAAGGTCCTGCCGATGAACAGCGGCGCCGAGGCGGTCGAAACGGTCATCAAGGCCGTGCGCAAATGGGGTTACACGGTCAAGGGCGTTCCCGAGGATCAGGCCGAGATCATCGTGTGCGCCAACAATTTCCACGGCCGCACCATCACGATCGTGGGATTCAGTACCGACGAGGGCTCCCGCCGGGGTTTCGGCCCCTTTACGCCTGGATTCAAGGTCATTCCCTTTGGTGACGCCGAGGCCCTCGCCCGGGCGATCACCCCCCGTACGGTCGGATTTCTGGTCGAGCCGATCCAGGGCGAAGCCGGGGTGATCATCCCGCCGGATGGCTATCTGCGCCGCGCCAAGCGCCTTTGCGAGGCGCACAACATCGTGCTGATCCTGGACGAGATTCAGACGGGCCTGGGACGCACCGGCAAGCTTCTGGCCGAAGAACACGAGGGTATCGAGGCGGACCTGACCCTGGTGGGCAAGGCACTTTCCGGCGGTTTCTACCCGGTTTCCGCCGTGCTCTCCAACAAGGAGGTCATGGATGTCCTGCGCCCGGGGGAGCACGGCAGTACCTTCGGCGGCAATCCGCTGGCCTGCGCGGTGGCGCGCACGGCGCTAAGGGTGCTGGTGGAGGAAGACCTCGTCGCTAACGCAGCCGCCATGGGGGCGTATTTCCTGGCCGAACTGCGCAACCTCGCCGCACCACAGATTCGCGAAATCCGCGGCCGGGGACTCATGCTCGGCATCGAGCTCAAGCCCGAAGCCGGCGGCGCACGGACCTACTGCCAGAGGCTCATGGAGCAGGGTCTGCTTTGCAAGGAGACCCACGAACACATCGTGCGCATCGCCCCCCCGCTGGTGATCCGCAAAGATGACATCGACTGGGCCCTGGAAAAAATTGCTAAAATTTTCGCTGCAGGATAGAACGGCGATCACCCAGGCGCCGACCAGCAGGGCGTGCGGCAGCGGCGCGCCGCTTCCGCCAGGCTGCTCCATCAACCGCTAAGCAACGAGGCATCCCGTGAAACGCGACTTTATCCATGTGGACGACCTGACCCCCGACGAAATCCATCAGGTCATCGATCTGGCCACCGATGTCAAAGAAAGATTCCGCCGCCGGGAGACGTTCCATCCGTTCGCCAACCAGACCCTGGCCATGATCTTTGCCAAGCCATCCGCGCGCACCCGGATCTCGTTTGAGACCGGGTTCACCCGCATGGGCGGCCATGCGGTCTATCTCAACCCCCAGGATATCGAAATCGGCAAGCGCGAGGCCGTCAAGGACGTGGCCCGGGTCATTAGCCGTTACAACGATTTGATCATGGCCCGCCTGTTCGCCCACGAGCATATCCGCGAGCTGGCCGCCTACGCCACCGTTCCGGTGATCAACGCCCTGACGGACTACAATCACCCCTGCCAGATCATGGCCGATATCTTCACCATCAAGGAGGCGCGCGGCCACCTGGACAACCTCAAGATCGTCTATGTCGGCGACGGCAACAATGTCGTGCACTCCTGGCTGCGGCTGGCCGCACGCCTGCCGCTGCATTTTGTCTGCGCCTGCCCGGCGGCCTATCAGCCCGAGGCCGCAACACTGCAATTGGCGCTCGAGGCCGGTCATTCCACGATCGAAATCATCCATGAACCCCTGGTGGCCGTTCGGGATGCCGATGTGATCTACACCGACGTCTGGGCCTCGATGGGGCAGAAACACGAACTGGAAGAACGCCGGAAACATTTTGAGGCCTTTCAGGTGAACGCGCGCTTGATGGCCGCGGCCCGCCCCGAGGCCCTGTTCATGCATTGCCTTCCGGCCCAGCGCGGGCTGGAGGTGACCAATGAGGTCATGGAGTCGCCGGCGTCGATCGTCTTTACCGAAGCCGAAAACCGCATGCACGTCCAGAATGCCATCATGCTTTTTCTGGCGGGCCTGGCCTGATCGGGACAAACCCCGAGCGCTTCATCGGCGCAAAGCCATCGCGGTCGGCCGCACGTCAGGCGCGCTGGTCTCAAGGCGTCTATCCAGCCATTCAAAACATGCGCCAACCGGAAGGAAGCAGGTATGATCGAAAACGTCATCATCATGGGCGCGGCCGGAAGGGATTTTCACAACTTCAATATCTATTTTCGCGATAACGGCCGCTACCGCGTCAAGGCCTTTACCGCCACGCAGATCCCCGATATCGAAGGACGCCGCTATCCCGCCGCCCTGGCCGGCAGCCTCTACCCCGAAGGCATCCCCATCTTCCACGAAGACGATCTCCCGGGCTTGATCCGGGAGCACAGGATCGACCTGGTGGCCTTCGCCTACAGCGATGTCCCCCATACCGCGGTGATGCACAAGGCCTCGCTGGCCATGGCCGAGGGAGCGGATTTCACCCTGATCGGGGCCACCTACACCATGCTGCGGGCCCGCAAGCCGGTGGTGGCCGTCTGCGCGGTGCGCACGGGCTGCGGCAAATCCCAGACCACCCGCAAGGTCTGCCGAATCATGCGGGAGGCGGGCCAGCGCGTGGTGGCCGTCCGTCATCCCATGCCCTATGGCGATCTGACGCGGCAGGAGGTTCAGCGTTTCGCCGCCTATGAGGATTTCGACCGCCATCACTGCACCATCGAGGAGCGCGAAGAATATGAACCACTGGTGGCCCGGGGCATCGTGGTCTACGCCGGGATCGATTACAAGAAGATCCTGGAGGCCGCCGAGCGCGAAGCCGATGTCATCGTCTGGGACGGCGGCAACAACGACACCCCGTTTTACTACCCCGACGTGCACATCGTCGTTTTCGACCCCCATCGCGCCGGTCACGAACGGCTGTATTACCCGGGGGAGACGAACATGATCATGGCCGACATCGCCGTGATCAACAAGGTGGACAGCGCGGCAGCCGAAGACATCGAAACGGTCAGGGGCAATATCGCCACGTATGCCCCCGGGGCCGACATCGTCATGGCCGAATCCGCCATTCGGGTGGACGACCCCGAGGCCATCCGCGGTAAAAAGGTGCTGGTGGTGGAAGACGGTCCCACCCTGACCCACGGCGACATGGCGTTTGGGGCCGGCGCCATCGCCGCCCGGCGCTTCGGCGCGGCCGAATTGGTGGACGCCTCGTCCTCGGCCGCCGGCAGTATCCGTGCGACTTACGCTCGCTATCCCCATGTCCGCGACGTCTTGCCGGCCATGGGCTACAGCCGTGAGCAGATCGCCGATCTCGAGGCGACCATCAATCGTTCGGCCTGCGACCTCGTGCTCTGCGCCACGCCCATCGATCTGCCCAAACTGGTGCGCATCGATAAGCCCACCCTGCGGGTGCGCTACGAATACCGGGACCGGCCCCAAGGTCCCCGGCTGGAAGAAGTCCTGTTGGGACGCCTGAAGGACAAGATCCGGGACGATGGATGAGAACGAACGCATACACCGGCCGATGGCGCGCAAAACCCTGCTGATCGCCCTGGGCGGCAACGCCCTGATTCGCAAGGGCCAGCGTGGCACCATCCGCGAGCAGTTTGCCAACCTCAAAATCCCCATGCAGCAGATCGCCCGTCTGTCACAGCACTACCGGGTCATCATCACCCATGGCAACGGCCCCCAGGTCGGCAACCTCCTCCTGCAGCAGGAATGCTGCGACACGGTGCCCCAACTGCCCCTGGAAATACTGGTCGCGCAGACCCAGGGCCAGATCGGCTACATGATCGAGTCGACCCTGGACACGGCCCTCATGGAGATGGGCATTCACTTCAAGCAGCCCTTCATCACCCTCATCAGCTATGTCGTGGTCGATGAGCACGACCCGGCCCTGGCCGCGCCCACCAAGCCGATCGGGCCGGTGCTCGACGGCGACCCCGCCGTCTACTCTTTCCCCACACGGCTCACGGCCAAGGGGCGGCGGCGGGTGGTGGCCTCGCCCCTGCCGATCACCGTGGTCGAGAAACGCGAGATCAAAAAGCTGATCGATATGGGCTTCATCGTCATCTGCTGCGGGGGCGGAGGCATTCCGGTGATTCGGGAGGGGAGGCGCTTTCACGGCGTGGATGCCGTCATCGACAAGGATCTGGCGAGCGCCTGTCTGGCCCGGGACATCGGCGTCGATTACTTCGTTATCGCCACCGATGTTCCCGGCTTGGCCGTCGACTACGGGACGGACCGGGAGCGTTTCCTGGAAACCGTGACGGTCGCCGAACTCGAAGGCCTGGCGCGGGCCGATCAATTCCCGCCGGGTACCGTGGGGCCCAAGGTCGAGGCGGTTTTGGCCTTCGTTCGCGGCGGCGGGCCGCTGGCCGTGGTCTGCGCCCTGGAAGACATCGAGCCGGCCGCTTCAGGACGGGCCGGCACCCGAATCCTGCCCGCCTGACGGGGGGCCCCGCCGTCGGTTGCCGTCCGTCGCGAACGGGCGTCAGTCCATGCTTTCACGATAGTGCCGGGGATAGGGGGCGATACTGGCATCGTCGTCCCGCACGGCCATCACCAGAATGGGCTGCCCGGGATAGAAGAAAACACCATGGGAGCGGCCCAGCACGATCCCCTCATAGCCGGAGCGAATCACCCCGTTGCCCGTGGGACGCCCCCAGACGTCCCGCAGTTCGGCTACCACATCCCCCTTGCCCACCCGGTCGCCGGCCTGGACGAGGTGGCGCACCACGCAGGCCTCCGACACGCGCGGGGTGCGCATCCGACGCACGGGGTAGCCCGGGCGGATCACACGCACGTCCTCGATGGCTTCGGCCTGGTCGCCCAGCATGCCGGCCCAGCGCAGGACATTGCGCGTGCCGGCGCAGGCCGCCTTGATGATTTTCGGATCCGGGGCCATTCCGGTGCCCAGCTCCGCCGTAAAGGCCAGGATGCGCCCCCTTTGCAGCACGGAGCCGGATGTCGTCCGGTGCAAATTTTCTTTGATGTAGGTATGGGCCGGGTATTCCGTCACCTCCGTGTGCCCGTAGGCCTTGAGCATGTCGTCGAGTTGATCGGAAAGCGCCTGGGCCCGGTCCCGGTCCTCGGGGTCGTCGCCGCGGTAGAGAATGCGGTCCCGCAGAGCGAAGGACAACGACCCGATCCAGGCGTTGTGGTAGTCGATCAGGTAGTCCGCGCTGTGGGTCATCTTCGCGTAGAGCCGCTGATAGGCCAGCTCCAGCGAGGTTGGCGGGTCGAAATCGGGGTGGTCCGCCCGATCGGTCTTCGCCTCCGGCCACAGCCGGTTGGGGTCGACATTGGCGTGGTAGGGGTTGCGGGTGCGTGTTCGCAGTCCTGCCGGGTTCAGGGCCGGGATGGCCACGATGGTTCCCTTGAGGCGCGCCACCAGGTCGCGGGTCAACAGTTCGTAGAGCACGAGGGGACCCGCCTGTTCCGAGCCGTGCACGCCGGCCGTCAACCAGAGGCATGGACCGTCGTGCTGCCCCCGGGCCACGATCAACGGGAAGAACTCGACATGCCCGGTGGGGTGCTCGAACGCGTCCCAGCGCCCGTATCGAATCTCGCCCGGGGCCGCGGTCACGTCCCCGATGTTCAACTCATTTCCCATAGGCCTCATCCTGCCTGCCGGTCGCTGCGGATCAACCGGTCCACACGCTTCGGCTGTGGGATCGACAGCTGAAAGGCCGCCGGCCTTCAGACATCGATCCCGTAGCGGCCGATTTTATTGAGCAGGCCCTGCCGCGTGAGTCCCAGCGTGCGCGCGGCCTGGGAGCGGTTGCCGCGCGACTTGCGCAAGGCGTCGACAATCATTTTCTGTTCAATGCGCTGGACCGTTTTCTGGAGGGTGAGATCGGCCCCGCTCTCGAGGGTCTCCTCATGGGCCACCGCCGTTATCTTCTCGGAGAGACAGTCGATCCCGATCTCCTTGTCGGGGCCGGCCAGACAAACCGCCCTTTCGACCTCGTTTTGCAGTTCGCGAATGTTGCCGGGCCAGTTGAAGCGCGCAAACATGTCCAGGGTGGTGGGGCTGAAGCGGCTGACGGGCGCCTTGAATTTACGGGCACAGCTATCCAGGAAAAAAGCGGCCAGGGCCGGGATATCCTCTTTACGCTCGCGCAGCGGCGGCAGAACGATCGGAAATACCTGAATGCGATAGTAGAGATCGTCGCGGAAATGGCCTTTTTTTACTTCCTGGTAGAGATCACGGTTGGAGGAGGCAATCAGGCGAAAGTTAACATCGACGATGGCGGAGCTGCCCACGGGCCGCACCTGCCCCTCCTGGAGCACGCGCAGCAGTTTAATCTGCATGGCGGGCGGCATGTCGGCGATCTCGTCCAGAAAGACGGTGCCGCCGTCGGCCATCTCGAACAGCCCCTTCTTATCCGTCACCGCGCCCGTGAACGCCCCCTTGACATGGCCGAAGAGTTCGCTTTCGAGCAGATTCTCCGACAGCGCCCCGCAGTTCTCGGCCACAAACGGTTTGTCCTTGAGAGGACCGCCGTAGTGGATCACGCGGGCGATCAACTCCTTGCCGGTCCCGGTCTCCCCCTGGATCAAGACCGAAGTGGTGGTGTTGATGACCTTTTCCACCAGCCCGAAGACTTTTTGCATGGACGGGCTCGAGCCGATAACCCCGTGAAGGTCGAACCGGTTCTGCACCTCGGATTTGAGGCGCCGGTTTTCGACCTCGAGGGCGTCGGCATGCTGGCGCAGCTCGCCGTAGAGGCGGGCATTCTCGATCGAAATCGCGATGGGCCCGGCCAGAATTTCCAACAGGCGCGCTTCGCGTTCGCTGAATTGGCCCTTGACCTTGTTGAGCACGTAAAGAACGCCGATGCGGTCCTTGCGCGTGGCCAGCGGTACGCAGATCATGGACCGGGTGGTAAAATTCTGCTGAAGGTTGAGCTGGTTGGAAAAGCGCCCGTCCTTGGCGACATCCGGGATGACCACGGTCTGATTCTCCCGAAAGACCCATCCGGCCACGCCGTAATCGTCCGGAAAGCGCATCTGGGGCGCTTCTTCGGGGTCGCGCTGTTCCTCTTCCTCCACCGTGCGGATGAAATAAAACTCCCGGCGTGAAGGATCATGCAGCGCGATGGAGGCGCCTTCGATGTTGAACGCGCCCTTGACCTTTTTGAGAATGAAACGCAGCAGTTCGTTTACATCGGTGAATGCCTGAATCGATGCGGAAACGTGGTGCAGAAGGGCCAGCTCACGGTTTGAAAACGCAAAATCATGCAATGCGGACTCCCCGGCGACGGAAATGGAAATTGAAACGGTATGGAAAACGCCACGGCCGTGTCCAGGCGAACCAAGGTTGGGGGTGAAAACGAACACCTGAAACCGGAGCCGGAATCAAACGAATCATTTACCTGCGTGTGGCGACTTGCCTATTTCATTTACAGTATTGCCACCGATATATCAACAACGTTGACAAATTTTCCTCCCTCTGCACGCGTTGTCCATAGCCCCCTACCGCTCACTGCCTTAAATTATTACAATATTTCGAAAGCGTTAGATCACCGTCCCTCGACTCCGCCCCATCTGACACGCGACTGGCACCATTCATGCTCTAAGAGAATCAATAAAAAACAAGCATTGTCCCTCCTGAAGGATACGCCCAAACCTCTCCGCGTATTCTTCTCCCCCGCCTATCATCAGCCGGCTGTGATAGGCGGGTTTTTTTTGCCGCTCCGGACCTGGCGGCGCTGACCACAGGCGCCGTATTCCCTTCCAGGCTCCGGCGGGGTGATCACCCCGCCCGCTGGGGCTCGATCCGACCCATGACTATGAAAACGATTTCCCTTCCCTCCAACAAATTGTCCACTATTAGGCAAGGGATCTCCAAATTACCCCTGGCCTGGCCCTTCGCACGCCGCCGCCAACGCACACCGGCTGAAGGAATCGGCAATTGAGCTGTCTGCACTGGGTGCGGCACGGGTCTTGCTGTATTGCTAAATAGCTTGCTGAAGCACAGATGCCGGAAGCCATTGCCACTGACTGGAAAGGAAATCTACATGGGAAGCGTTCTTGACAGTTTTGACCTGATCGGGATTGTTATTGCCGTATCCGCTCTGCTGCGTCTGACCATCGCTTAGGGGCAAGCCGCCCGCCCGGATGGTTTAAGGCACCACGTACCGGCCAGGGATGCCGACCAAAAGGCCATCCCGGGGCCAAGATCAAGCACCCAAGGCAATCGGCCCGGCATGCAGGGGCCCACACCTATGAAGGCCATTCCTTTTTTTCACGCCCTGCTTTCCCCGCCCTCGTTGACAAGCAACCACGAATTCTGAGACAACGCCAACGTTCAAACGACGCAGCCACGATAGGCAGCGTCACCCCAGGCCGATCGTCCGTTCCCATCAGACGGAGAATGCCCATGCCGGAATTGCCCGAAGTGCAGACCATCGTGAACGACCTCGTCGATGCCGGCCTCGTGGGGCGGCGCATCCGCGCGGTCGTTGTCCGCTGGCCCGGCGTTATCGACGGCGTGTCCGCAGCCGCCTTCCGGCGGCGCGTGGTCGGCAACCGCATCCAGGCCATCCACCGCAGGGCCAAATTCATCGTCTGGCGGTTGGAGGACGCGTCGCATGTGCTGATGCACCTGCGCATGACCGGCCGCCTGCATTTCGCCCGCCCCGGCAGCCGCTACGCCAAACACGAGCACATCGCCTTTCGCCTGGATGACGGCCGGCAGCTGCGTTTTCAAGACACCCGCAAATTCGGCCGGTTCTACCTGCCCGCCGACCCCGGGGCCGTGCTCGCACGCCTGGGCCCGGAACCCCTCGACCCGGGTTTCAGCGCCCGACGCCTCGCACAGCGATTCCAGGGACGGCGGCGGATGCTGAAGCCCCTGCTCCTCGACCAGCACTTCATTGCCGGACTCGGCAATATTTACGTGGATGAGGCCCTCTGGGACGCCGGCCTGCATCCCCTGCGCACGGCGGATACGCTGCAATTCGATGATATCCGCCGCCTTCACCGGGCCATTCGCAAGGCCCTGCGCAAAGGGCTCAAAAACATGGGCACCACGCTGGGCACCGGGGAAACCACCTTCTATTCCCTGGCACGCAACCGGGGACGCAACCGGGACGCGCTCAATGTCTTCCGCCGCACGGGCGCTCCCTGCCCCCGCTGCCGCCGGCCGGTCGAGCGACTGGTGGTGGGGCAGCGCAGCACCCACATCTGTCCCGCGTGCCAGCCACCGCCGTAATCGAAACGAGGACGGCATGAGGAGGATTGTATGCACACGATGATCGCCAATCCGGAAGCCTATTTCCAGCGCCTGCTGCCGGAGCGCAGCGCCTTGCTCCAGCACCTCGAGGCCGAGGCGGCCGACGGTGACATCCCCATCGTGGGGCCCGTGGTGGGCGAGCTGCTCTACATCCTGGCCTGCTTCGGGCGGTCGCGCCGGATGCTCGAGCTGGGTACGGCCACCGGCTATTCCGCCATCTATCTGGCAGCGGCCGGCCGTGAAACCCAGGGTCATCTCGTGACTCTGGAAAACGACCCGGAGCTGGCCCGCCGCGCCGAGGACAACCTCGCCGCGGCGGGCCTCGAGGGCCATGCACACGTGATCTGCGATGATGCGCTGGCCTGGCTGGCTCGGTCGGACCAACGCTTCGACTTCGTCTTCATGGACATCGAGAAAGAGGATTATATCAAAGCATTGCCGCACTTTGAAACCATCCTCGTCCCGGGTGGACTGCTCGTGGCCGACAATGTGGGCTTTCAGGACGCTGACGCTTTCAACCGCGCCATATCCGCCAGTACCGCTTGGCGTTCGGTCGGCCTGTACGCGCTCCTGCCCGGCCACTCTCCGCTCCACGACGGGCTCTGCCTGGCCGTTCGCGCGGCCTGAGGAAGATGCGTCCGCCGAGCGAGGCCCGCCCCTTTCCCGCTTGACAGCCGGTACGCCGCCCGGTGTATAGAGAAGCCGCTTGCCGGTCCCGACGCTGGCGCGTGCGTCGATCACGCCCTCGCCTGGGCACCCGTGGTCCAACCTTAATTCCACAGGAGGTTCGCCATGAAAAAATGGTTGCCGCTGATCGTCCTTTGCTTCCTTGGAGTGGTGTGGACACCCCTCCAGGCGGCCACGCCGAAGAACGCCCTGGTCATGGCCTGGCAGTTCGACGACATTATCACGCTGGATCCGGCCGAGATCTTCGAATTCTCCGGCGCCGAATTTGCCGGCAATACCTACGACCGCCTGATCGGCTACGACGTGAAGGATGTCAGCCGGATCTACGGTGTCGTGGCCCAAAGCTGGGAAGTGGGCGCCGACGGCAAGACCTATACCTTCAAAATCCGCCCGGGCATCCGCTTTGCCTCCGGCAATCCCCTGACCGCGGAAGACGTGGCCTTCTCCTTGCAGCGTACCGTCATTCTGGATAAATCGCCGGCCTTCATCCTGGGCCAGTTCGGCCTCACGGCCGCGAACGTGCGCGAACGCGTCCGGGCTACCGACCCGTCCACCGTCGTGCTGCAGACGGACAAGGCCTACGCCCCGACCTTTGTCCTTTACTGCCTGACGGCCACCGTCGGTTCGGTGGTGGATAAAAAGGAAGTCATGGCCCACGAGGTCGACGGCGACCTGGGCCACGCCTGGCTGCGCACCCATCATGCCGGCTCGGGGCCCTTCAAGCTGAACCA
The DNA here is from genome assembly GCA_030066455.1 of Desulfobacterales bacterium. The sequence continues at coordinate 30,588 of JASJBQ010000034.1, forward strand.
GTGGAAACCCAGCGAGCTGTTGCTGCTCGACGCCAACAATGACTACTGGGACGGCGCCCCCCAGATGCAGCGCGTGCTCATCCGCCATATCCCCGAGCAGGCCACCCAGCGGCTGCTGGTGGAGAAGGGGGATATCGACATCGCCCGCAATCTGGGACCGGACCAGATCAAGGGGCTCGAGGGCAACCCCGATGTCCGCATCCACTCCGCGCCCAAGGGTGGCATTTTCTACCTGGGCCTCAACCAGAAGCACGCGGCCTTGAGCAAACCCCAGGTCCGGCAGGCCCTGAAGTACCTGGTCGACTATGACGGCATCGCCGATACGATTCTCAAGGGCAGTATGGTGCCCCACCAGGCCTTTCTGCCCAAAGGTTTTCTGGGCGCCCTCGAAGACCGCCCCTTCAGTCTCGACCCAGCCAAGGCCAAAAAACTGCTGGCCGAAGCCGGGTATCCCGGCGGGCTCACCCTCACCATGGACACGCGCAACAATTTCCCGACCCTGGATATGGCCCAGGCCATCCAGTCCACCTTCATGCAGGGCGGCGTCACGCTGGAGATCATCCCCATGGACGGCAAGCAGGCGCTCACCAAGTATCGGGCGCGCAATCACGAGATCTATATCGGCCGCTGGGGGCCCGACTACCAGGACCCGCACACCAACGCCGACACGTTCGCCCGGAATATCGACAACGCGGACGACGCCAAGGCCAAACCCCTGGCCTGGCGCAACGCCTGGGACATCCCCGCAATGAGCCGCAAGACCGAGGCCGCCGCCCAGGAGCCGGATCCGGACAAACGCGCCCGCATGTACCTCGAAATCCAGCGCGAACACCAGGAGACGTCGCCCTTCGTCATCATGTTTCAGGACATCGAGGTGGCCGCCGAGCGCGCCAACGTCAAGGGTTTCGTTTTAGGCCCCAGTTTCGACAGCAATTTCTACCGCCACGTCACCAAATAGACGCCGATGGGGGCCGACACCCGCCATCCGGCCCAGGGCCGCCGCCTCCTGCGCCTCGGTCGCAAGACAAGCGCCCTGGCCGGCTCGGTGGCCCTGACGTTTCTGGGCTTGCTGTTCGTCACCTTCCTGATCGGCCGGGTGGTGCCCATCGACCCGGTGCTGGCGGCGGTGGGCGACCGCGCGCCGGCCGACGTCTATGAACGGGTGCGGGTCGAACTCGGTCTCCACCTGCCGCTCTACCAGCAGTTCCTGATTTACCTCGGCAAGGTCGTTGAAGGCGACCTGGGCCACTCGGTGCTCACCGCCAATCCCGTGACCACCGATATTCTGCGCGTCTTTCCGGCCACCCTCGAACTGGCCACGGCCGCCACCCTCTTCGGCATCATTCTGGGCATCCCCATGGGGGTGATGGCGGCGGTTCATCAGGGCCGCTGGCCCGATCAGATCCTGCGCGTGGTCGGGTTGTTCGGCTATTCCATCCCGGTCTTCTGGCTGGGTCTCATGGGCCTCCTGCTCTTCTACGGTCGGCTGGACTGGGCGCCGGGACCCGGCCGGCTGGATGTCTTCTACGAGGGGCTTATCGAGGCGCGCACCGGGGTGATCCTGATCGACAGCGCCCTGGCCGGCGAATGGGGCATCTTCCGCAATGCCCTGGCTCACATCGCCCTGCCAGCGGCCATCCTGGGCTATTTCAGCCTGGCCTACATCAGCCGCATGACCCGCAGCTTCATGCTGGAGCAGCTCAACCAGGAGTACATCACCACCGCAAGGGTCAAGGGGATCAGCGAACGTGCGGTCATCTGGCGCCATGCCCTGGGCAACGTGCGCATCCCGCTCGTGACGGTGGTCGCCCTGAGCTACGGCAACCTGCTCGAGGGATCGGTGCTGACGGAAACGGTCTTTGCCTGGCCGGGGCTGGGCTTCTATCTCACCCAGTCGTTGCTGGCCGCGGACATGAACGCCGTACTGGGCGGCACCATCGTCGTGGGGGCCGTCTTCATCGGCATCAATCTGCTATCGGATTTTCTCTACCGCATCATGGACCCGCGCGCGCGATGACGACGACACCCGCCCATCAAAACGGATCAGGCCGGGATGGGGCGACACGCCAATGGCTCCTCGCCACCGCCCCACGCTCCCGTACGCAGGCCCGCCTGGGACGCGCTTATCTGGCCTGGCGGCGCTTCGCTGAAAATCGCCTGGCGATGGCCGGGCTGACCATCATCTGCCTGCTGGTGGCCGTCGCGGTCCTGGCCCCCGTGCTGGCCCCCCATCCCCCGAACGCTCCCGATCTGACCCAGCGCCTGGCCCCCCCCGGCCACGCCCATTGGCTGGGAACGGACGAGCTCGGCCGCGATATTTTCTCGCGAATTATCCACGGATCGCGGTTGACGCTCTACGTCGTCGCCCTGGTGGCCATCATCGCCGCCCCTGCAGGGCTGTTGATCGGCACCGTCGCCGGATATGCGGGTGGATGGTTGGATACCATCCTGATGCGCATCACCGACATCTTCCTGGCCTTTCCCAAGCTCATTCTGGCCCTGGCGTTCGTGTCGGCCCTGGGGCCGGGCATCGAAAACGCCATCATCGCCATCGCCGTCACGGCCTGGCCACCCTACGCCCGGATTGCCCGTGCGGAAACGATCACGATCCGCCACGCGGACTTCATCCGCGCCGCCCGGCTGCAGGGCGCCGGACCGATCCGCCTGGTCGGGAGCCACATCATGCCGCTGTGCCTGCCCTCGCTCATCGTGCGCGTCACCCTGGACATGGCCGGTATCATTCTGACGGCGGCCGGGCTCGGATTCCTCGGCCTGGGCGCCCAGCCGCCCCTGCCCGAGTGGGGGGCCATGATCTCCAGCGGTCGCAAATTCATGCTCGACCAGTGGTGGGTGGCCGCCATGCCGGGGGTGGCCATCTTCCTCGTGAGCCTGGGCTTCAACCTTCTGGGCGACGGTCTGCGCGACGTGCTCGACCCCAAGGCGGAAGGGGGTGAATGATGGATCACCTGCTCGAGGTTGACAATCTGCGCGTCAGCTTCCAAACCCCCAAGGAAACGGTTGCGGCGGTGCGCGGTGTGAGCTTCGCCATGGGCCGGGAAAAGCTCGGCATCGTCGGCGAGTCCGGTTCGGGGAAATCCGTGACCTGCCGGGCCTTGCTCGGGCTCGTACGGCCACCGGGTATTGTACGCTGCGACAAGCTTCGTTTCGGCGGGGCCGATCTTGACCCGACCGACGTCCGCAAGATGCACACCATTCGCGGACGCCGCATCGCCATGGTCATGCAGGACCCGAAATATTCCCTGAACCCCGTTATGCCGGTTGGCCGTCAGATCGCGGAGGCCTACCGCGTCCATCACCGCGCCACCCGGCGTGAGGCCCATCGGAAAGCGCTGGAAATGCTCGCCGCCGTGAAGATCCACGACCCGGAGCGGGTCTATGACGCCTATCCCCACGAAGTTTCCGGCGGTATGGGGCAACGGATCATGATCGCCATGATGCTGATGCCGGGCCCGGATCTGCTGATTGCCGACGAACCGACCTCCGCCCTGGACGTCACCGTCCGGCTCGAACTCCTGGCCATCATGGACGACCTCGTTCAGGCCCGGGGCATGGGGCTCGTTTTTATCAGCCACGACCTCAACCTGGTGGCGTCCTTCTGCGACCGCATCATCATCATGTATGCCGGACGGATCATGGAAACCTGCCCGGCGGCCGACCTGCACCGGGCCGCGCATCCCTACACCCGGGGACTGTTAAACTGCCTGCCCTGGATCGACCGTCCTGTCGACACCCTCCCGGTGCTCGATCGTGACCCGGCCTGGCTGGAGCATGGGGTATGATCCGGATCCGCGACCTCCGGGTTGTCTTCGGCCGCGGCCGTCGGGCCCAGCGGGCGCTTGGGGGGATCTCTTTCGATGTCGCCGCGGGTGAGGTTTACGGTATCGTCGGGGAGTCGGGATCGGGCAAATCGACCCTGCTCAACGTCTTGAGCGGCCTTCTGCCGCACTGGTCGGGCGAGGTCGCCATCGATGGCCGCAAGCAGGGGCATCGACGCAATCGCGCCTTCCACAAGCGCGTGCAGATGGTCTTCCAGGACCCTTACGGATCGCTTCATCCCCGCCATACCGTGGACCGCATCCTCTCTGAACCGGTGGCCATTCACCGGTTGGAAGGAGGCGACGCCCGCGTGCGGGCGGCACTTGAAGCCGTGGGGCTTGGCAGGGCCTTTCGTTTCCGCTACCCGCACCAGCTCTCCGGTGGCCAGCGCCAGCGCGTGGCCGTGGCCCGGGCCCTGATCCTGGAACCGCAGATCCTGCTGCTCGACGAACCGACCTCGGCGCTCGACGTTTCGGTGCAGGCCGAAGTGCTCAATTTGCTGACGCGTTTGCAGCGGGAACGGCAGCTGACTTATGTTCTGGTCAGCCACGACCTTGCCGTGGTCGCGCATATGTGCCGGCGTATCGCCGTGATGCGACAAGGCGTCATTGTTGAAGAACTTCCGGTCGAGGACCTGCGGCAGGGCCGCGCCCGGCAAGGCTATACCCGGCAACTCCTGCGGGCCAGCCGGGGGTATGATCGTGAAGCCATCGCCGACCTGAACGCCCGCGGTCTTGGCGGAACCAACGAGGCCGCCGGAAACCAGCAGTAAGATCATAGGCCTGGCGTTTCGTGCCTTTCGTTCTTATGTCTCTATATATTTTATCTCGAGGGCGATTTTATCGCCGGCAGGGAGGACGGCTGCCCTCCACGGTCGGCACCGACCGCCGCCGGACATCACGACAGGGCTTCAACGCAAACCGCCACCTGAGCCACACGGCACCCGGCCCTGTCCGGAGCGTTGACATATGAATCCGACACCCGACCAGATGGCCGCCCGATTGAATGCCGACGCCTTTGTGATCGATGCCCATTTCGATCTGCCCTGGGACGTGGCCAACCAGCGCGAACGCGGCCACCAAGCCGTTATCGCCGAGCAATATCTCGATCGCTTCCGGGAAGGAGGCTTCAACCTGATCGTCGCCTCGATCTTCATCGAAAATTACTTCCTTCCGGAAATGGGTCTGCGCCGTGCCCTGGATCAAATCAGCCACCTGATGGAAGAATTGGAGACCCTCTCGGGAGCGATGGACCTGTGCCGCCGCCGGGATGACATCCGGCAGCTGGAAACCGGCGAGACCATCGGTCTGATGCTTTCGCTGGAGGGCGCGGACCCGCTCCAGAATGATCTGCAACTGCTGCGGATCTTCTACGATCTGGGTGTCCGCGGGTTGGGGCTGACCTGGAGCCGGCGCAATTACGCGGCCGACGGGTGCGCGTTTACCCCGGGCGGCCGGTCACAGGGCGGCGGTCTGACCGCCTTCGGCCGCAAGCTGGTGGCCAAAGCGGAAGCGCTGGGGATGCTTATTGACGTCAGCCACATGAACGCGCCCGGATTCTGGGACGTCATCGATATCGCTCAAACGCCCATCATCGCCTCGCATTCCAACTGCCGCGCCCTGGCCGACACGCCCCGCAACCTCGATGACCGTCAGATCGAGGCCCTGGCCGCCAAGGACGGGGTCATGGGCATGAACGCCATCAGCGCCTTCGTAGGTGACGGGGCCGGCAAGCGCGGGGTTGATGCGCTCCTGGATCACGTGGATCATGTCGTCAAGGTCGCCGGCATCCGGCATGTGGGCATTGGATTCGATTTCTGTAGCGGCTTTAAAAACTACCTTTCCCTGGCCCACCCGCTGGAAACCCACGACGTCCTTCCGGGCCATCAGCATTTAAAAGCGTTCACCGCCGGGCTGTTAAAGCGCGGCTATGCAGAGGAAGACATCAGACGGGTGCTGGGCGGGAACTTCAGGCGGGTAATTGAAAACGTGCTGAATTGACATTGGAAAGGAACACGACCATGCCCACCCAATACTGGCTCATGAAATCCGAGCCGGGCGAATATGCCCTGGAAGACCTCAAGGAGCAGAAGGATCAGACCGACCACTGGGACGGGGTGCGCAACTACCAGGCCCGCAACTTCATGCGCGATAAGATGAAGGTCGGCGACGGCGTCCTGTTCTACCACAGCGGCAAAAAACCGGAAGTGGTCGGCACCGCCCGGATCGTTCGTGCCGGCTATCCCGACCACACGGCCTGGGACCCCGGGAGCAAGCACTACGACCCCAAGAGCACGCCCGAGAGGCCCGTCTGGTTCATGGTGGACATCCAGTTTGAATCCGAATTCAAACGCCCGATCCCCCTCAAGGAACTCCGAAGTGTGCCGGGCCTCGCGGATATGATCCTCCTGCGGCGCGGCAACCGGTTATCGGTGATGCCCGTCACCAAGAAGGAATTCCAGACCATCGTCAAATTGGATCGCGGAAAGTAGGGACCATGCTCAAATGTGTATCAGGGAACGGGTCATAATGACTGCTCCGCATAGGGTCCATAATCTGCGAAACGCTGTATGGTTAGGATTGCCATTGAACTGAATTTAGGATCGGCCCCATTACCGCGTCGACTATGCTGCTGTCGCCCTTTAGCGGCAGCCCTCCACCGGCGTGGCCGGTGCTGGGGCTCCACCCGGCCATTGCACATTTTCAAGCTCACGGGCAAGCTGGCTTCGCGGCATTTCATCAAGCCTCCGGGCCGCTTGGTTTTTTTCATAAAAACAATCGGGCTCAAGGGTCCAGCCCCTGGACAGTCTTCTTTCTTCGCGTTTCATGGTCACCATCAAGTAGCTTCCCACCATAGGTGCCATCAGGCGCGTCTTCCACCCGAACTCGCTGTAAATATCCATTAAAAGCGCCGACAATTCGGCATACAGTTTGCGGTTATGCCGATACTTCTTCCGCATGGCCCAGACGGCTCCAGCGTATGACGACCGAAGTTCGGCGACCTCAAAAGCGAAGCGTTTTTTGATTCTGGATTGCGGGTGATTTTTATATTTCTGCCAGCCAACCAGAAGAACCCTCTGTAGCCGGGCCAGGCTTGGACCATTGATTTGGAAATCACGGTTGAAGGCGTTTAGCAGGTAAGCCTCTTCTTCACCTTCGGGGATGTGCTTGTGTGCATAGTTGAACCGGTATTGCCCGTGGGTGTCGGCCGTGGCGATTTTGGCTTCGTTGAAGAGCGTTCCGGCTTTCTGGTGCTGCTCATACAGCGGTGTTCCGGGTATGGGGGTGTAGAGCATGAACTGGTGAAAGACGGACTTGTGGCTGACAGCGTGATCGATGACCGCGTCGATATTTTCCGGTGTGTGCGCTTCAAGTCCAATGATCGATGAGCCCAGAACGCGGATGCCGTTGGCCTGCAGGTCGCTGACCAACGCGCGGGTGTCGATCCCGGAGAGTTTGGCATATGGGCTTTGTTGGCCTTCAAGCCCCATCCAGACCCAACCGATGCCCAAACCGATCAGTTGCTCCATTGTGTAGGATTTGAGAACCCGAGCCGAACTGAAAACATTCAGCGCCCAGCTCTTGTCATGTTCCTCCATCAGCGCCAGCAATCTGAGGGCCCGCTTGCGGTGGAACAGAAAGTTCTCATCCAGGATGAAAAAGGATTTGACGGCCAGTTTGTTCTCAAGCCGAACCATCTCCGCGAACAGTTCATCGCCGGTTTCAAAGAAGTTGACCGACTTGCCCTTACCGCCGAACAGGGCCGAGGTCGAGCAGAAATTGCATCCCAGGGGGCATCCCACGGAGGGAATCAGCATGGCGGCCGTATCGCCGGGCTTATCACGCAGGGTGTGCCCCATAATACGGGTTTTAAACCCGGAGATAACGGCCGGGTGCTTTATCGGCTCGTCGGGATCGAGGCCCAGATAGGTGCGGAACCAGCGCACGCCGTCGCCCTTGACGATCTGATCGGCGCTGATGATAGCGGCCAGACCGCCCTTGTTGGCTATATGTCCGCCCACGACGATGGTGGCCCGGGGCTGGTGCGCCCGGATCAGCTCACACATCTTCTTCACTTTACCGATATTGGGAAGGATGGCGCTGATGCCGACAATATCGTAGGGGGTGTGCTTGAGCTCGTCGGTAAAGCGTTCGAGGGTCGGAAAATCCAGCAGCGTACAGGGCGCCTCGATGTTCTCCTTGATAAGCATCAGGCCGAAAGAGCGGTGGAACATCCTTAGCGAATAGACGCCCTGCACCCGGGTGACCTGGTTCTGGTAGAGTTCCATGGGGTTGTTTTTACGACTGCCATAGATATCATCCTGCGCGAAGGGCCCGAAAACACTGGACAGTAGAACGCGGGCTCTACTGCCCCGTGGGTGGACTGGCGGTAGTGACATGGGGGTGACCTCCTGATTTTAAAGAAGCGCTAGCGGTAATGTTGCACGACATTAAATGACGCTTCTAAATTAGGCGATCACCCTTTCACAAGCGGATTCCAGGAATTTACATTAGTTTTACACATTAATTTCATATATTTACATTAGTTTTACAATCAGGCAGGATTGTGGCGCCGCTTCATTCGCATGGCATTGAAGCGAAGATTTTTGTTTTCACCAATAATCGATCAATGGATGGGGGATGATTAAAAGCCCCATCGCTGTCTTCATCCGACCACCATGTCAAATAATTCTCGGCGGCTTTTTTCCCTGAAGCAACCGGGTCTTTTTGGCGACTGCCACTCAAGTTGAAGTCGTTGGTGCCGACACCCGGGTGTCGCTATAAACCGTCCGGAATGGTCTCGGCGTCCCGGATTATCTGGGACCGGATTCATGCAACGGGCCGACCGCCTTCGGTCCAGGCTTTGAGGCCCCCTTGCAGAAAGAAGACGTCGCATCCCTCGCCCCGGAGGCGGTCGGCCACCGACTGGCTTACCGCACCGCCCTTGACGCAGTAGACCACGGTCGTCCCGCCCGATGCCAGCTCGGCGCACCATTGGGCGACATTTTCAGGATCGCGCCAGCGGGCCCCCGGTATTCTGGCCGGAGAGGCCTCGTAATCCACCTTGCGACGGACATCGAGAAGCGTTAACGCCGGGTGCGCGGCCATCAGCTTGTCCAGGGTCTCCAGATCAATTCCGCATTCTGTCATCGTTCTTCCTCCGAAGCCTTGGTTAAGACATGAACTGCCGGACGATACCGGCCAGAGCCCCCGCGGGCACCAGCCAGTGGATCGGCAGGTGAAACCTGGCCATCAGCGCCAGAGAGACGATCGCCGCGGCCAGGGCGAACCCGTCGACGCCCGCCGGGGGCCAGATCACCTTGTGGCCGAACCAGACCGCCAGGTTCAGCACCACCCCCACGACGGCGGCGGTGATCCCGGTCAGGGCCGCCTGGAGCCGCTGGTTGCCGGCCATGTCCTCGATAAAGGGGGCGCCGGCGAAGATGAAAAAAAAACAGGGCAGAAACGTCACGTAGGTCGTGACCAGCGCACCGCATATCGCGGCTGTCAGGGGCGTCATGGCGACCGGCTGGTTCCAGGCGGCCAGGAACCCGGCGTACTGGGTCACCATGATCAGCGGGCCGGGTGTGGATTCGGCCAGGCCGAGACCCACCAGCATTTGTTCCGTGGAAAGCCAGCCGCTGGCGACGGCGAAATCCGTAATATAGGCCAGCACCGCGTAGGCCCCGCCAAAGGTGACGAAGGCGGCCTTGGTGAAGAACAGCCCGATCTGGGTCAGCGAGTGACCGAAGCCTAAACCGAACCCCAAAGCCCCGACAAGGATCGCCCAGAGCGCGAAACAGATGGCGAAGACCCTGAAGACATGTGCCCAGGAGGGTTTGGCGCGCTTCGTCGCACCGGAGGCATCCGACTCGACAATGCACTCCTTGGTCAGAGGGTTGAAGTCACCCACGCAAAAGACCCCCGGCAGCCAGCGCTGCATGCAAAGACCCCCGGCGGCGGCCAACGCGACGATAAGCGGAAACGGGAGGCCCAAAAAATAAATGCCCGTAAAAGCCAGGGCGGCAAACGCGTAGAGCGTAGGATGCCTGAGGGCCTTTTTACCGATGCGCAGCACCGCTTCGATCACCACGGCCACCACGACCGGCTGAATTCCATAAAAAGCAGCCGCCACCAGGGGGACGTCGATGTGGGCCACGGCCAGGTAGCTCAATAAAAGCATGACGAAGATCGAGGGAATGATAAACAGGGATCCGGCGGCAATCCCGCCCACCGTGCCGTGGAGACGCCAGCCGATATAGGTGGCGAGTTGCTGCGCTTCCGGGCCGGGAAGCAGCATGCAGAAGTTGAGCGCCCGGAGAAATTGGTTCTCGCCGATCCACTTCCGGCGCTCCACCACCTCCTGGTGCATGATGGCAATCTGGCCGGCCGGACCGCCGAAGCTGATAAATCCCAGCTTGGTCCAGAATTTCAACGCATCCCTCAACGGGGCGGTTTGCATACGATCCTCCTCTTCTATTTGCCGGGCCAATATCGACAGGCCCTCCCGGCCGGATGCCCGGCGGCAGGGGCCGCGGGAAGACGACGGGGGCATCGCTTAAAGGCGATGACCCCGGCGTTAGGGGGTACGCTTCGTCGCCACCAGGGCGCAAGCCATTGTTTCAAGGCATTCGCACCGGATTATTTTAAAAAATTTGCGGGCAATGCCCTCCAGCGCCATGTCATCGTATTTGGCCCGCTTGGCCCTGGATTTCAGGTCGATCATGTCTTGTGTGCTGATTTCCAGATCGTCCAGGGCCGCCTGGAGCGTGTCGGCGTGCTCCCTCCGGCAAAGGGGCATGGCGTACTGGTGAATCGGCGGAAACGCCGACCCCTCCCATTTGATCTTGCGGTAGCGGCCGTCGGTCATCTCGGGATCGGTGTCGTAGATGACCCCGACGTCAAAATCCTTGTTGTAGATTCCGCTGAGGCGATCGTTGATATCGACCTCCTTGACCCCGTCCTTGACCTCTTCGACGTCGCTGCGCAGTTTGACTTCAGCCGATCCGAACTTGAGAACGTCGATTTTACGGTAGACCAGAGGAAGAAAAAGCGCCAGCGTCAGGGCGATGGCATACTGATCGACCGCCTGGATGTAAAGGAAGGGGTCCTCCCAGAATTCAAAAAAGGAAAGGCCCTTGGGAATGATCGCCGCCATCAGGAGGAAAAGGATCACCCCCTCGTAGATGATGAAGATCGCGATCATGACGACCGGATTGCGTCTAGTGGGTGCCATTGGCGCTGTCCTCCTTGGCGATGGTCTCAATCCCGATGCCGGGCAGAAGACGATAATGGCGACGTTTTTCGAATTGGGCCATACGCCCCTCGGCCACCAGCTTGTCGGCGATGAACAGGTCCAGGACCCGCAGGAAGTCGAGATTGCCCTTGGCCACGGCAAAACCGTAGGTGTCCGACCGCAAGGGCTCTGGAAAGACCGCTATTTTCTGCTGCGCCCGCCGGGGCTGTGCACGGTGCCAGCGCGTCAGAAAAATTTCATCGTGAACCATGAGGTGGGGCGTGCCGGGGGCCTCGCTCAGCACGGCCGCGGCGGCATCCTCGTTGGTGCGGTATTCGTCCCTTATGTCCGCCAGGGGGAAATAACGACGGATGAAGCCGGCCGCGCTCTTGCCGCGTGTCACCGCCACGATGAGGCGGTTTTCCTTGCCAACCGCCTCGAGGGCGGACTTCACCTCCCCGTAGTTTTGGGCCTCGCCGATACCGATCCGGTAGCCTTTGGTGCGATTGAGCAGCATCGAGAAACCGGAGTGAAAGTAGGGTTCGCTGAAGTCCACCAGGAGGGCCCGCTCAAAGACGCGGGACAGGGCGGCGATGGCGATATCGATGTCACCGACCCGAAGCATGGGGATCAGTTCCTCGAAATGCTGCGGCACGACGATAGCCAGCTCCACGCCCAACCCCCGGGCCATCAAAACAGCGATGTCGATGACGATACCCACCCGGGCCTGGATAAATTTGTCGATGCCGGTGCGGCGATCGGTTATGATCGTATAGGAAAAAGGTCTGAATTGCGGGTTGACGCCGACGCGAAGAATCCCGCTGTTTTTGACGCGGTTAAGGACCTTGTCCTGTTCGTTAGCCTGCGCCGCCCGGCAAGAAACGCCGTAACTCCCCACCACCACGAGGGTGAGAAGCAATATCGGCCAAACCGAAAACATTCGTGGATACATGGCGCAACCTCCGTCGAGCGAAATAATGGAAAGCTAATACGTTTTCGATCGACGTCCATGTCTGTGGCACGCGCAGGGCGCGTTTGGTGCCCTTCACGCCCATTGACCTCTGCGGGGCGAAGTGATCCATCCCCACCGGATGGAACGGCCGGCCCTTCAATGCAGACGCCCCCTGAAGTTCATCTTCAGGGGGCGTTTGAACTCTCGGCGAGCGTAAGGCTTGTCTGTCAGGGATTCATTTCGTAGGCGTCGGTCAACGCCAGGACCTCGTTCTGCCAGACCCGCTGGAAACGGGCCTCGTCCGTCACCGGCTTTTTGATCATCTTCAGGCAGCCTGCCATCTGGTCCTCGGTGCTGCTGGTCTTGGAGTAAAGCTGGAGCGCAAACTTGGAGAAGTCGCGCACCATGAAGTCGAAGATCTGCTCCAGAAGATCGTCGGAGATCTCGTCCATGCCGGCCTTTTCGATGATCAGCTGGCCGTAGGCCACCAGGGTCATGAGTTCCCCCAGGCAGAGCAGGAAGTCGATGTCGCGGGTCTGCTCCTTGCTGGGCGGGGCGGTCATCAGCAGCGCCTTGAGGGCCTCGATCTGCGCCTTGAATACATTGACGTTGGGCTGGTCCACGCGGTCGTAGGCGGCCATATAGTCGTGAAACTGAATCTTGCCCAACCCCCGCGTGGGCCCCTGGTCGAAGAGGAAAGCGTCGTGCGTCGCATCCGTGCACCCATGAATCTCGGGGAATTCGCCCGGGTTGAACAGGTAGTTGGCCATGAACTTGACGATCAGGGCCATATTGACGTGTACCGTGCCCTCCAGCTTGGGAAGGGCCCGGATGTCGCGGGCGGCCATCTCGAAATACATATCCTTCTCGAAGCCGCGCGCGGCGATGATGTCCCACAGCAGGTTGATCACCTCTTCGCCCTGGGTGGTGACCTTCATCTTGACCATGGGGTTGAAGAGCAGATAGCGGCGGTCCTCGGCCGAGGCCGAACGCATGTAGTCGATGGCGCGCGCCGAGAAGATGCGCATGGCGGCCAACCGTGCGTAGGCATCGGTGAACATCTGCTGGATATGCGGGAATTCGGTCACGAATTTGCCGTAGAGGTTGCGGTGGGCGGCGTGGTTGATGGCCTCGTAGAAGGCGTGGGTGCAGATGCCGATCGAGGCCCAGCCCAGATTGAACTTGCCCACGTTGACCGTGTTGAGCGCCGCATCCCAGGCCGCATCGCCGGTCGAAAGGATTTCGTCGTCTGAAACCGGATAGCCGTTCAGGGCGTATTCGGCCACGTACATCTGGGAGTTGACCACGTTTTTGACCAGCTCGAAATTGTCGTGGCCGCTCTCGACCGCGAACCAGACATAGCTCCC
>JASJBQ010000254.1 GCA_030066455.1 Desulfobacterales bacterium
AAAAAAGCGGGCGAGGTGGAGTTCAGGTGCTATTTTCAGCTGGCCATGTTCGAGTGGGGCAGGTCCTATGCCTCCTATCTGGTCGCCAACGAGGACAAGCAAAACGGCTACCAGGCCGGCAAGATCTTCGAGAATATCGACGAATTGGTGCAGACGCAGCCCGAAGATGTTGGGGCCTGACCGCGAACCTTGGGGAGAATTGCCCGCGGAGGGCTCCTAGAACGCCCCGGAGAGAACTGGACAGCGACGATATCATGCGGGTGGTCGGTTATTTCCGGGATGCCGCACCCAACCGGTTGCCGGCCCAGGCCGGGGTTGCGCTCGTTCGGACCGGCGCGCCCCCTCCCGGGGGGACCAACATCCCCCCGACCGTCAACCGCCGGGTGCTGGCCCGATGGAACGGGACCGGCGCCGGATGCGCCGTCGTCGGGCGGTTTCATCGTGCCCAGGCTTCAAAGCTCACCCCCCCTGCCCTTTGCCCCTTCCGCCGGACCGCGCCTGCAAGGTTTGCTGCCCGCCTGCGACTGATACGCAGGCGGTCAAGGAAATCCTGCGCTTGATATAAAGGAGTTGATCATGAGAACAGGGATTAAAACATGCGTCGCCGTGGCAACCCTGGTGGTCGTTGGTCTCGGGATCGCGTGGGGGGAATGGGCCGGTGTCATTCGCGAAGGTGAACGGGTCTACATCGTTGATCGCACCGGTGAGCGCTGGGACGTCAGTCAGGCGGCCACGCTCGGGTTCAACCCTCACGGGTTCCAGTACGGGATCGGCCGGGATGCCATCCGGCCGCTGGATGAATCGCGCCTGGCCGAGGCCGCAGAGGATCTCCACGCCGACACCCGCGTGATCGGGGTGGAGAACGGGCCCGATGCGCACGCCTATGTCGTCCGCACGCTGACGCGGCACGAAATCGCCAACACCGAACTGGGGGAGACCCCCATCGCCGCGGCCTACTGACCGCTGGTGGATCTCGCCGCTGTGTACAGCCGGCAAATTGATGACCGCACGCTCACGCTTGCACCTTCGGGGTGGACCTACAAGAGTACCTTCGTGCTCTACGACAAGGAAACCGAAACGCTATGGTACCCCTATGAAAAGGGGCTGATGGGTATCCAGGGGCCGTATTTCAAGCGCTGGCTGCCGATCGTCGCATCGGCCGACGTTCGTTGGGAGGCCTGGAAGACGCGGCACCCGACCTCCAGGGTGCTGCGCTGATAACGCCTGCCTGCGCAGGTTTTCGATAGAGGGCGGCCCTGCGAGCGACTGGATTGCGGCCGCGGCAGGGCGCCTGTCTGCCGATGGTGGCTTCAGACGGCCATTTTGTAGGCCTGACCGTTGAGTACATCCCAGGTGATGTCAGCGTCCGCCGCCAGGGGTACCAGGGTGGTGCGGCCGACGACCTTGTCGATCTCATAAGGCGGCAGCCCGTCACCCGGGCATTTGACGGCCAGGTCCGCCATACGGATGGCATGGCCGGCCGGCAGATCGTGCGCGGCCACGATTTTCTTGCCCATCTTGACCATGGGCTCGACCTCGCTGGCATAGACCCGCTTGACGCCATCCCCCATGGCAACCCGCACCCGCCGCAGATCACGGACCATCTTGCGCAGCCCCTCGGGCTCGAGCGAGAAGGCGTGGTCCGTGCCCTTCCAGGTGTGGTTCAGGGTGAAATGTTTCTCGACCACGCGTGCACCCAGCATGTAGGCCGCCAGCGCCATGGCGATCCCGTTGTCGTGGGAAGACAAACCGACCACCGCTCGCGGAAAGCGCTCCCGGAACGTGCTGATCACCCGCAGGTTGAGCTCATCGAACGCGGCCGGGTAGCCGGCCGTGCACTGCAGGATGCAAAGCTGGGGATTGATCGGCATGATGGCGTCGTGCGCCCGGCGCACGTCGTCCATGGTGCCCCCCCCGGTGCTCAGGATGACCGGCTTTTGAAACGCGGCGATGTGCTTGAGCAGCGGAACGTTTTTGAGATCGCCCGAAGCCACCTTGAAGGCCGGCATGTCCATGGCGGCCAGGAAATCGGCGCTGTTAAAATCGAAGGCCGTGGCAAACATCACCAGACCGAGCTCATCGGCGCAGGCTTTCAATTCCCGGTATTCCGCTGCTTCGAACTCGAGAAATTCACGATGGGCCCCGTAGGTCTCACCGTAGCTGTTCGGGTTGGCGTAGGATTTCCGATACGCCGCCGCGGTGAACAATCCGCGGTTGTGGCGCTTCTGCAGCTTGACGGCATTTGCGCCGCAGGCCTTGGCGGTTTCAAACATCTGCCGGGCCGTATCCAGATTGCCCTGGTGGTTGTGCCCGATTTCGGCGATGACCCAGCAGTCGCCGTCGTCCTGGATCGTGTCGCCACCGATCGTTAATTCACGCATGGTATGATAGTCTCCTTTAATGGCATATTGAAGCGATGCGGCCGACGGATCAGCCCACCGCATGTTTCCGGGGGGTGAATTCCGGGTCGCATCGACCCTCCGTCGCGCTGCCGGCCGCCTCCATTCGTCGAAGGTAGTCCCGGCGGGCCCTCGTGCGGGATAGCTTGCCCGAGGTGGTTCGCGGCAATGTGTTGCGCGGCACCAGATCGACCGTGCAGGCGATGCCCCACGCCTTGAGGACCTGGGCGTGGATGCGCGCGGCCAGTTGATCCGCGCCGGCCCGGGCCACATTGCGGCACTGCACCACGAGCACGGCCTGCTCGCCGCCGGCCAGATCGCGGACCGCGAACGCCGAGGCGTCCCCGGTGCGGACCTCGGGCTCGGCTTCGGCCAGGCTTTCCAGATCCTGGGGCCAGATATTACGGCCGTTGATGATGATCATATCCTTCTCACGCCCGGTGATGACCAGCCGGCGCCCGATCCGGTAAGCCCGGTCGCCGGTGTCCAGCCAGCCCTCCGCATCGAGAACCCCGCGCGTGGCTTGCGGATCGCCAAAATAGCCTGCCATCACGCTGGGGCCGCGCACGAAAAGGGTTCCGACCGTCCGCTCCGGAGGAACCTCGCCCCGGTGATTGCGGATTTGGAATTCGTACCCGGGAAGCGGCTCGCCGCAATCCACGAACACTTTTTCCTGGGAATTCCCTGCAGACGCACGCGCAGGCGCCGGCTGGGCCAGGTCGCATTCAGCCAGCCGTTCACGATTCACACGGTCCAGCGACAGCCCCCGACCCAGCGGCGAAAAACTGACGGCCAACGAGCATTCGGCCATGCCGTAACCGGCCACGAAGGCGCGCGCATCGAAGCCGGCCGGGCGCAGCCGCTCCGCAAATTGTCGCAACGGCCGGGGCCGAATCGGTTCGGCGCCCAGCCCGGCCACGCGCCAGGAGCGCAGATCGAGTTGAGCGATGTCATTGTCCCGCAGGTTCTTCAGGCACAGCTCGTAGCCGAAGGGCGGGCTGAAGGACAGGCTGGCCCGGTTGCGGGAAATCAATCCCAGCCAGCGTTTGGGTCGAATGGCGAAGCTGCGCGGGCTGAGGTAGTCCACCGACACCTGGCCGGCCAGCGGAGCCAGCACAAACCCGACCAGACCCATGTCGTGATAGTACGGCAGCCAGGACACCGCCCGATCTTCCGGTCGAACCTGCAGACCGTGCCGGACAATCAGGTGGAGGTTGTTCATCACCTGTGCCTGTGTGACCATGACGCCTCGGGGAAAACGCGTGCTCCCCGAGGTATACTGGAGGTAGGCCAACTCCTGGGGTCCGGTTGGCTTGAGTGCTTGGGTCTGCATGGGAAGGCGGTCGAAATCCTGCGGGCCGCCCACATACCGGATGCCCCGCCCGCGGCAGGCCTCTTTCAACAGCGGCAGATAGGTTTCAGGGGCGATGGCCGCCTCCGCCCGGCAGGTTTCAAGCAGGCGCCCCAGATTTTCGATGAACACCTTGTGGCCGCCGATATGGATGGCAGCCGGCAGCGGCACGGGCACCAGCCCGGCATACTGGCAGGCAAAGAAAAAACGCATGAAGTCCGGGTCGGTCTCGGCCACGATGGCGACGCGAGCGCCACGCCCGGTGGTTACCCCGATAAGCCGGCGGGCAAGCACGCGCGCCTGCTCACGCAACTGCCTGTACGGCAATACCTTGGCCAGCTTCCCCTTGCCGTTGTAGAAATTGAAGCCGGTGCTTCCCTGGGCGGCATAATCCAGCGCCTCCGCCAGGGACGCAAATTCAGCCGCCGCAAACGGTATCGAATTGATGGTCGGCGTCGGTTGTGTCATCGTCTGTCTCCCAAATTGCCGGCCGCTAGCCGAACGGCCCCATCTGATCCCAGATGAATCCGAGCGCCGCGGCGGCCGAGTCGGGCCGATTTGTTCAACAATCTAATATTTCAATTTTTGTAATATCTAAATTATGGACAATATTATTATTAGAACTATTGGTTTGTCAAATGTTTTCGTATCTATAATTGTATTGATTTAAAATTAATTATATATTAATTTATTATAAATTTTGATTATTATGGATTCTTAACATTTTAGTTATAAAGTTTTTCAACGGCACAGCCGATGGATATCCATCGCCGTGCGCCTGGTATGCGCACATGGGGCCTGCAACCCTAAGGTTCTTTTCGGCCAAGGTTCTGGGAGCATAAATAGTTTAATGACCAAACCAATTGAAGCGATTCTTGCAGATATGAGCCTTAGGGTCCGTCTGCTGATGTCTGCCAAAAATGCCGGCAAACGGATTGCGGGTCTGTCGGAGAGGGAGACGCTCCTGCTCGAACTCATCGGCACCAAAAAGGAAATGTGCATCTCGGAGATCGCCGAGTTCTTTGGCGGCGTGAGCAGCAGCACCATATCGATGACCATTACGAAACTCTGGCGCAAGCGCAAACTCGTCAATAAGACGATTCTGCCCAGGAACCAACGCGTGACCATGGTCAGTCTGACCGACGAGGGACGCCGATTGCTCGATGAGATCAAGAAGGACCAGTTGATGATCTACCGAACGGTTTCTGAATCCATGCGCATCACGCCGGAGGAGGATGAAATCCTGAAGGCGTTGCTTGAAAACTCGGTTCATTTTTTCGATGATCAACTCGGCTTGAAAACAAGAAATCCCCACTGCGAATAGCAGCGGCCATCGGTGCGACGGTGGCGGATGAACAACCGCCTACGGGAGGGCGTGCAATGACCAAGCGCAGGCAACGTTTGTTAGGCATCCTGGCCGTACTGGGACTGTTGGGTATCCAGGGTTGTGCAACCCTTTCAAAGGAAGAGTGCTTGTCGGCGGACTGGCATACCATCGGCTATGAAGACGGGGCCCGGGGCTTTTCCGCCCAACGCATCGGCAAGCATCGGGAGGCCTGCGCCGAGCATGGTATTGCCCCCAATTTCCAAGCCTACATGGACGGCCACCGCGCGGGCATGCGCCAATACTGCATTCCCGCTACCGGATTCGCCCTGGGCCGCAGCGGTAAACGTTACAGCGGCGTCTGCCCGGCTGAACTCGAAAGTGCTTTCATGGCGGCCTTCGACGACGGACGGGCCGTCTATCGCCTGCACCAGGAGATCGAGCAACTGCAACGGGATATCCGCCAGGCCCGAAGCGAGCAGGAGGCCCTGGTCAAGGAAATCGAAGCCAACGAGGCCATGATCGTCTCGGATGCGACCTCGCCCCCTTTGCGTCGGGAACTCATGGCGCAGAACAGGAAACTCGAGGATCTGATCGAGGACAAGCAGTTGCTGATCGAACAGGCCGAAGAGGATATCGATTGGTTGGGGCAGCGCATCGAGAAGAAAAGCCGGGCCTACCACATGTATTAGGTTCTTACATGCGCCGTCCGAGGGCACGCCCCGTCATCTCGATCCGATGAGCGGGCCACGCGGTCCGTCCCGATCCCCAGATCCCCAATGGCCTCCACAGAAGCGATGCCAGCGCGGAAAACCGCCGCCATGCAGATGCGCGCTTGGTTTCGCCTAACAAAAAAGGAACCAGGGGCGACCTGATTCCTCATTCGGCGGGTAAGCAGCCAACGGGATACCCATCACAAGCCGGTGAAGGCCTCCCCGCGGCCGCGCGTCACCTCACTTGCCGGCAGCATCGCCGCCAGAGGGCGTCCGGCGTCATTAGTAAAGGTCCTTAGGCCTTCAGATTTTTCTTCCAAACCGGTATTTCAGCTTCGGGAATATTATCGGGATCATAGCTGAAAAGCTCACAGGACAGGTATTCGGCCGGCTCCAGATGGTTGGTGATGATGCCGCAAATCTCGTCGGCCAGCCGATCAGCCCCGGCCATGGAAGTGAAGGGCAGTATAATTCCCAGCTGATTCTCCTCGTACCATCCGATTTCGTCGATGGCCCGGATACGCTGGCGAATGGTGGCGATGGCCTGGCCAATGCGCTCGTCGGTTTCGCTTTCGATCGCCAGCGACAGGATCAGAAGCGAATAATTGTGATTGCTGCGATCCGACCGGTAGCGCTCCTTGGCGATGGCCTGCTGAAAGGCCTCCTTGCCAATAAGAAGATCGGTCGCCGAATTCCCGGACGATTTAAAAAAACCCACGCGCAGCCTCCGCTCTTTGTGTTTATCGAACCGTGTCGCGTTCGATGAATGGCGTTCCGTGCAACAAGTTACATCATACAGGAATTCTCTAGCGTTTCAACCAATGGCGCAACACGCCTGCATTCAGGTCCACGCCGCCTGACTTTTGGCCCCCGCGATATTTTTAAGTGGGAATACGTGCGTCGTCGGCTGTGTACATTGGCTTGGCGATCTACCCACAGCACGGAAAGACCACGGCAGCGATCCGGTCCAAATGCTGGTGTGGGCGGAAGTGGCAAGGCGGAATGTTTTTTCGTCGCAGCCCATGCTGCGGATTTCAGCGGCCGGCCCGTTTTCGACGAGGCTTCCTGTCATTGGAGCCGATGCGCTCAGATGTCACGCGGCACCCGGCCATCGCCGCCCAAAAGCCCCCAAAAGAAAAGCTGCCGCCTGCAACGTGGATCGCAAACGGCAGCCATTTGGCGTTGAAGCGTTGCGGGCGCTACCCCA
>JASJBQ010000255.1 GCA_030066455.1 Desulfobacterales bacterium
GCGGCTGTGGGCGCCGCGGCTCTCCGTGCGGTTGGCCGCCGAGGCGGCGGTGATCAGGGAGAGATCCAGCAGGTTGCCCAGTTCGATCAGCTCCAGCAGGTCCGTGTTGAACTGCTTGCCGGTATCCTGCACCCGCACGCCTCGGTAGCGCTCGCGCAGATGCTGCATGGCCTCCACCGCGGCCTGCATGTCGGCGGCGTTGCGGTAGATGCCCACTTTTTCCATCATTACGGTCTGCATCTCGTCGCTGATGTGGCCGCCGTGATGTTCGGACGTGCCTTCGGTCAGCCGGGCCATCCATTCCCGGGCCGGCTCGGCGGCCGCTGCGCTCAGTTGCGGGGCGTCGGCCTGCTTGACGTAGTCGCCGATGTGCTGTCCGGCCCGGCGCCCGAAGACCACCAGGTCGAGCAGGCTGTTGGTGCCCAGTCGATTGGCGCCGTGCACCGAGACGCAGGCGCACTCGCCGGCAGCATAGAGCCCGGGGACGACGGTGTCCTGGCCGTCGCGCACCACTCGGCCGTAGACGTCCGTGGGGATGCCGCCCATGGCGTAGTGGGCCGTGGGCAGGACCGGAATGGGGGTTTCGGCCGGATCGATGCCCAGGTAGGTGTTGCAAAAGCTGGTGATATCCGGCAGCTTGGCCAGCAGGACCTCCTTGCCCAGGTGGGTGGCATCCAGATGAAGATAGTCGTCGATCTTGCGGTCGCCGCGAATGCCCTTGCCGGCCCGCACTTCGGTCAGCATGGAACGGGCCACGATGTCCCGCGGCGCTAGATCGAGCAGGGTGGGGGAGTAGCGCTCCATGAAGCGTTCCCCGTCCCGGTTGCGCAGAATGCCGCCCTCGCCGCGCACCGCCTCGGTGATCAGGATTCCCAGCCCCATGATACCGGTGGGGTGAAACTGGAAGAACTCCATGTCCTCCAGCGGGATGCCCCGCCGGGCGCAGACCGCCGGCCCGTCGCCCGTATTGGCATAGGCGTTGGAGGTGACCTTGAACATGCGGCCAAATCCCCCCGTGGCAAAGAGCACGGCCTTGGCCGCGAAGATATGCACCTCGCCGGTGGCCAGTTCCACTGCCACCACGCCCTGGCAGCTGTCGCCGTTCATCGCCAGGTCCACCACCTGAAACTCGTCGAAAAAGGCGACATCGTTCTTGATGCACTGCTGGTAGAGAGTCTGCAGGATCATGTGGCCGGTGCGGTCGGCCGCGTAGCAGGCCCGCCGGACCGGCGCTTCGCCGAAATTGCGGGTGTGGCCGCCGAAGCGGCGCTGGTCGATGCGACCTTCGGGCGTGCGGTTGAAGGGCAGCCCCCGGTTCTCCAGGTCGTAGACGGCCTGGACAGCCTCTTCGGCCAGGATGTTGGCCGCGCCCTGGTCCACCAGATAGTCGCCGCCCTTGACCGTGTCAAAGGCGTGCCATTCGGGTTTGTCTTCCTCGGTGTTGCCCAGGGCCGCGCTGATGCCGCCCTGGGCCGCACCCGTATGGCTGCGGATGGGATAAAGTTTGGATACGACTGCGGTGCGGGAGCGCTGGCTGGCCTCCAGAGCGGCATAGAGGCCGGACCCGCCGGAGCCGACGATGACGGTATCGAACTGATGAATCACGGAGCACCTCCCTTATGGTAGGGCAATCAGGGTGAACGCATCGGGGCTGATGTTTAAGTTAATGCACCTGATGGCGCTTTAAAGGTTCCGGGACATGGTCAAGCAGCGGGGGCAGATTTGCAAATCGTCAAGGGCTTAACACATTTCCCCGCATTTGGCACGCCGCGATTGCGGGCCATTGGCCCCTGCCCGGGCAGCAAGCGATGTCGCGCTACGGCGATCACCCCGCGAGACCGCTGGACAGCCACGTTCTGGTGATTAAAGAAAGTGTATCGACCACGTCGCCATAAGTTCCCGGCATTTTCCCTTGCCGCTGAAACGGGGAAAACATGGATACCTGGCTGCTGATCGTTGAAATGGCGGGCCTTCTTGGCATGGCCTTCGTGCTGGGCGCCCTGGCGCAGCGCCTCAGGCAGAGCGCCATCGTCGGCTGTCTGCTGGCCGGCGCCATCCTGGGGCCGCTGCTGTTAAACCGCACCGCGGTGCAGGATGTGGCCGAATTGGGGGTGGCGCTCCTCCTGTTTGCGATCGGCCTGGAATGTTCTTTCAGCCGCCTGCGGCGCATGGGCGCCCGGGGCAGTCGCCCGGCCGTTCTACAGGACGGATTTTGGCTGCGATGATCATGGCAAGAAGGTGGCCCCATGAAACTCCACATCCTTTCTGATCTGCACGTCGAGTTCGGCGATTTCGATGTCCCGGACGTCGGCGCCGACCTCGTCGTCCTGGCGGGGGATACGCATGTCGGGAGCAGGGGGTTGCGGTGGATGCGTGACCAGGGGATCGAGGTTCCCATCATTTATGTTCTTGGCAACCACGAGTTTTACCGGAACGATTTTCCCGGCCTCATCGATGCGTTGCAACGGGAAGCCGAGGGCACGAACGTGGTCGTCCTCGAAAACGATGTCTATGCGTTTGGTGGTTTCCGTTTCTTTGGATGCACGCTGTGGAGCGATATGGACCTCTTGGGAGACGCGCTTGCGGCCGCCGCTGCCGCCGCCAAAGGCATGAACGATTACCACCAGATCCGGAGCAGCCATAACGCTCGAAAGCTGACGCCTGCAGAGACGGTGGCCTGGCACAGGACATCCGTCGACCGACTTGTCGCTTTCCTGGAATCCGGGGCCCCGGAAAGGTCGGTCGTGGTGACCCACAACTGCCCGTCCATCCGATCCATCCCCGAGCGATTCCAGGATCACCGCCTCGCCCCGGCGTTCGCCGCCAATATGGAAGACATCATCCTGAATTACGAGCCAAGGCTCTGGGTCCACGGCCATACCCACGACAGCTTCGATTACCACATCGGTAGGACCCGGATCATATGCAACCCGAGGGGCTACGTGCCGAAAGCCGACAACCCGGAATTCGAGGCAGGCATGATTGTCCAGCTCGAGTCGTCATCATAAAACCCGTCATCTGAATGAAGTGACAAGCCGTCCGAGCTCACGCGCCGCCAGGCTCACAAAGAAAGGCCGCTGATTACGTTTGATCAGTGGTCTTGTGTGCCAATCTGTGACCAATTAGAAGGGTCAACGGCCGGGAATGAAAACCTGTGGTCACACAATGCCGTAAAGCACGCAAAGAGAACCTTGGGGGTATGTTTTTGCAGCCTTCGGCTGAAGCCAGCCTTTTCCATTTTTGGATTTAACCAAAGCAGAAAAGGAAACATCTGTTCGCTGACCGTTCTTTGCGTCTTAGCGTCTCCGCGTGAGATATGCTATTAGCCGTTTCAATGTCGTTCTTAGCACATTGGCGCGGGGTCGTTCGTATGCCCAGCATCGGAAGCCAGGAAAAGTACATCCAAGCCCTCAAATTTGCAGCCGAGGCCCACAACGGCCAAACCGTGCCCGGCGGGGAAAAAGATTTTGGATCAATTGGCTGCAGGGTGCCCCTATCTTGCCGAGCGGTTAAGACAGAAATGATCTGAATATTAGGTGATGGATAGCGATTCCAATCGAATCGCATGGGCGTTCTTACCTACGCTCATCTACGCTTAATTCACCCTTAGGCGATACGCACCTGCTTTTGGATACGAAAGGATGAGCCGGCGATTGACATTTGGAACCCCGGGGACCATGGCTCCAATTCAATTTGGAAACCAAACCCAAGGTCAACCCCAACATTTGTCATGGCGAAGTCTTAATCAATGCCCCTTGCGCTGATCGATTTCTGGATAATTCTCGCCTACCTGATTTTTGTTCTCGTGGTCGGGTATACGTTTCGAAAAATTTCAGGCAAAAATAAAGAAGAGTACTTTCTGGCCGGAAGAAATGTGCCCTGGTGGCTGGCTGGAATCTCAATTGTGGCCACGACATATGCGGCGGATACCCCGCTGGCCATATGCGGCATTATTGCGAATAAAGGATTGTCCGGGAACTGGCTCTGGCTGCCATGGATGGGGATTCACGCGGCGGTTATTGTCATTTTCGCCGCGGCGTGGCGAAGGACCGGCGTGTTGACCGATGCGCAGTTTATTTCCATCCGCTATTCCGGAAAAAGAAAAGAAACGCTTCGCCTCCTCAGAGCGGGTGTCAGCGGTATTCTCCTCAACTGCATTATACTTGCCTGGGTCTTCAGGGCCATGATCAAGATATCCACTATCTTTTTTACCTGGGACCAATGGTTCCCCGACCTGTTTGCCGATGTCAGTCGGATCTGGCCGCAAAGCGGACCGTTGGGATCACCCGGTGAGGCGTTTACACTGGTCCTGATCCTGCTCATCATCGCCGTCTATTCGTCCATGGGCGGCATACGGGGTGTGATCATCACGGATTTTATTCAATTCCTGCTCTCATTTGTAGGGGGCGCCTGGCTGGCATTCAATGCCTGGCATCATGTGGGCGGCCGCAACGGTCTAGCGGCCAGCCTGGAAAGAATATATGGAGACGGTCACCATTTTCTTGACCTTTTCCCTTCTCCGGCGGGCTGGATAAGCACATTGGAGATCGGATCGCTGCTTTTTGCCGTCTACCTGTTGGTGCAGTCGTTTGCGGCCATCGATGCCGATGGCGGCGGGTACATGATGCAAAGGCTTGCCACCACGCGAACCGCCAAGGATGCCCAAAAAGCGTCCGTTCTGTTTCTTGTTTTTCATTATTTCATACGCATTTGGCCGTGGTTCGTCGTTGGCCTGGCCGCCCTTGTCATTTTTCCACTGGGCCATGATACCTATTCCATTGAGCGTACGCAGTATACGCTAAATGACAGAGAGAGTGCTTATCCGCTCCTCATGACGCTTCTCCTTCCCTCCGGCGTATTGGGGCTTGTTCTGGCAAGCCTGCTGGCGGCCTTCATGAGTACGGTGGATACCCACATCAATTGGGGCGCTTCATATATCGTCAATGATTGGCTGCTGAAATTCAATCCCGGGGCGTCTGATCGAGTCCAAATTCGCGTAGCCCGGATGGCCGTGGTCCTTTTCCTTTTCATTTCGCTGATCATCAGTTTTTATATCGGATCGATCGAGGAGGGATGGCGGACGATTGCAACCATCGGGGCAGCATTTGGTATGCCCACCCTTTTGCGGTGGTTCTGGTGGCGGGTCAATGCGGACGCTGAATTTATGGCCATCGCCACAGGAATATTAGCGGCGGCCATTTTAGCATTATTGACCAATATTTCTTATGAGTTTCTTTTAATCTTAACATCATTTTTCAGCTTATTAGGCCTGCTGGCCGGTGTTTATTGGGGTCAGCCGACTGAGCCGGCCACCCTCAACGCTTTCATTCGGAAGGTAAAACCAATTGGATTCTGGCCCGACAGGTCCTTCAAGCAAAGCATAAAAGAGCTTTCGATCCATATGCTTAAGTGGCTTTGTATTTGTTCGGGACTGATCCTGTTATTATTTGCGTTTCATCAGCTCATTTTTGTGGGCGGCGTCATTATCTTTCTTTTACTCCTTATTGCCGGAGGAGCGCTCCTTTGTTCCGCTGTATCCTGGATGCCTAAGACGAAAGCGGGGTCAGGTCTACACACTTGACAAAATTATCCCCGTTGCATATTAACCTAATCCATGGCCCGTCCACTGCGCATCACATATCCCGGTGCCTTCTACCACATCACCTCACGGGGCAACGAACGCAAAGCCATTTTCAAAAGCCGGGCTGACCGACAGAAATTCTTAGGCTACCTCGAATCCGCAACCGAACGCTACAGCGCCGTCATTCACTGCTATTGCCTGATGGACAACCATTACCATCTTTTACTGGAAACGCCTGCGGGCAACCTGCCGCAGATCATGCGGCATATCAACGGCGCTTACACGACCTATTTCAATATCAAGCGCGACCGCTCGGGACATTTGTTTCAAGGGCGCTATAAAGCCATTTTGGTCGAGAAGGATGCCTACGCCAGGGAACTGTCGCGGTATATCCACCTCAACCCCGTGAGGGCCGGTATCGTTGCAAAGCCTGAGGCCTATGAATGGACCAGCTACGCCGCTTATGTGGGGGCCAGGCCTCCGTCGTGGTGGCTGTTGCGGGGTTTCATCCTGGGCTATTTCGGTCGGCAGGAAAAGGCGGCTCAGAAGCGATACAAAGCTTTCGTGGCATCGATTCCCGGCTGGCCGGGCGTGAGTCCTTTGAAGAACCTGCCCGGCGGCATGATACTTGGCCGCCGGCAGTTTGTGGATACGATTCGCGCTGCGCATATTTCAGACAGGCTGCCGGGAAGGGATCTTCCCGCCCTGAAGGAACTGCAGAACAAGCCGCAGCTGTCCCATATCGAGGCAATGGTTGACCGGATCGTGGAAAAAGATGCCAAACTTGCGCGGAATCTTAAGATCTATTTTATCCGCAAATGCAGCGGCACCCCTTTGAAGGCGATCGGCGAGCGGCACGGGCTTGGGGAATCGGGCGTTTCACAGGTTGGCCGCCGACTGGATAAGCGCAAAGCCGAAGATGCCGCACTTAGGCTGGTGATGGCCAAAATCGAAAGGGCGATCAAAAAATCAAGCGGGTCGACTTGACCCCTAATGGCCCTACAAAGCGAAGTCTTAACCAATGGCACTTGCGCTGATAGATTTCTGGATAATTCTCGCCTACCTGATTTTTGTTCTCGTGGTCGGGTATTTGTTTCGAAAAATCTCAGGCAAAAATAAAGAAGAGTACTTTCTGGCCGGAAGGAATGTACCCTGGTGGCTGGCTGGCATCTCAATCGTGGCCACGACATATGCGGCGGATACCCCGCTTGCCATATGCGGCATTATTGCGAGCAAAGGATTGTCCGGGAACTGGCTCTGGCTGCCATGGATGGGGATTCACGCGGCGGTTATCGTTATTTTCGCCGCGGCCTGGCGGAAAACCGGCGTGTTGACCGATGCGCAGTTTATTTCAATCCGCTATTCCGGAAAAAGAAAAGAAGCGCTTCGCCTCCTCAG
>JASJBQ010000035.1 GCA_030066455.1 Desulfobacterales bacterium
TGTTGTCCAGATGGATGCTGTTGGGAACGAAGCGCTCGCCGGCGATCATCTTTTCGATCACCGGATGGCGGCCGTCATCGATGTGGATGACGCCGTCCCTGTTGAGCGTGGGGCGGGTGTAATCGTGTTGCACCGCGATTTCGGCCAGATTGGCGATGCAATCGATGACCGCCAGCTGCCGGGCGGTGGCCTGGAGATCATGCTGGTGGTCGGCGACCGCCGCGCGCACCTGATTGAATATCCGGTATTCCAGGGCGGCGCGCCGCTCCTCGGCATTGAGCACCTTGGCCTCGAAGGTCTTGAGTTCGTCGGTGATGTAGCGCTCGGCATTGACCAGGGTCTGTTTGCGGACGTAATGCGCCGGCACGGCGTCCGAACGGGTTTTGGGCACTTCGATGAAATAACCGAAAACCTTGTTGAAACGCACCTTCAGGGCCCCGATGCCGGTGGCCTCCCTTTCCTGGTTTTCAAGACGGGCCAACCACCCTTTGCCGTCACGGCTGATTTGAATCAGATCGTCGAGTTCGGCATCGTAGCCGCTGCGGATAAGCCCGCCCTCGTTAAGGACCGGGGGCGCGTCGTCCCGGATGGCGGCGGCAACCTGCTCGGCCAGCGCGCTCAACGGGTCCAAGTCCACGGGAAAAGTGAACAGGGCGGCGTTCAGCGCCGCCAGCTTGCGGACGATTGTCGGCAGGGTTTGCAGCGAGCTTTTGACCGCCAGCAGATCGCGCGCGTTGGCGCGCCCCATGGCGATCTTGCTGGCGAGCCGCTCCAGGTCGTGCACCGCCTTGAGGGCTTCACGCAGATCGCCGCGCAAGATGTTGTGGGTGCCGATTTCCTCAACCGCGTCAAGGCGCGCCGTGATCGCGCCGGGGTCCGTCAGGGGGTAGCGCAGCCATTCACGGAGGCGACGCGCTCCCATGGCCGTCACGGTATGATCGATGACGTTCAGCAGCGAGCCGCGGCGGGTTCCCGACTGGAGGTTGGTCGTCAGCTCCAGATTGCGGCAGCTGCGCTCGTCGATCCACAGATAGCCTTCGATGCTGTAGGTTTCGATGCCGGCGAAATGATCGACCGTCTGCTTCTGGGTCTCCTTTAAATACCGCACGAGTGCGCCGGCAGCCCCCACGCCAATGGTCATTTCCTCGCAGCCGAAGCCGGCCAGCGAAAAGGTGTTGAAAAGCTTGAGAAGCCGCTCTCGGCCGCGGCGGGGATCAAAATGGCGCTCGGGCTGAAAGCTCACCGTCCGCTCGGCGAACAGGCGGGTCACGGCATCGCGGATCGATGCGGGCAGGTTCTCTTCCGGAAGGAGGATTTCACGCGGATCGATGCGCTGGGCCTCCTCCAGGGCCCGCCGGGGGTCTTGGGTTTCGGTAAGCCGGAAGACACCCGTGGAGATGTCGAGATAGGCGAGCCCGACACGCCCCCCGGACTGTCTGAGTGCCAGGATGTAATTATGGGTCTTGGCGTCCAGAAGGCTCTCTTCGGTGATCATCCCGGGGGTCATCACCCGGACGACTTCACGCTTGACGATCCCCTTGGCCTGGGCGGGGTCTTCGACCTGATCGCAAATGGCCACCTTGTGGCCTTTTTCCAGGAGACGGGCGATGTAGCCCTGCACGGCCCGGTAGGGGACACCGCACATCGGCACCGGTTGGGCGTCGTTCTTGTTGCGGGAGGTCAGGGTGATTTCCAGGATGCGGGCGGCCCGCTCGGCATCCTCAAAAAACATCTCGTAGAAATCCCCCATGCGGTAAAGGAGAATCGCATCCGGATACTCGTCCTTAATGGACAGGTACTGCTTGATCATGGGGGTTGACTTGGAGGAACTCATTCCGAAACGGCTCGGGCGGGCACCGCTGCCCGATCGGCATCAGGGTGCCGATTCACGCGGGGGGCCGGGCACTCGAATCCAGCATCCACGCAGGATCAGCTGAGAACCTGGGTCGCTTCGGCCTTGGTGGCCTCATCATCCCCGGTGGCAGGTTGCTCCGCCGCAGGGGCGGAAACGTTCTTGAAAGCATTCAATTCGGTGGTCAGGGACTCGACCTGCTGGCGCTGGGTTTCGAGGTCCATGTTCAGCTGCTTGATGGTTTTATTGGCACGGAATCGATCGAACAGACCGAAAAAGTAGGCGATGATCAGGCCGGTCACGAAGCAGACCCCGAAGAGGACGCCATTGTAGATCTCCGGTGTCATGTAGGCGTCGGTGACGTAGAGATTCAGGCCGAAGGTATTCTTCTGAAGAAAAAACGCTTTGTTCTGATACCCAACGAGCAGGAGAAAAGCAATCAACAGGACCCAGAAGCCGATTTTTACTTTTTTCATGCGGACGGTCTCCAATCATGCGATGTGGTCGGACGCCAGGACGCTGCCCGGTCGTGGGCGGGAGTGGTCGAACTGGCGGTCGTTTTTCGGCGGGTACGCAGGGAATCGGCGTAAACGCCGCTTTGCCGGAGCGTCTTCTTGAAAATCATTAGCTACTCTTTTTGACTTCAGACTTCAACCTTTTTTTCCCTTCCCCGCCCCATGGAGCCGACCGTCAAACGTTTGATAATCCAAAGCTTTCGATGCCGGCCGCCGGTTCGTCCCGTCTGCGGGCGTTACGCCCGCAGCGCCAGGCGCCATCAAATCGGTACGATTTCCACATCGCCCCAGGCCCCCAGCTGATCGCGACAGATAGCGAGCACCCCGATGAGACCCTCGATGGCGCGGCCGGATTCGATGGCGGTTTCTAAATCATCGGGACAGGTGATGCGATTGGCCAGGGCGGTGGCGGCCGCATCGGCCAAGGCCCCTTGAGGCGCCACTACGCAGACGGCGTCGGCCCGGCCATAGCTGAGGGAGTGCCCGACCGTTCCGGATGAGGTGCAGATGGCCAGGGGCCCGTCTCCCGTGGCCACGCGTATGCCGATCTTGCGACTCAACGGCGAATGTCCGGCGTCGATGCCCACGGTAACCGCGCGGCGCAGCGCCATAAAGACGTCCCCGCCGTTTTCAACCACCACCTCGTCGGCAACCGTCAGCAGCTCGCGGCCGACACGATCGGCCAGGGCGCCGGCCACGGACGCCATGGGCCCGACGCCGGCCTGCCGGCTGGCGTGGATCATCGCCGCCACCAGTGCGGGTGCCGGGGTTTCCGCCCACCATGGCGTCATGGTGGTCAAGAACCTCGGGTGCGTCTGGATGAAGGTCTCCAGGTAGGCCCGTTCCTGAATCACCGCCTCGCGGCATTGGCGCGACAAGTCCCGGGGCGCCTGAACATGAAGGTCCGTTTCCTTGACCACGACCTCAAAAGCCGCAAGATGCCCGATGCCGCCGATCCGGCGATAACTCCGGTCGTCGGGCGGAACCGGGTGCTGAATGGTCATCAGCGGTTCTCCACCGCGGGCCGCAGCGAGGCTGGACATTGCTGCAGGAAATAGCGATCGGTCATCCCGGCGATGAAATCCCTGACGATTTCCGCGGGACGGTGCTCATCCAGGTAGCGCTGATCCATATCCTTTAGATAATTTCTAAATATGACGGAATCACGATTGGTTAGATGTAAATCTTTCATGTAGCGATTGAATAAAAGGACAAAGAGCTGCTCGATTTTCAGGGTGTGACGCTTGATATCGGGATTCATGTAAATCCGTTCCAGGTTGAACGCCTTGAGCGTTTTGAGCGCCTCGGAGACATCCGTTGAAAACGTGAGAAAGGGCTGTCGATAGCTGTGACGGATGACATCGGTCACCAGGTTATAGACGATGGTTCCGTTGGTGCTGCCCAGCGCCCTGACCGCCTTGTCCGGCAGTTCCGAGCGCGCCACAAGCCCCAGGCGGATGGCGTCTTCGATGTCCCTTCCGATATAGGAAATCGTGTCGGCCATGCGGACGACGCAGCCTTCGAGAGACATGGGCATCAGCGCCAGGCGGGCATTTTGACGTTTGGCGGCCAAATCCCGATCGAGTCGGTCGAAATCCTTGTTCCACTTCGGCTGAAGACGCTGGTCGTGGACTTCCCCGTCGTGGCAGAGAATACCGTCCAGGGTTTGCAGGCAAAGGTTCCATCCGCGCCCTTTGCGTTCGACCCGCTCGAGGAACTGCACGCTCTGGAGGTTGTGCTGAAAACCGCCGATATCGTGTTTTTCGCAGAGTCGACTCAGAAACCGTTCGCCGTCGTGGCCAAAGGGGGTATGCCCGATGTCGTGTCCCAGCGCGATGGCCTCGATCAGGTCTTCGTTCAGTCCCAGGAACCGGCCAATAGTACGGGCGATCTTGGAAACCAGCTGGACGTGAAGGACCCGGTGGGTGATGTGGTCGTTCTTGATGAGGTAAAAAACCTGGGTCTTGTCGATGTAGCGCGTGTAGGCCAGCGAATGCAGGATTCGATCGACATCCAGCGAATAATCCTGGCGGTAGGCGCCGCTGCGCTCGTCTTCGGGATGACGCCGAACAGCGCGCGAGCTGATGGTGGCCACGGGTGAAAGCATTTCCTCTTCACGCCGGTTGAGGGCCGCGCGCAGCATGTCCAGGGTGTCGTTTTCAAATCTCTCCATTCGCGATCATATCCTCCATGAGACGGTCGAAGTCGATGCCGGCCTTCCGGAAGCCTTCCTTGCCGTATTTCATGTTGGCTTCGAAGACCCCGAAACGGCCTTCGTGCTGATATACATCCATGCCGACATCCGTCCATCCGCAGCGCCGGGCGGTGCGGGTGGCCAGCGCTACGGCAGCCTCCGGCACGGGATCCAGCCGAATGCGTCCGCCGGCGGCCAGATTGCTGCGGAATTCGCCCGGGGATTTCACCCGCCAGTAGGCATGCACGGCGCGGCGGCCGATGACCACCACCCGGATATCGCGGTCAAGCGGAAGGTATTCCTGAATATAGGCGGCGCGGGTCTGTCGGCAATAGGCCGCCAATTCATCCGGGGAGCGGATCAGAAAAACACCCTTGCCCAGGGCCGATCCGCGCGCGACTTTGGCCACCATCGGAAAGCTGAAATCGGAGGGGATGCGCGCCATCTGGCGCTTGCCGTAGTAGAC
The DNA here is from genome assembly GCA_030066455.1 of Desulfobacterales bacterium. The sequence goes on from JASJBQ010000035.1 coordinate 5,028, forward strand.
CCGGGTCCGTGGATGGGGGATGTCCAGCAAATCGAACAAAGCAGTTTGCTTGATCTTGTCCTGGACGCATTTGTAGGTGTGGTAGCTGGGGAAAAGGGCCTTGCCCATGGCATCCAGCAAGTCGGCGTAGAAAACCGAAGGATAATAGATCTTGGTGGCCGCCAGGATAACCTGCCGTTCTTCGTCACTGTAATCGTGGAAGTTTGACCGCACGCCGAGGGTGCGGACATTGCGGCAGCGGCGCAACCGTTTTTCCAGAGCAATCGCTAGGGGCACACTTTCCTTCCTGCCGTTGGTATCGGATTCGCGTCGGCTGCCGCCCGGCCCCCCTGCCCCGCATGCGTGCCCAAAGATGCCAGCCCGGTCAACATGACCTTGGCGACCGTCCGCGCTTGGCACGATAGATCCGCGACGCCGTTATTCCATACGCCGGGGGTCGTTCGGCGGAGGGATCCGAAACAGGGACGCCGTCACCGGTCGGTTCGGGTAGAGGCGCACCGCCTCCAGGACCAGTTGCCCGTCGGCGCCCTCGAGTTCGAGCCGGCGCGGCAGGCTGAAACCATCCACCATTCGGTGCTCTGCCAGCCAAACCTGATAATGCCGGTTTCCGTGGACATTCAGACGCTCGACACCCGTCAAACGTCCGCTTTGCGCATCCACCCGCAATCTGGCCACGGTCCCTTTGAAACGCCGCCGCAGTTGGATCGTGTATGCGCCCTCGGTCGTCGTCTCGACCTGGGCGGAATGGTATTCGATGCCCGGTGGACGGCCGACCATCAGGTCGTAGAGGTCACGGCAGGAAATATCCACCGGAAAAATCCGGCCGAGACCGTTTGCGCCCACATGCTTGCGGTAGTACTCACCCTGGCTGTGCAGGATGGCGGTCAAATAGGCCTCGTCACAGGCCAGCGAAAGCACCGGCAGACCGAAAGGGGTGCGGGCGTCGAAACGCACACGCCCGGGCTGGGCGCCGGCCCAGACGGCCCGGTCGAAAACGCGGCGACGCCCCTCGACCGTCATCGATGCCTTGCCGATCCATTGGGCCGCGGTCAGATCTGTATTGGCACCGTACAACGCCGTCATCAGCTCCCGGGTGGCCTCGCTGTCATACTGCGGCTCCGGGGGAACCCTCAGCCCCGCGCAGGCGCTCAGCCCCAGCAGGAGCAGGATCGCAAACAAGGAATACCCGGCAGCCATCGGTGTCAGGTACCAGCTGCGCGCGCGGGCCAGGAAACGCGGTCGGCCGCAGCCGGTAAAGGCCATGGCATGGTCGATGGCCCGCAAGACCTAAATATCCTCGCGTTTGAGAGCGTCGATTTTGGGTTGGATTTTTTGGCGTTCGCTATCCTCTTCGCGCAGGGACAGCGATTTCAGATAGTAGCGCAGCGCGTTGGCCTTATCATCCAATTTCAGGTAGGCATCGCCCACATGCTCGATGATGATTGGATCTTCCGGCGCCAGCTCGGAGGCCTTTAGAAGCCACTTCAGGGCCTCTGTGTAGTTACCTTGCTTATAGAAGACCCAGCCAAGGCTGTCCGTGATGTATCCGTCGTCCGGACGCAGTTCGAGGGCCCGGCGTATCAGATCTTCCGCCTCGTCGAGGTTGATGCCCAAATCGGCGTAGGTGTATCCCAAATAATTGAGCGCGTTGGCGTGCTTGTCATTGATCTCGATCACCCGCTTCATGGCGGCGATGGATTCGTCCTTGCGCTTCATTTTGTCGTATACGACCCCCAGCCGGAAATGGGCTTGTTCGCTGTCGGGCGCCGCATCGATGACGCGCAGGAGATAACGCTCGGCCGCCTCGTATTGCCCGGCCTCCTCGCAATAGTACCCTAAATACAGAAGAAATTCGGTATTCGCCGGCTGTTTGGCCAGGGCGCCTTCGAGGTGCGCGATCGCCTGTTCGTAGCGTTCGGCCTCGGCGTAGCGTGAGGCGACCTGGAGTGCGGCCTCGCTGTAAAAACGGCTCGACGGGCTGACGGACTGAAACGCCTCCAGGGCCTTGGCGTCGTCGTTCAGGCCGTTGAAGGCCACCCCGATCAAGTAGTTCAGGTCGATATAGTCGGGGTGCAGGGTGATCAGCGCCTTCAAGAGGAAGACGGCATCGCGGTAGCGCTCCGGTTCGATGTAGTAACGATAAATGCCGCGGATCAGATCATTCTGACTGCTGTCAGCGGCGTACATCCGCAGGATTTCCTCGGCCTCCCGCTCCCGGCCACTGTCGCGGAGAAAAAGGGCATAGCCGAAAACGGCCCGATTGTTCTGGGGGTTTTCCTTGAGCAGTTCCTCGTAGAGTTGAACCGCTTTTTTCTGATGGTCGCGGGTTTTCAGTACCGTGGTGTAAAGCTCGATCAGCTCGAACCGGGCCCCCTCCAACTCCGGCTCGATGGCCAGGGAGCGGCGGAAGGCCTTCTCGGCCTCCAGGGGCTGATCGCGCTGGCGATAGACTTTCCCCAGAAAGAAATGGCCGGCGTAGGCATTGGGAAACCGTTGAACGAAGCGGCTGAAAAGGTCGTAGGCTTCGTCCCATTGGGAATCCTCCATATAGAGGTTGCCCAATAGCAGGTAAATATCCTGGTTGTCCGGATCCTGCTCCAGAATCCGTGCATAGATGGCCTTGGCGCGTTCGTGCTGCTTGCGGCTTTGAAGCAGGCGCCCCACCAGATTTAAGGCTTCGACGTCATCGGGCTGGTCGGCGAGCAGCTCCTCCAGCAGCGCCAGAGCAGCGTCATCGTCTTTGAGCTGCAGGTACAGGACCGCCGTCTCCCTTTTCAACAGTCGTGATTCGGGATCCAGCGCCATGGCTTTCTGCATGTACTCCAGCGCCGCATGCCCCTCCCCCTGCTCGCGCAGAAGCTGCGCTTCGGTGTAGTAGTAGTAGGCATTGGGCTGCAGCGACCGTTTAACGGTCCCCGTGGATGACGTCGTGGCGTTGGGTGTGGCGCACCCCGCCAGCAGCGCAATGGTCAGCAGTAGATTCGCGCCCCTTCGGTACCAGCAGTTTTTCATTCTTTCGCTTTCTATCGATGCGCCGGCAGGCCCGGACGGGCGCTTCACCGGCGGCCGACTTGAGATGCGCTATTCGGCTTCCTGTCCTTCGGTGTAAGCCGAGAAATCCGGGATTTCGCGTTTGAAGAATTCCCGCATCTTTTTGATGATGTTCTTCTCCACCTGCCGCACGCGTTCACGGCTGATACCGTAACGGTCACCGATTTCCTGCAAGGTGACCGGCGTGTCTGAAAAAATACGCAGGTCGAAGATCTCTTTTTCGCGATCCGTCATGTTTTTGCGAAACTCATCAATTTTATTGTGCAGCAGCACCTCGATTTCTTTTTTGGCGACCTGGTCTTCGGCCGAAACGCTTTCCGTGCTCAGAAATTCGATGCGCTCGGTGTCCGAATCATCCTTCAGGGGGGCGTCAAGCGAGACGTCCCAGCCGTCCAGGCGCTGGTCCATGTCGACGATTTCTTTTTCCGACACCCCCAGGCGTTCCGAAAGGAGCTTGGGCTTGGGATCGAAGCCCTGCTCGATGAGCTTCTGCTTTTCCTTTTTGAGTTTGAAAAAAAGCTTGCGCTGTCCCTGGGTCGTGCCGATTTTCACCAAACGCCAGTTGTCCATGATGAATTTGAGGATATAGGCCTTAATCCAGAAGGAGGCGTAGTAGGAAAATTTCACGTTCTTGTACGGGTCGAATTTGCGCACCGCCTGCATCAGACCGATGTTGCCCTCCTGGATCAAATCGAGCAGGTTCTGCATCCACACCCGCTGAAACTCCAGGGCGATCTTAACCACCAGGCGCAGGTTGGAGGTCACCAGCGAATAAGCCGCCTCCTTGTCGCCGTACTCCCGCACGCGGATACCGAGCTCGCGCTCTTCTTCCCGGGTCAATAGGCGGTAGTTGCTGATCTCGGCAAGATAGCGCTGAAGGGGATCGAATTTGACCAGCGCTTTGTCGCTGCCCGCCGCGGCTTTCGCTTTGGGTTTGGCTTTTTTCGCCGCAACCGGTTCGAGCCCTTCGGTTTTCAGGCTCGTGCGGCGGGCACGCTTGGCGCGAGGGGTCTTCTTGGCCCGGGTCTTGGTGGCGGCTGCGGTTTTCTTATTTTTGGCGGCCTTCTTTTTGGCGACCGTCGCGGATGCCGTCCCTGGGGTTTCAGGTTCGACGCCGGGGGTCTTTGATGGCATCACCGGACGCTGGATAGGCTTTTTGCGGGCCTTGCCCCCCTTGGTCTTGGCCGCCAATCGCTTCTTGGTTACGGGCGTCTTGGCGGCGGTGCGTTTCACGGTTTTTTTCTTTGCTTTTGGAGTCATGGCGCCTTTGATTTGATTGCTACCCGAAGATTTCTGGCCGTATTCAAACGGCGGCGGTTGTCAAGAAATGCAGGGCGGGAATACATGCGCTTGGGCTGGTTTCATCGATTAACGCAGTTGGGTCAGGCTCAAACTTGTCCCGGTTCGTTTTCGGTGGACAATAAAATAGGCTTATGCTAACGAGCGGTTTCACTCAGGCGGCCGAAGAGATCCCGCCCCCCAATCCCGGCTGCCCGGGGGCGGAGGGCATCGACGACCTTGAAGCCATGCGCCTGTAGCTCAGCTGGATAGAGCAACGGCCTTCTAAGCCGTAGGTCGCAGGTTCGAATCCTGCCAGGCGTACCAACTTTTTCCTAATCCTTTGCAATCCACAGAAGTGAGCGCCGGACCCGCCGACGCTCGCATTCACCATGCGTTGGGCACCGTCCCGGACCCTTCGGCACCCGGCCTGAACCGCCCTACCTTTGTTGGTTCAAGCCAATGGAACGCGAAACATACCATGTTCAATTCCGATAAGTCAAAGGCATTTCGTCACGACGAACTTCACGGGGGCCGACACGGTAATAAACTGTATTTACAATAAAGATTTGACTTGATACAACATCGCAGACAAAGCCGTTCGTCCGTCAATGGCCGAAGGCGGGCGGCCAGCCGCCGGTTTGTAAGCCAACGCGACGATGCGACGTCAGTCGACAACTCCAGCAAAGCATTGGGTGATGAGTAAAAACCGCGATAACCGAGACGACAACTCCGACTTTCGCAGCCTTTCCTTCGATGTCTGCACGGTCAAGGCCCTGATGGCTTCGACCAACCGTTACAAGACTCTTTTCGAAAGCGCCGGTGATGCCATTTTCGTCATGGATTTCAAAGGCCAGATCATCGACGGCAATCGGGTCGCCTGCGAAAAGCTGAAGTTATCGCGACACGACATGCTCAACAAGACGACGATGGATATCATCTCGCCCGAGCATGCGCCCTTCTGGCCTGAACGCATGGATGAACTCCGGCGGCTGCGGCACATCATATTCGAGACGGCCCTCCAGGCCGAAGACGACACGATCGTACCGGTGGAAGCCAGCTGCCGGGCGATCGAGTACGACAACCAACCGGCGGTGCTGACCATCGCCCGTGACATCACCGAACGTATCGAGGCCGAAAAAGAGAAGGCCAAACTCCGCTCGCAGCTGCGCCAGGCGCAGAAAATGGAGGCCATCGGCACACTGGCCGGCGGCATCGCCCACGACTTCAACAATATCCTCCAATCGATTTTCGGCTATACCGAGATCGCCGGCATTCATGCCAGCCAGGGCAAAAACCCCAGCGAGGCACTGGACAATATCCTTACGGCCAGCCAGCGCGCCAAGGGCCTGATCAATCAGATTCTCTCCTTCAGCCGCCAGAGCGAGCAGGAAAAACAGGCCGTCCAGATCAACCTGATCGTCAAGGAGGTGCTTAAACTGATCCGGGCCTCCCTGCCCGCCACCATCGAGATCAAAGGACGCAACCTCAACAACAACGCCGTGGTGGAGGCTGACCCCATTCAAATCCACCAGGTCATGATGAACCTCTGCTCGAACGCCCATCACGCCATGCGCAAGGCCGGCGGTGTTCTGGAAGTCAAACTGGGCGATATCGATATCGACCATGACAAGGCGGCGCAGTTGGGGGGGATTCCGGAAGGCCCTTACATCGAGCTGACCATCAAGGATACCGGCCACGGCATCCCGAATGAATACATGGAGCGCATTTTCGACCCTTATTTTACGTCGAAGGAAAAGGGGGAAGGCACCGGTTTAGGGCTGGCCGTGGTTCACGGGATCATCAGCTCCCATGGAGGGGCCATCACGGTGGAGAGTGAAATCGGGAAAGGCACCACGTTTCACGTGATCTTCCCCCAAAAGAATCAAATCGACGCCAAAGACAAACCGGCCGTGCCCGGCACCCCCGAGCGCCAGGAGGGCACCGAGCGCATTCTCTTCATCGACGACGAACCCGCCCTGATCGACATCGGCAAAGAGATCCTGTCCTCGCTGGGTTACCAGGTGACGCCCTGCACGGCCAGCGACGAAGCCTTGAGCCTCTTCGGGGAAAACCCGGAGCGTTTCGACCTGGTCATCACCGACCTGACCATGCCCAAGATGACAGGCGATCTGCTGGCGCAGGAAATCATGCGGATTCGCCCTGAAATACCGGTCATCCTTTTTACGGGCTACAGCGATCTCGTGTCACGGGAGCGTTTCAACCAACTGGGTATTCGGGACTGCCTGATGAAACCCCTGACGCGCAAAGACCTGGCCGAATCGATCCGCCGCGTGCTCGACCGGCCTCCCGAAACGCCCGAGGCCCCGGCCGACGAGACGTGAATCCCGCCAACCGCTCCTCGCAGGCATTGATCATCCCATGGGCACACTGATCCAACTGATAAAAATGGCCGCGGTGCTGATCGCGGCCATCATGCTCGGCAACTGGTTTCTGAGTGAAGTCAAATCCGCCCGGGCCCGGCGCAAACCCTGGTACACCCCCTACCTCACCCCTCCCGGCGTGGCGATCCTGCTGATTGCCATCGGGCTGCCGCTGATCATCTGGTACTGGCGCCGCGGCTAGCCCCGGTCAGCGCTTCGCCACGCGTCGTCGGGCACATTGATCGCGCCCCCGGCGGTCAGTCGGCATCGGCGGTCGCGGCCGTGTCGTCCTTGGCTTCGGCGGATTCCCCCCGGGCCCAAAGATAGCGGCCGTACTTGTAATAGCCCAGCACGTTGGACATGCGCGGATCGTTGTTGGCCGACGGGGTGCGGATATTGCCGGTGATAAGCGGCTGGAGATGCGCGAAAAGCTCTGTGCTTCCCCCACCGGTCATAAGGATGGTTTCGATGTCCCAGTCCCCCGACCAGATCCGGTCCAGATCGCCGGCAACGGTCGAAGCCAGTTGGGTGTAGATCTGATCCCGAATTTTGGAAAAATTGAAACCCTGGCCGCGCATCTTGATGGTGCCGTTCTGAACGGCGCGGTAGAGGCGGTAGAGTTCCACGTTGACCCCGCTGTTTTCGCGCAGCTTGTTGGCGATAACCGCATAGGCCTTGGAAATACCGGTATCCATCGTGCGGCTGCTGCGCTCGACGTAACGCAGGCGGTCAACCACGGTGTAATCCGAGGTGCGAAAACCGATGTCGACGATGCCGATCTTCTGCTGGGCGAGATCGTTGTCCACGATCGCCCCCGCGTCGTTCATGATCAGATTGAGCAGGCTGCCCATGGGCTGGGGCAGCAGCTGCACACGTTCAATCTGGATCTTTTTGGTGATGCGGCTGCCGTCCGGGCTGTGGTAGGTAATCGTATGGCGCCCCTTGAGGGCATCGCGAAAACGGTCGTGATACTGTTTGTAGAAGCCGACCGGCAGTCCGGAGACGAGGCTTATCGGCGCCTCGGTCACCTGCTCGTTTTTCAGAAACAGCCCCGTCACCGTCAGCGTCAGAAGCCGGGCAAAATCAGCCACCATGCGTTCCTGGTCAAGGGTGAAGGCCACTGCGTCCGACTGCTGCTCGGCCAGATCGCCGATGAAATAGGACTTGCCGTCGAGCGTGACATGAAAATACTCCGTCAGCGAACGTTCCTGAAAATCGACCCAGAACTGGATATCGGTGGCATCGCCGTAAATGGATTTGAAGACGACCGATTCCTGACCGTCCGTGGCTTTGGTAAATCCGAACCCCACATCGATACCGATGATCTGCATACCGGCCTCCCTGGGTGTTGACTGATGGAAGAAAAGCGTGACCGTCCGGTCAGGATGGGCGGCGTTGGCCTCATGGGCGCCATCTATAACGGATTGTCCCCGGGAAGTCAAAAAGATCGACGGGAGGCAGGGCCGCCGCGAGGCCGGCCTACGGGCGTTTCCCGGCCGTCAGGGTCACGATCCGAAAGGGCAGCTCGACCATAAACTCGAGGATGAACCCGGCCAGAATCAGGACGACGAGGGCCGGCGCCTTGAGGAATTGAAGCCGCTTCCGGATGGTTTGAATGCGGGTTGGCATCGATGTGCTCCGTGGATGTTGGCGGGTATCCCCGTTGTCCGGGTTGGCGGGGGCATTCATACCATCTCGTCTTCCCGAACGCAAACGAGGTTCCCCCGGCGCCGGAAGGGCCCGTCCTGCATTTGACAGTCCCCCTGTGGCGTGGTTGAGTGAAGATAATCCCATCCGGCAGGAGGCCCAAGATGCGCACCAATCAGATGAATCTCGTGTTTCTCGAAAACCTGGAGTGGTTCGACGACACCGGCCGGGAACTGGTCCACCGCATTCCCGCTGAAGGTTCCGGTGAAATTAAATTCGGCGCCCAGTTGACCGTCCGGGCGAACCAGGCCGCCGTGTTCTACTACAAGGGCAAAGCCCTGGAGGCTTTCGGCCCGGGGCGGCACACACTCCAAACGGGCAACATTCCCATCCTGACCAAGGTTGCCAGCCTGCCTTGGGGCCTTTCGAGCCCGCTGCGCGCCGAGGTCTACTTCGTCAACATGAAGACGTTCACCAATCTCAAATGGGGCACCCGCGATCCGGTGGCCTTCAAGGATTCGGAGCTGGGGCTCATCCGACTGCGGGCCTTCGGCGTTTTCAATCTGAGGGTGCTGCAGCCCGTCCTGATGATCAATCGCCTGGTGGGGACCCAGGGCATCTACACCACCGAAGCCATCGAGACGTATCTCAACCGGGTGATCGTGTCGCGCTTCAATGACTTCATGGGCGAAAGCCTCGACTCCATCCTCAACCTGCCTTCGAAATACGACGAACTCTCCGCCGATCTGGTCGAGCGGCTCACGGAAGATTTCAGCCATTTCGGTCTGGGGCTGGCCCATCTCTACATCAACGCCATCACCCCGCCGCCCGAAGTGCAGCAGGCCATCGACGATCGCAGCCGCATCGGCGTGATCGAGGACATGAACAAGCTTATGCAGATGAAAGCCGCCATGGCCATGGAAAAGGCGGCTGCCTCCGGCGGCGAAGCCGGCGCGGGCATGGGGGCCGGCATCGGATTGATGCTGCCGGCCATGTTCGCGCAGCATTTCGGGGGCGCGACCGGTGCCAACGAACCCGCCGCTGACCCGGCCCACTGTGCGGAGTGCCGGGGAGCGATCCCCGCCGACGCACGATTCTGTCCGCACTGTGGCCATCAGCAACTGGTTTTTCGCCAGTGCATCCACTGCGGCAAGAATCTCACGCCCAACGCCCGCTTCTGTTCGCGCTGCGGCCAGGCAGCGGAGGCCCGACCCACCGAACGCGTCTGCGGGAAATGCCGCAACCAGAATTTAACCGATGCGGTCTACTGTGTGGCCTGCGGTGAGCGACTCTAAACTGTGCATCGACTACCAGTGCCCCCAGTGCGGCGCCCCTGCGGAGTTGTCCGAAACCGACCGTCTGTTCCATTGCGCCTTTTGCCGGGTAAAATCCTATTTGCTTGAAAACGGCTATTTCCGCTACCATCTCCCGCACAGGGCGCCTGCGGACCGGGAGCTGATCTATTTCCCCTACTGGCGCTTCCGAGGCATGCTTTTCGCCTACAGCCCCCAGGGGGTGTCCCACCGGTTCGTGGATGTCAGTCATCAGGCGCTCGTGCGCAGCGAGTTTCCCGTATCCGTCGGTCTTCGCAGCCAGGCCCTCAAACTGCAGTTCGTGTCGCCGGATACCCCCGGCCACTTTATCCACCCGCAAATCAATGCCGATGCAGCCGCGGCGCAGGCGGCGAACCGCTTTTCCCCGGAATTCCCCCCGCCGGTTCTCGAACAGGCCCACGTGGGCGAAACGTTCAGCATGATCTATGCGCCGTTTTACCTCGGTGATGGCCTGGTCGACGCGATCCTGAATCGACCCGTCGGCAACCTTGCGGAAACGTTTGACCTTGCGGAAGAACTCCCGGGAGGCTCACCGGACTGGCGTATCCGTTTTCTTGCGACCCTCTGCCCCGCCTGCGGCTGGGACATGCAGGGGGAGCGGGATGCCCACGTGCTGATCTGCCGCAATTGTCAGTCGCTCTGGCGACCGGGCTGCGAGGGCTTCGAACGCGTCGGCTTCGCCCGAATCGCATCCCGCACCCCCGACGCGGTCTATCTGCCTTTCTGGCGGATCAAAGCCGAAGTCGACGGGCTGGCCCTCGAAAACTATGCGCATCTCGTGCGCGCCGCGAACCTGCCGCGTGCCATGCAGCCCGGATGGGAAGCGCTGCCTTTCCGCTTCTGGGCGCCGGCTTTCAAGGTGCGCCCCGGCGTTCTGCTGCGCCTGGCCCGCGCCCTGACCCTGGCCGAGCCGTTCGCGGCAACGGACCGCACACTTCCCGAGAAGCGGATGCAAACCGTCAACCTGCCTGTCAAGGAGGCGCTGGATATGCTCAAGATCAACCTGGCCGGGTTTCTAAAACCGGCCAGCCGGGTTCTCGAACTGCTGCCCGCCGTCACCATCCGGCCCCGGAAATACCTCCTGGTCTACCTGCCCTTCGAAGCGCGCCGGCACGAGCTCGTCAACGACGATCTCGCGATCGCCGTCAGCCGATCCCACCTGCGGCTGGCCGCCAACCTCTAGCCGGTTGGCAGCGTCGAATTCATTCGGCGTCATGGCTTTATCTTGTCTTCGGATCCCAAACGACACCCGGATAAGAAGGCCGTCGCTCACGCCGGTACAGGAGACGATGCCATCCAACAGGCAAGCCGTCCGGCAAGGCCGGTAACGCGGACGTCAAGCGGCCTGTCGGTTCCCGATCCATCGCCCGGGGCATTAGAGAGCATCGCTTCCGGATTCAGCAGGGAATCAGGGCATAGCCGGCATCGCGCAAGGCCTGCTCGACCTCGGCCACGTGCGCTTCGCCGCGGGTTTCGAGTTCGAGTTCGACCACCGTGATGTTGATGGGCAAATCACCACGGCTGCGGTTGTGGTAGATATGCAGGACATTGGCGTTGCGGTCGGCGATCCGCGCCAGCAGACGGGCCAGCGCGCCGGGCACGTCGCGCAGCTCGACCCCCACGCGCATGATACGACCGCTCTGGGTCAATCCCCGACTGATGATTCGCCCCAAAAGGGGGCTGTCCAGGTTGCCGCCGCTGACCATGAGGACGACGCGTTCGCCCGGTTCCAGCTGAACGGCGCCGCTCATCAGTGCCGCCAGCGGCGCCGCCCCCGCCCCTTCGGCCACGACTTTCTTGCGTTCCATCAGGAGCAATATGGCGGCGGCGATGCGATCCTCGTCCACACAGACGATTTCGTCCACCATGGTGCGCATGATCGCGAACGGCGCTTGGCCCACCTGACGGACATTGATCCCGTCGGCGATCGATGACTGGCTTTGGACACAGGTCACTTCCCGCTTGGCCAGGGCCGCGGTGGCCGAGGGGCAGACCGTGGTTTCAACCCCGATGATCCGCACGGCGGGCTTCAGGCTTTTGGCGGCCAGAGCGATACCGGCGAGGAATCCGCCGCCTCCGACCGGCACGATGAGCGTATCGACCGCCGGCAGGTCCGCCAGGATTTCAAGCGCGACCGTCCCCTGGCCGGCGATGATGTCCGGATCATCGAATGGATGGATGAACGTGCGCCCCTCGCGGGCCAGACGGTGGGCCGCGGCAATGCTTTCGGACACGTTGCGGCCTTCGATGATCACGCGGCCGCCGTAATTCCGGGTGGCTTCCTGTTTGGTGATGGAAGCCCCCCGGGGCATGACGATGGTGGCCGGAACACCGGCCTGCCGGGCGGCCAGGGCGACACCCTGGGCGTGGTTGCCCGCCGACCCGGCCACCACGCCCAGCGGTGGCAGGCGGTTGCTCCGGGTCATGATCGTGTTGAGCGCCCCTCTGATTTTGAACGAGCCGGTTTTCTGCAAGTTCTCCATCTTCAGGTATATCTCGCCGGCGAACATCCGGCTCAGGGCGGGTGAATACACCAAAGGCGTCCGCAGGATGCGATCACGAATCCGGCGGTCAGCGTCGCGCACAGCGTCAAGGGTCAGCATGGTCGTCCTCCTGGTGGTTCGGCACGCCTCTAATCTACGATAATACCGCTTCGAGGATCAGAAAGCACAAGCGCGCGTCGCCTGACGGGTCGGAAGGCCGGTGGCGACTGGATCAAGGTCGCTGGCAGGAAGAGGGAACGCGCGGCGGTCATTGCCGCTAGGCCGTGATCAATGGCACGGATTCGGCGTTTCAGGCGGTGCTGCAGGGTGGATCATCAAAAGCGCACCTCAACGCGAATCACGGATGATGCCGCACGAACGGCGCCCGTCCACCTTGATGACGACCGGCCGCTCCAGCCGGATATGAGAGAGAAAACGCGTCACCCGCGTCACCGGGTGAGATGCAAACCAACCGAGTTTGATGAAGTCCTCGCCGCCGGCGGTAATGTTGAGATAGTTCATCCCCAGCGAGGTCAGGTTGTGAAAGAAGTGCGAGCCCTGGGACGGATCGACATTGAAGGCCTCATGGGTGGTTTCGACGATGGCCGCCACCCCGGAAATATGGGCCCAGTTCACCGGGATGCCCAGCCAGGGGTCGGCCGAACCCCAGCGCCCCGGACCGATCAGCAGGTAGCGTCGCCCGCTTTTGCTCAGCTCGGCATTGACGCGGGCGATTTCACGGGCGATCTCGGGCGTTTTGGCCGGGTCGAAATCCGCCGGTTTGACGTAGACGATATCGACCAGATCGGAGAGGATGCCGTTTCCCATGGCGTTTTCCGAATAGCAGAAGGCATGCCGGCGGTCGTCCTCGCGAATGGCGACCGCGTCGGCCTCGGCCCGGCCGGCCATGGGTCGGATCTGTAGGATCGACAACTGCGCCCGTCCGGCCTTCTCCTCGGGGAAATGGATGCAGAACTCGATATCCACGGCGCGCCCCATACCCTTCCTGCCGGCGGCAAGCAGGTCGTCCAGGATCGCCGGCAGCGGCAGGATTTCGTATTTCAGGAGCGGGGCAAAGGTGACGACCGGATAGCCCCCGCTGACGGCCGCATCCTTGATGCGGTGCTCCTCCGGCAGGTAGGTGCTGGTGCTCAGGCGCATCAGATCCGGGGGATCGCCGTCACCGATTTCGCGCTTGTCCAGGGTCGCGTCGGCATCGGGGCCGAGAACCAGGGGCGACGCTTTCGTTTTCAACCCGTAGTAGTGGCGCTGTGCGTTGTCGAGAATGTCATCGACGGTGGAAAACTGGGGCAGGTGCTGGGGATAGCGGGGACAGAAGCGCAGCACCCGCTCGCCGTCCACCACCGATTTTCCCAGGCCGACGGCGATGCTGGCGATGCCGTCCTCGGGCTGAACCGGTGCCATGGGGTAGTAGTTGATGGACTGCGCCACGCCGGAGACCGCCGGCAGGTAGAGACCCTCGTGGTGCTGCCCGACGAGGGGCTGGATCACCACGGCCATTTTCTCCTCGTCCGGCTTCTGCTGGGTGCGGGCGGCGAAAGCGCGCGGTTCCTCGAAAAAAGTCGAAGCATAGATCAGTTTAACGGCCGTCATGAGTTCTTCCAGGCGCACCCGCCGGTCCTGATGATCGTTGGGCAGCATGTAGGTCTTGTAAATGCCGGCATAGGGGCGTGAGAGCGAATCCTCCAGCAGGCTTGAAGAGCGTACGGCCAGCGGCCGGTCCACCCGCGCCAGGTAGGCGTCCAGGTCGTCGACGACCGATGCCGGCAGCGGGGCCGCCGTGAATCGATCGGCGATCGCCGCATCGGTCATCTGCGTGCGGGCCCGAACCTGCAGATCATTGGCATCGATAAAGTCATCGAAGATGTCGGTGGTCACCACAAGGGCCCGGGGCACGACCATGTCGATCTGCGGGTAATTCTGCGCCCAGGCCGGATCCTTTCCCAGCTGCGAGGCCAGAAAAAGCAGCCCGCGCGCCTTACCGCCCATCGACCCCCGGCCGATACGGTAAAACCCCTGCGCGGGATCGAACGCCTGGCGATCGAATGCGGCAATCGTCTCCTGCAAGCGGTTGATGCGGCGCGCCCTGAAAAGCTTGATCAATATCTCGCGGCATGCGCCGCGCCGGCCGTTCTCCGGTGCGGCCGGATCCAGGGTCTGTAACCGCTCGGCCAGCAGAAGCTCGCCGCGGGCACGCAGCCAGCGGGTGACATCGTGACTCTGAATATGATCGCAGAGCACCGCATCCGGCAGGGAGTTCACCAACGGTTCGAGTTCGGCCAGCGTCTCCGCCTGCGCCGCCACCCGGCCGTCTTCGCCGCGGATCGCCATGGCGCCAAAACCGAGACGCCGCCGCATGAAATCGGCGATCGCGGCCGCGGTGTCATTGCCGCGGACGTGCACATCGACCCCCTCCATCGAAGCAATCCGCTCCAGGTGCCGGGCTTCGACATCCACCCAGAGAACCGGCAATCGGGCATGGTTTTTTCGAATCGCCGCCAGCAGTTCGAGGCCCCCTTCCTCAACGCCGCCGCCGGAGGGATCATCCTGCGGTGACCAGGCGCCGATCACGCCCAGGAGGTATGGGGCGAAGGTCTCCAGGATCGCGTCGGCCGCCGTGGTATTCGCCGCCATGACCACCCGGGGGCGAGCCTTGCGCAGCAACCGCCGCATCTCCGCGTCGCGCCCGTCGCGGGCGCTCAATTCCGTCTGGGTTCTCAACTCCCGAAACACCATCGGCAGCACTGAAGCGATCGCTGCAGCGGAAGCCCCGGCCAGCAGGATAACGGGAACGCGGCAGCGCTGGGTATCCTGACGGACGTTGAGCATGTCTTCCGCGCAATGAATCATGGCCATGACCTGCTCTGTGTCGTGGGACCAGACGAACACCTGATCGACGCCGGCCGGCGTGGTGCGTCCCTGTCGAAGGTGGCGCACCGATTCGGGGGCATGTGCCAGCAACATGACGGGCATGCGCGCCCAGCGGGATTTGATGTCGGTGGCCAGTTCCGACGCCTGGGCGTCGCTGACCTGGAGGGTCGTGACCACCAGATCGAAATCCTTTTCATCCAGGTTGGCCATCGCATCAACCGCCGTGTGCACCCAGGTGACGCGGGGGGGGCGGTGGTGATAGAGCGTCGCAATCCGCTCCTCGAGTCGCTGCTCCTGGTTGATGATGCAGGCGTCGTAAAGGCTGGCCACGACGAGGATATCTTTGACGCGCCGCGACATGAGCATATGGTAGTTCTTGATGCTCTGTTCATAAATTTCCGGTAGATCGTCCAGTTGAATCGTCACCCGTATTCCTCTTTATTTCCAGTTGGGTCCACGCCGGTGTTGGGGATGGGCGTGACTGGCATCGGTTGCAGGTTGGGAAGTGCTGAGCACCGTTTATTTGTCAATTGCCGAACCGTGTCAAGCGAATTAAACCCCTCGCGGCCGTTGCAACGCCATGGAGCCGGCGTCGTCGGAACCCTTGATTTCGACCCGGCCTTTGCCTATAAATCGCGGCATCCGCAGGCATAGGAGGCGCAGAGGATCCCATGACAGACAAAATGCCCTACCCGCAGCGCATCGAACGGTTGCGCGCAACCATGCAGACGCTCAGCCTCGACGTTTTTCTGGTCGCCATCGAGGCCAATCGCCGTTACCTGAGCGGCTACAGCGCCGAAGACGGCCAGTTTGACGAAACCGCCGGTATGCTGATCATCACTGCCCAAGAATTGTTCCTGGCCACCGATTCGCGCTATGACCTTCAGGCCCGGGAAGAGGCCGCCGGTTTCGAGGTCGTCTGCTACCGCAACGGACTCTTGGAGGAGTTGTCCGGCCGCTTTGCCGAGCTTGGCTGCCGCCGGGTGGGGTTCGAAAGCACGCGCCTGTCGGTCCGGCAGCATCTGGAACTGTCGTCTCGGATCAAAAAGTCCGGGAAGGATATTGAACTCGTCCCCCTCGAAGCGGTCGTCGAAGCCCAGAGAGCATGCAAGGACGCACAGGAGATTGCTGCCACGCGACGGGCGATAACCTGCGCGGAACGCGCTTTCAGGGAACTGCGGACCGCCATCGGCCCCGGCATGACCGAGGCCGAAATCGCCAGGATGCTGGAGGATTTGATGCGCGCCTCCGGCGCCGAGGGGCCGTCCTTTCCCATCATCGTCGCATCCGGGCCCAACAGCGCCCTGCCCCACGCCGTCCCCGGCCGGCGCCGTCTGCAGCCGGGAGAACCGCTGCTGCTTGATTGGGGTGCCCGGGTCGACGGCTACTGTTCCGATATCTCCCGCACGCTGTTCTGCGGCACCCCGGATGCGAAGTTCAAGGAATGCTACCGCACGGTCCAACAGGCGCAGACCGCGGCGATCGACGCCATCCGGGCCGAACAATCCGGTCGCGATGTGGACGCGGTGGCACGCGGGATCATCCGTGATGCCGGATTCGAAGGCCGATTCGGTCACAGCCTCGGCCATGGCACCGGTCTTTTTATCCATGAAGCCCCTCGGTTGAGTCCGCGCAGTGACGATGTGCTCAAGGCGGACATGCTCGTCACCGTCGAGCCGGGCATCTATCTTCCGGGGTGGGGCGGGATCCGCCTGGAAAACCAGGTGTGGGTCAAAGCGGACGGCGCGGAGGTCCTCAACACCCTGGATTTGGAAGACTGCCTTCTGCCGCCGTGAGGCCCGCAACAAGCGTACGCTCCCAGCTTACCGGATGGCTATTTCGGGAAGGAGCCGATGCCAGCACCACCCCCTACGGCGCCTGATCACCTCGACGAATGCATCGAGCGTTATCTGGCCTATCTGACCGTCGAAAAGGGCCTGGCGCCCAACACGCGAGAGGCCTACGGGCGGGATCTCATGCGCTTTGCCGCCTTTTTTCGCGACGCCGGTTTTCGGCACTTCGCCGCTGCCGATCCGGCGGCCGTCCTGAAATACCTCATCGATCTGCGCCGCCAGGGGCTGGAACCCCGCTCGCGGGCCAGGCATCTCGTCTCCCTGCGCGGCTTTTTCCGCTTTCTGCTGAATGAAAAAATCATCCCCGGCGATCCGACTCGCCTGATCGATCTGCCCAAATCCGGGCGGCACCTTCCGGGCGTCATCCCCGTCGAGGAGATTCGCCGGCTACTGGGGGCCCCCGACCGCGAGCAATCCCGGGGCCAACGCGATGCGGCCATGCTCGAGCTGCTCTATGCCGCCGGATTGCGGGTCAGTGAACTCGTCGCGCTCGATCTCAAGCACCTGAATCTGGAGGCCGGGTTCGTACGGGTGCGCGGCAAGGGCTCCAAGGAAAGGATCGTTCCCATCGGCCGCCAGGCCCAGACCGCGCTCCGGTCCTACCTGGAGACCGGCCGGCCGCAGCTGATGAAGCAGCGTGTCGGCTCGCACGTCTTCGTGGCCCGGCAGGGTCGCCCCATGACGCGCCAGGGTTTCTGGAAACTCGTCAAGAAGTACGCGCGCCAGGCCGGCATCCGTGCCGATATCAGTCCACACACCCTGCGGCATTCCTTTGCCAGCCATCTTCTGGAGGGGGGCGCCGATCTGCGGGCCGTCCAGATGATGCTGGGGCACGCCGATATCGCCACCACCCAGATATACACCCACGTCACCACCGAGCGTTTAAAAGCCGTTCACCGCCGCTACCATCCCCGCGGCTGACGACCGGACACGGTTGACAGCCGGATTCATTTTTCATTAAGTTGCGCCACCTCTGGCAACGGAAAACGTGGAGAATGCCAACATGCAGGGGAACGAACCGATTACGACCACAACCATCGGAACCTGGCAGCCCGACGAAGACGAGATCCCGCAGGAAGGTCGCTATGCGCTGGAAGCGGCCCTTTTGCGGGCAGGCGCTCCGCTTTTTCTTGTTCGTCATCAATCGCGGCTGGCCGTGGCGACCAGCGGCCGGGCAATCGTCGACGGCCAATCCATAGGGCGCGGCGACGCAACGGCGCGGCATTTTCCGCTGGTGGCCTGGGTGCCACCCGTTTCGCCGCAGACCCTGGGCAGCGCCGCTTTCCGCCAAGCCTTCGGTCTGCGATACGCCTACGTCATGGGGGCCATGGCCAACGGCATCACCTCGGTCGAGATGGTGGCCGCCGCCGGCAATGCCGGCATGATCGGCTTCTTCGGTGCCGCCGGGCTGACCCCGGACCGGATCGAACCGGCCATCGACCGTCTGGAAGCCATGCTGCCCAAGGGGGCGTTTGGGTTCAACCTGATTCACAGCCCCCACGAACCCGAGATGGAAGCCGCGGTGGCGGACCTTTATCTTCGCCGCGGGGTCCGCAACATCAGCGCCGCGGCCTACCTGCGGCTCACTCTGCCCCTGATCCGCTACCGTCTCCACGGCATCCACCGCGATGGCCAGGGACGCGTCGTCTGCCCTAACCGGGTGGTGGCCAAAGTCTCCCGGGTGGAGGTGGCCCGCCAGTTTTTCGCGCCGCCCCCGGAAAAACTGCTGGCCCACCTGGTTCAGGAGGGCACGCTTTCCGAGGCCGAAGCCGAAATGGCGCAAACGGTCCCGGTGGCCTCCGATCTGACCGCGGAAGCCGATTCCGGCGGCCACACCGACAACCGGCAGGCGCTCACGCTCCTGCCCACCATGATGGGGCTGCGGGATGAAATGGCGGCCCACTACGGCTATGCCGAACCGATCAATGTCGGGCTGGCCGGCGGTATTGCGACACCCCAGGCAGCGGCGGCGGCATTTGCCATGGGGGCCGACTATATTCTCACCGGCACGGTAAACCAGGCCTGTGTCGAGTCGGGCACCTCGGATCGTGTGCGCCAGATGCTGGCGGAAGCGCAGCAGGCGGACGTGGCCATGGCGCCCTCGGCCGACATGTTCGAAATGGGCGTCCGGGTCCAGGTCCTCAAGCGGGGGACGATGTTCGCCTTGCGTGCCCAGAAACTCTATGATTTCTACCGGCAGTACGACGACTGGGATCGCATTCCCGCCAAAGACCGTGTCCTGCTCGAACGCGATTTTTTCCGTTGCACCTTCGATGAAGAGTGGCGCCAGACCCGCGATTTCTTCCATCAGCGCGACCCGCGGCAGATCGAACGGGCCGATAAGGATCCCCGCCACAAAATGGCGCTGGTGTTCCGGGCCTACCTGGGAAAATCTTCGAAATGGGCCAACACCGGCGAACCCTCGCGCCAGATGGACTACCAGATCTGGTGCGGTCCCGCGATCGGTGCCTTCAACCAGTGGACCCGGGGTTCCGACCTCGAGCAGCCGCAACAGCGTGAATGCGTCGGCGTGGCCCTCAACTTGATGCTGGGAGCAGCGGTGGAGGCACGCACCGCTGCGCTCCGGCAGCAGGGCGTTCGGCTGCCGGCGGCGATCAGCCGCTTCAAACCCCTGCCGCTTTCAAAAATCCGCTCGCTGCTCTCCGCTGATTCCTGACGGCGAACCGTTGGACTAAGGCTGCCGTCTGGGCACCCGATGCAAACGGATGGCGGGCGCTGGCTATCTCTCAGGGGGCCTTAAGACGGTTGGCGAACCGATCCGCCACATTCGAAATCTCCAAGAGGCGGCGAACAGGTGGGAATCCGCCCTCGAAGCGAACCGCAGAGGGCATGAGGGTTGTTTCGGTGTAGCTTTCCTGCCAGCGGGCCGGGTTTTCGCCGGTCGTTTTCTGCCGGTTCTCGATTTCTCGTATATGGTAGGTCAGACGAACGCTTCCACGCCCCTCCTCCGGCGCAGGCCCCCTATCTAAGATGTGGATTTCATATCGCGGCCCACCGACGGCGCCGCCATTGCCGGCGGTGGGCCTGACAAGGTGCCCGTCCAGTATCCGGCCTTGCATCCATCCGCTGATATCGGCGATCACCTGCCGTGCCTGGGGGATGGACAAGCCCAGTCCGGAAACCATGAATCCTCCCAGATAGACGATAAACGCCTCACGCGGGCTGAACTGGCGGGCGTAACCGGATTGAAGTCCTCCCAGGGGATCGGGCGGCAGGAATTCCCGCGACCAACGTTTCCAGCGATTGAGCGGGATCATCAGCAAGCGGGAGATTTCGCGGCTGGAATAAAAACGAAGCATGGCCACTGCTTATATAGTTGTATAGTCAATATGTCAATCTGCCGACATCAAACAAGTCGTTGCAAACACAGGAATAAAGTATTATATGACCAAGTTCGATCCCAACCAATGACGACGAGAATCGATACCGCCATGACAGCAACAGACAAATCGACCCTACCGGTGGCCGTGATCGGACTGGGGTGTTTCTTCCCGCGGGCCACAGGGGCCCATGCCTACTGGCACCTGCTCTATCACGGCAAAGACGCCATCACCGATGTTCCGACCACCCACTGGTCGCCGGCCGACTACTTCGACGCCGACCCCGGCCGCAAGGACCATGTCTACTGCCGCCGGGGTGGTTTTTTGTCGCCCCTGGCCTTCGACCCGACGGAATTCGGTATACCGCCGTCCAATCTGGAATCGACGGACTCCTCCCAACTCATCGGACTGATGGCCGCTAAAACGGCCCTTGATACGGCAGGCTACGGCAACGATGTCGACTTCGACCGTGATCGCACCAGCGTGATCCTGGGCGTTACCGGCACCCAGGAACTGGTCATCCCCTTGAGCTCGCGCCTGAGCTGGCCCAAATGGAAGAAGGCCCTCGCCGACGCCCAGGTCGATCCGGACAAGGCCCGGCAGGTCATGGAATCGCTGGCGGACGAATATGTCGAGTGGCAGGAGAACTCCTTCCCTGGACTGCTGGGCAACGTCGTGGCCGGCCGCATCTGCAACCGTCTCGACCTGAACGGCACCAACTGCGTGGTCGACGCGGCCTGCGCCAGTTCGATGAGTGCCATCAATCTGGCCCTCCTGGAACTCTATACGGGGCGCAGCAAGATGGTCGTGACCGGCGGGGTGGACACGCTCAACGACATTTTCATGCACATGTGCTTTGCCCGCACGCAGATTCTCTCGCCCACCGGGGACGTACGCCCTTTTTCCCAGGATGCGGATGGTACGGTATTGGGGGAGGGGGTCGGCATTCTGCTTCTCAAGCGCCTGGAAGACGCTCGGAACGACGGCGACCGGGTACTCGCCGTCATCAGGGGCATCGGTGCCAGCAGCGACGGCAAATCCCAGAGCATCTATGCACCGCGGGCGGAAGGGCAGCTCAAGGCCCTGCGCCGGGCCTATGCCGCCGCCGGCGTCGACCCCCGGTCGGTCGATCTGATCGAAGCCCACGGCACCGGCACCCGCGTGGGCGACAAGATCGAGATCGAGGCCCTCAAGATGCTTTTCGATGAAAACGGCGCTCACAAGCATTGTGCCCTGGGGTCGGTCAAATCCATGATCGGCCATACCAAGGCGGCCGCCGGGTCGGCCGGACTGATCAAGGCTGTGTTGGCCCTGCATCACAAGGTGTTGCCGCCGACCCTCAAAATCGAACAGCCCGACCCGGAAATCGGCCTGGCGGACAGCCCGTTTTACCTCAACGCCGCCGCCCGCCCCTGGTTCCGCCGCCAGGCGCAGCCCCGCCGGGCAGGCGTCAGCGCCTTTGGATTCGGCGGCAGCAATTTCCACATGGTACTCGAAGAGGACCAGCCGGAACGCAGCGTGGTGGCCTGGGACGGATCGATCGAAATCATCCCCCTGGGGGCGAACACGCATCCTGAACTCGTTGACGCGCTCGGGCAGTTGCGCCAGCGCCTCCGTCAAGTCGAAACCCCGTCGGATCTGCCCCATGCCGCCCTCGAGACGCGCCAGAACTTCGACCCCGATGCCGCCCACCGGCTCATTATGATCCTGCATCGCGAAGAGGGCGACGACGGACCTGAATGGAACTGGCCGTCCGTCCTGGATGAAGGCCATCAGGGGCTTGAAGCCAACGGCGATCAGCCCTTCTGGTTCGGCCGTTCCTGTTTCTACGGCCAGGGGGCCAAACCCGGACCGGTGGCTTTTCTCTTCCCCGGCCAAGGCAGCCAATACCTCCAGATGGGGCGCGACTGGGTCGCCTGGTTTCCGGAAGCGCTGGCGTCGCTGGATACCGCGGCCGCACACTTCGACCAGACGCCTCCCCTGACAGATCGCATCTACCCGCTCGTGGACGAGGCGCAGGAAAAGGCGCTCGAGGAAGCCCTGCGTGACACGGCCGTGGCCCAGCCGGCCATCGGGGCCGTCAGCGTGGCCATGGAAAAAGTCCTGCGTCGTTTCGGCGTCCGGCCCGAATTTACCGGCGGCCACAGTTACGGGGAACTGACCGCTCTCTACAGCGCGGGCTGGATCGATGAAGGGACCCTCTACGACCTTTCCGTGTTGCGGGGGAAGTTGATGGCGGCCGCCGGAGGCCCCGATGGATCATCCAGCGGCACCATGACGGCGGTCAAGGCGCCACTCGACAAGCTGGACGCTCTGCTGGCTTCCGAAAACCTGGACGTCGTCCTGGCCAATCGCAACAGCCCCAGCCAGGGGGTGCTTTCGGGATCGGTGGCGGCCATCGAACAGGCCGAGGCGGCCTGCAAAAAGCATAAGTTCCGGACCATCCGACTGCCCGTGGCGGCCGCCTTCCACAGCCGCCTGATGCAGGACGCCCAGGCGCCTTTCGCCGCGGCGCTGCAGGAAACCCCTTTCCTCCCCGGAGATATCGCGGTTCTGGCCAATACGACCGGCCGGCCCTACCCGAACGAACCCGATCAGATCAGAACCATTCTCGGGGATCACCTGCTAAATCCCGTCAATTTCGTCGACGAGATCGAAAACCTTTTCCAGGCGGGCGCCCGGATATTCGTCGAGGTCGGCCCCAAGACCGTTCTTACCGGGCTCGTACGCCAAATCCTCAAGGGACAGGCGGTCCAGGCCATGGCGGCCGACGCCGGTGGCGGTCGCACCTTCGGCATCGATGATCTGGCCACGCTTCTCTCCAAGCTGGCCGCCCTTGGCTGCGCGGTGGATTTTTCCCAATGGGAGGCCCCCAACGGCAAACCCCGACGTCCCCGGATGAAGGTTCCGATTTCGGGCGCCAATTTTCGTCAACCCAAACCCCGAAAAGCCGCTGACCGCAACGCGACGGACCGTTCCCCGGCGGCCGGAATGCCGGCGTCGCCGCCGGAAGGCGCGGGCGGACCCGTGCCACAACCCCGTCCAGCCGCAGCTACAGACGCACACCGGCCGCGGGCCGCCGCTAGCGAAACAGCGTTAACCCCCCCGGGGAGCATCAAACCAATGCCCAAACCAGACAACCCTGACGCTTCCCGGATCCGGGATGCTTTCGAACTTGTCCAGCAGGGGCTGCAATCGCTCCAGGCCCTTCAGCAACAGACCACCGCGGCGCATCATCAATTTCTGGAGACTCAGGAGCAGGCCAGTCGCACACTCCAGGAAATGATGGCCAGCACGAAGCGCTTTGCCGAAGCGGCGCTGGGCATCAGCGGAACCCCGGATGCGCAGACGCGATCGCACGCTGCGATGCCGCTCCCGGAGCAAGCGCCGCCGACGCCCCCTGCCGCGACGCTCTCCGCCCCTGCAGCCGCGACGGCGCCCAATCCGGTCCCGAAAGTCGCCGCGCCCCCACCTTCCAGCGCCCCGCCGGATCGTCCGGTCGCCGCGTCTTCGTCCGCGGCCGAAGATGTGCTACGCCAGGTGGTCAGCGAATTGACCGGCTACCCCGAGAACATGCTCGGTATGGCGATGGATCTCGAATCGGATCTGGGCATCGATTCCATCAAGCGCGTCGAGATCCTCTCGACGCTGGAGGAACGAACGGGCGTCCTTCCGGACAGCAGTCCGGAAACGATGGCGCAGCTCCGAACCCTCGGCCAGGTGGCCGAATTCCTGGCAGGGTCGTCCTCGGCGTCTTCAGCGGCCGATGCGACACTGCCCACGGCCCCCTCTCCCCCGGCGGCTGCCGGCCAGGCGGACGACCATATCGCCGCCATTCTCGTGGGCGTGGTCAGCGAATTGACCGGCTACCCCCCGGACATGCTGAGCCTCGACATGAATGTGGAATCGGACCTGGGGATCGACTCCATTAAACGCGTCGAGATCCTGTCGGCGTTGGAAGATCGCCTGCCCGACCTGAACGCGGTGACGCCTGACGAAATGGCCGAGCTCAAAACCCTGGGCCAGATCGCAGCCAAACTGGCCCCCACTGCGGGGGATGCGGCGGCGCCGACGGCTCAAGCCGCGGTGCAACCTTCCGCCTCGCCCGCGGAAATCGCCACGACGGTAATGGCGGTGGTCAGCGAGCTGACGGGCTACCCTGTCACCATGCTGACGCCGGAGATGGAGATCGAATCCGACCTGGGCATCGACTCCATCAAACGCGTCGAAATCCTGTCGACCCTTGAAGGCCGCCTCCCCGAACTGCCCGCCGTCGCTCCGGAGGACATGGCCGGACTCAAGACCCTCGGACAAATCGTTGCCCACCTGGATCAGAACACACCGGCGGCCCCGCCGCCTTCCGCCGCGCAAGCCCCTGCACCGCCCGAACAGACCCCGGCCGTCGAGCTGTCGCCCCTGCGTCGGATCGTCCGTGTGACGCCCCTGGAAATTCCCCGGGCCACCCGTCCCGATCTACCTGCCGGGCGGCGCGTCTATTTAACCACCGACAAGGCCGGCCTGTCGCATGCCTTGGCCGACACCCTTTCCCAGGCGGGGCTGCGGACCGTTCAGATATCAGCGGATATTCTGGCCCACCGTGATACTCTACCCGATGCCTGCGGTTTGATCATCGTCGGCGAGGCCGAAGGCGGTTCCGAGCAAACCAGCGAAGACGACCGGAACCTGGCCGGACATGCCTTTGAGCTGCTGAAACATCTGGGGCCGTCGCTTCAGGCCTCGGCCAAACAGGGCGGCGCTTTTCTGGCCACCATTGCGCGCATGGACGGGCGGCACGGTTTCGGCGGCGGCCCGCTGGCGCGACCCCTGCAAGGCGCGTTGACCGGATTGGCCAAGACCGCCGCTCTGGAGTGGGAGAACGTCTCCTGCCGGGCCCTGGATGTCGCCCCCGACTGGCAGGACAATCCCGGTATTGCCCGCCAGGTGACCGACACCCTTTTCCATGCCGACGTGGAAATGCCCGTCGAAATCGGCCTGGCCCCCGACGGGGCCTGCCGCCTGGCGCTGGAAACCACCTCCGCGGACGATGCATCCCCGGAACCTGTCCCTTTGGAAGACAATGCGGTCGTGGTCGTCTCGGGGGGCGCCCGCGGGGTGACCGGCGCCGCGGCCGTGGCGCTGGCCCGTTCGCGGCCGCTGACCTTTATCCTCCTGGGCCGCTCCCCTCAGCCTTTTGACGAACCCGAATGGCTTCAGGGCCTCAATGCGCAGGGAGCCATCAAAAAAGCGATCATGGCGCATGAATTCAAACATGAGCAACCGACGCCCCAGGCGGTCGAGGCCGCTTACCGGCGCCTGATGCAGAATCGCGAAATCAATACCACCCTGGCCGACCTGGCGACCGCCGGTGCGTCCGCACGCTATTATGCCGTCGACATCTGCGACGGCCCCAAACTGAAAGCCGTGATCAACGATGTCCGTATGGTCCATGGCCCCGTCAAGGCCCTGATTCATGGGGCCGGCATTCTGCAGGACCGCCTCATCATCGAAAAAACCCCCGAGCAGTTTGCACGGGTTTTCGACACCAAAGTACGGGGTCTGCAGAACCTTCTGGGGGCCACGGCCGACGACCCGCTTGAATGGATCGTCCTTTTTTCCTCCGTCGCCGCCCGTTTCGGCAACGTCGGCCAGGCCGATTATGCCGCCGCCAACGAAGCCCTCAACAAAATGGCCCAGTGCGAAGCGTTCGCGCGAACGAACTGCCGGGTCAAGTCCATCAACTGGGGGCCTTGGGACGGGGGCATGGTTTCGGCGGCGCTCAAAAAAGCGTTCGCACGCCGCGGCATTCCGCTGATTTCCATGCCGGCCGGCACGCGCGCACTGACCGCCGAAATGCGCGCGGGCGCCGACAAAGCGGTCGAGGTGGTGATCGGCGCCGAACTTCCGGCGGACGGAGACCGCTCACAACAGGACACGCAACCTCCGTCGCCTTCCGAGGCGTCCCATGCGCCCACCACCACCGCCTTCCAGGGCGTCGTCAGTCTGGAAAGCTACCCGGTTCTGGACGATCATCGGCTGGACGGAAACCCCGTTGTTCCGATGGCGCTGATAGCGGAGTGGCTCGGTCACGGTGCACTTCACGATCATCCCGGGATGGTCCTGACCGGCCTGGATGACATGCGTCTGCTCAAGGGGATCGTGTTGGACAACGAGCGGCCCCGCCCGATTCGCGTTTTGTCCGTCGGCCGCGAATCCCACCCGGACGGCTTTCAGATCCGGCTGGAGTTGCATAATGGGCAGGCGCCCGGCCAGAACGTGATCCATTGCCGGGCAACGGCCCTGGTTGCGGACCGGTTTGCATCGCCGCCGGTTTTCGATATCCCCCAGAGCCTCGGCAGGGACAATTATCCCCGCTCGCCCGAAGGCATCTACGCCGACATCCTGTTTCATGGACTGCAGCTGCAGGGCCTGCGGCGCGTGGCGGCCAGTTCGCCTGAGGGTATGCGGGCCGAAATCGCCACCGCCCCGGCACCCTCGTCATGGGTCAAGGATCCGGCGCGCAATCATTGGATTGCCGATCCGCTGATCATGGACTGTGCCTTTCAAATGGCCAGCCTGTGGTGCTATGAGCAATCCGGCAAGGTATCCCTGCCCAGCTATTTCGCCGCCTACCGCCAGTACTGCCGCCGTTTCCCCGCCGGCCGCATCGAGGCGGTCCTGATAGCCCGTGAACGGGCACAGCATAAAGCGGTTGCCGACTTTTATTTCCTGGATCCGGATCGGCAGGTGGTAGCCACCATTCATGGTTTCGAAGCCGTCATGGATACCCATTTGATGCAGGCGTTCAAACCGGGGCGCTCCCACGCCGCCTGACACCGGCAGGGGCACCATGCAACCCACGCTCTTGCATTGCACGGCATCTGATGGCAGGCTGACCAAAAAAAAGACATCCTGCGGCATGTACCGGTTTGACCGCCCCGTGAGCGTCGGATCGCGAAAGCCGGAGGATTCATGCCATCACAGGGACCGCATCCACCATGACACCAAGACTCTTGGCCATCGTCATGATCTTCGGCCTGTTTCTCCCGGGATCGACGGGCACATGGGCCCAGGCGCCCGCCACACCGTCGGCGACCGCTGATCAGACGGCGCCGACCATCTCCCAGGCCGTTCTGTGCGAATCCATCGAAAACTTCAAACCGGTCAACCCAAGCGCGGTATACCCGGTGTCGCAGGGCACGATCATGTGCTTCACGGCCTTCGACGTCGTCCCGCGCGAAACCGAGATTTACCATGTCTGGATCAAACGCGATGAACGCGTCTACCGCAAGCGACTGATTCTCAAACCGCCGCGCTGGTCCAGCGTCAGCAGCGTCCAATTGCGCGAGGCGGACAAAGGTCCCTGGCGGGTCGAAATCCGCGACGCCGACGGCCAGTTGTATGCCATCCTCCGCTTCAGCATAACGGAATAGTGCATGCCTGCTTTTTTCGACAATCTGATAGGTACCCTCCGCTGGCAGGATCTGGTGGACATCCTGCTCAACAGCTACATTCTGTTCCGGCTCTATATCCTGCTTCGGGGCACCCGCCTTTTCGGCTTTGCCGTTTTTATCGCCCTATTGCTCGTTTTTCAGCGTGCCGTCTCCTACTACAGCATGATCATCACCAACACCGTTCTGCAGTATTTTACCGCGCTGGTGGCCATCGGGGTCCTGATCGTCTTCCGCTACGAAATTCGACGGATCTTCCAATCCAAAAGTCTCAAGGATCTCCTCTGGCGCGTGGACATGAAACCGGTCCAGACCCCCATTGAAATCATCGCTACCAGTGCCTTTCAAATGGCGCGCCGCAAAATCGGCGCCCTGCTCGTTTTCCGGGGTCACCAGCCCATCGACGGGCTGGTGCAGAGCGGAATTCCCTGGCAGGGACTCGTTTCGCACGAAATGATCGAAAGCATTTTCTGGCCCGACAACCCGGTTCACGACGGTGCGGCCGTCATCGAGGGCAACCGGATTGTCGAGGTCTCGGGCATCCTGCCGCTATCCGACCGCAAAGACCTTCCCAGTCGCTTCGGAACCCGCCACCGTGCAGCCCTGGGCTTGACGGACATGTCGGACGCCCTGGTGCTGATCGTGTCCGAGGAACGGGGGCAGGTGGAAATCGCCAAAGCCGGGGAAATCGAGGATATCAGCGACCCGAGCACCCTCGAGAAGCACCTGCGCACCCACCTCAGGCTCGGTCTTGAAAACGTTTCACCCGACAGGGGCACGCGCTGGTCGGTCCTCACGGCCGCCGCACTCTCGGTGGTCATCGTCAGCGGGATCTGGTCCAGTTTCTCGTTGGGCGTGGTCCGGACACTCATGACGGTCGACGCGCCGATCGAATACATCAAGGGTGATCCCAACATGGAGATCATCGAAACATCGGCCACCGCTGTCGACATCCAGATCAGCGGAACCCGGGCATTGATCAAGACCATCAGCCCGAACCAGATCAAGGTGCGCTTCGACCTGACCGAAGCGCAACCGGGACGCAATATCATCACGATTCTGGAAAAACACATATCCCTGCCCCCCGGCGCCAAAATCAAGAAGATCGAGCCGCCCAGCGTGGAGATCATGGTCGATATCCCCGGGCGCAAAAAACTGCCGGTGCAGGTGGACTGGGAAGGCCGCCTACCCCCTGAAATCCTGGTACAGGACGTGGAGGTGATACCGGAGTATATCGAGGTCAGCGGGGGGCAGCGGATGATCGACCGGTTGAGAACGATCTACACGGAGAAGGTGGTCGTCGACAACCTCAGGGCTTCCGGTGAAATCGAGGCGGCGATCGCCCTGTCGCCGGCATCGCTAAAACTCGCCCCGCAACAACCCGACCGGGTGCGCATCCGCTATCGCATCGTGACACGCCCCTGAAGATCCGCTCCCGTCGGCGGAAATTGCAATTGACAATGGATTCCGATGTTTTGCTTGACTTTGCTGTGGTAATCCGTCAAACAAGAAGGCGGTGAATCCTCGGTTTTGGCTGTGGGCCGGCGCCGGTTACGGGACTTACCCTTGCGGATAGCATCGCAAGACCCGGAACCCGGGGCCTGCTTTACACGGGGAGATTGTGACCATGGCAAATGGGATTGTGAAGTGGTTTAGCGACAAAAAAGGTTACGGTTTTATCGAACAGGAAGAAGAAGGCGATGTCTTCGTCCATTTTTCAGCGATTCAAATGGACGGATTCAAGACCCTGTCGGAAGGGGACCAGGTGACATTCGACATCGAACACGGTGAGCGCGGACCGGCAGCAAAAAATGTCGTCCGCACCGCACCCGCCGGATCGGGTCGGAGGGAAGAGGAATTGGATGCCATCTGATCCGGCATCCGCTAAGTTTGTAGCCATGCATATCTGCATTTTGCAACACCTTCGGGGAGCCTGCCCGCACGGACTAAGCCAAGCCAGCTTTACGTTTGATGCGCACCAGCCCTGGGCTGTTATGCAGATACATCAAAGGTGAACACAAGCCCGCAGCCAAAAACCGGGATTCGAGCATATCAAAAAGCACGGGGCGGTCCGGCCAGCGGAAACGCTTTGCTTCGGTTTCCAGGCGCCGCCAGGTTTCCACGGACCGCGGGTCCGCCGCTCTCATCTCCTCCAGCGCCCGATCGCACAAAAACATTTCGCAAATCAGCGGTTTGATGTGCCAGCAGCAGCCTTGCGTTCCCAGGTAGACGCATTTCAGGTCGCCACGCGACTGCCCAAGAGATGCCAACAGACGATCCAGGTCTTGCGGCGGCGCGCAGAGCGCATTGATCACCAGATCGGCAAAAAAAGTGATGATGCCGTCTTTGTTGCAGCAGGCGCTCAGCTGACTTCGAAAGCAGGCGTGGGTGCAAATGGCGCTCAAATGACGGCGCTGATGATGCCGGACGTCCTCCCGGAACCGGAGGTAATCCCTGCACATCCGAAGCAGCTGGTCACGTTCCGTTGCGGACGCTTCGCGCAGATGGCGAACCACCATTTCCTGGCTCTTGAGTTGTTCTTCACGATAGGTGCTCATGACGTCTCCATCGACCTGCGGTAATCCCCTCCTCCGACAATTGTATACAGGTTACGAGATTTAATGGATCGACCCGATCTTTGTCAATATCGCGCCCGACATCCCGGGAACTATTCATCCGTCGGCGGGCAGGACGAATGACTTGCCTTCGGTCCCGCAATTGGTTAGAAGCTATCTCAAAAAAGTCTTTTGCTCCCATATCGGTGTTGGGCGCTCGTTTCAAATCCTCGAAATACCGATGTATTCCTCCGGTTCGAAACTCGCGGCCGCCTTGATCTGGAACCAAAATCCACATTTTGAGATAGCTCCTCGACGTTTGCGTTTTCCTGTCGCCAGGCGGGATTGGGGTTCCACCATGACCGAAAAGAGTTCTATGCTCTCGGAGAACAGCATTGCCATCGTAGGCGCGGCGGGTATCTTCCCGGACGCCGACGATACCGCAACCTTTTGGAAGAATATCGCGGCCGGTCACTGTGCCATCGCTCCCGTGACCTCCGAACGCTGGGGGGTCCCGAGCGCGGAAATCATGTCTGCAGGCATCGAAACCGACAAGGTCCGTTCCCTGCACGCCGGGGTTATCGGCAGAATTCCCTTCGCAAGGGATGCCTTTGACCTCCCCGCCGGGCTCGAAGCGGTTCTGGATCCCCTCCACCGCCTGGTGCTGACCACCGGCCGGGAAGCGCTGTGCGACTGCATCGGCCAAGGCCCGGACCGCGAGCGCACCGGCGTCATCCTGGCCTCCATCGCGCTGCCCACCGAGGCGGCTTCGGCCCTGACCCGCGAAGTCTATGCCTACCTGCTGGAGACCAAGTTGTTTCCCGCTTCCCCGCCCTCGCCACCGTCAATCGATGCCCACCGCGCACTGGCCGCGCGTGTCACCGCTTTTCCGGCGGCCCTGCTGGCATCAACCCTCAACCTCGGGGGCGGGACGTTTACCCTCGATGCCGCCTGCGCCTCGTCGCTGTACGCGATCAAACTGGCCTGCGACGAGCTGCGCGCCGGGCGGGCCGATGCCATGCTGGTGGGTGGTGCGGCGCGCACCGATCTTCTCTACACCCAGATGGGATTCACCCAGTTGCAGGCGCTCAGTCCGACCGGACGCTGCGCCCCTTTCGATGCCGATGCCGACGGGCTCGTCGTGGGCGAGGGCTGCGGGTGCATCGTCCTCCGGCGTCTAGCGGATGCCCGGCGCGACGGCGAGCGCATCTACGGCCTGGTGGCTGGAGCGGGCCTATCCAACGACATGCGGGGCAATCTGCTGGCCCCCGACAGCGAGGGACAGTTGCGGGCCATGCGGATGGCCTATCGTCAGGCGGGCTGGCGACCTTCCGACATCGACCTCATCGAATGCCATGGGGCCGGCACCCCGCTGGGGGACCGCATCGAGCTGCAAAGCCTGGCGGCGTTGTGGCAAAACGAAAAGGTACTCCCGGGTCAGTGCCCGATCGGATCGATCAAATCCATGACCGGCCACCTGCTCACCGGCGCCGGGATGGCCGGCCTGATCAAGGTCCTGCTGGGCATGCAGCATAAAACGCTGCCCCCGTCGCTGGGGTTCAGCGCTGCGCCCGCCGACAGCCCCCTGGAAAACGGCCCTTTTCGCATCCAGACCAAGACGGCCCCGTGGAAGCGACGCGACCGCGACCGTCCACGCCGCGCGGCGGTAAGCGCCTTCGGTTTCGGCGGGATCAACGCCCACCTGCTGCTGGAAGAGTTTCGTCCTGATCAGCCGCGGCCCGCTTCGCCTGCGGCCGAGGTTCATGCGGACCATGCGCTGCCTGCTGTGCGCATTACGGCCCCCACAGAGCCGGCGGTGGCCATCGTCGGCATGGACGCCCATATCGGCCGGACCAAAGGCCTCAGGGCTTTGCAGGAAGCGGTCTTCAACGGGCGCACCCCGTTCCGGCCGGCACCGGCGGCGCGCTGGAAGGACTGCCCGGGCCTGGTCGCCGATCTGCTCGGGGGCAAAAACGTCCCGGGCAACTATCTCGAGGCATTGGAGATCCAACTGGGGGCCTTCGGCATCCCGCCCAACGAGCTGGAGGACATTCTGCCCCAGCATCTGCTCATGCTCGCCGTGGCGGCCGGCGCCCTGGATGATGCCGCCATGCCCCAGCGCGCGGCGCGACCGCGCATGGGGGCCGTCATTGGAATGGAATTTGATCTCGAGGACACCAATTTCCACCTGCGATGGCGGATGCCGGAGCTGGTATCCCAGTGGCGGCAGAAACACCGCTTGTCGACCGATCCCGAGGAAAACCGCCAATGGAGCGCGGCCTTGAAAGCCGAGGTCAGCCCGCCGCTGACCCATTCTCGGACGCTGGGCTCCCTGGGCGGCATCATTGCCAGTCGGATTGCCCGCGCCTTCCGCTTTGGGGGCCCCAGCTTTGTCGTCTCCGGAGAAGAACTCGCAGGCCTTAAAGCGCTGGCCATCGCCCGCCGGGCACTCCAGAACCACGAGGTCGATGCCATGCTGGTGGGGGCCGTCGACCTGCCGGGCGATCTGCGGCGTGTGGCGGCCGGCGAGCGCCTGCGGGCGTTCAGCCGACAACCCGTGCCCAATCCCTTCGATGCCGCCGCCGACGGGACGCTTCCCGGTGAGGGCGCCGTGGCCCTGGTCCTTAAACGACTCGACGACGCCCGCGTCGAAGACGACCGCGTCTATGGCCTGGTCCAGGGGATCGGTTCGGCCTCCGGGGCGCTCGCGAGCGAAACCGGAAACGAACTGACCGTTGCCCTTGAGAAGGCCCTGCAACGCGCCCTGGAAGACGGGCCGACGCCGGCTGCAGCGATCGACCTGATCGAATCCCACGGCAGCGGCCATCCCCTGGAAGACCGGGCCGAACACGATGCCCTGGCCCGCAGCATGACGGAAAACCGTGCGCCGCTGGCCGTGGGGTCGGCCAAAGCCACGCTGGGTCACTGCGGGGCGGCCGCCGGCCTGGCCTCCGTGGTCAAAGGCGCCCTGAGCCTCTACCATCGGATCATCCCGCCGTTGCCCGCCTTCCGGACGCCGCCGCCGGGCTGTTGGCCGCCGGAGCGTTTCCATCTTCCGGTACGCCCCCTGCCCTGGCTTCGCGACCGCCAGGCAGGCCCACGGGCGGCTGTCGTAACGGCACTGGCCACGGACGGCAATGCCGGCGCCGCGATCCTTGCGGAGCCCCCCCTTTCCGCAGTCAAGCCGTCGGCGGGGACTGCGTCTGAACCGGTCGACCCTCTGGGGCTTCCGCCCTTCGGCCTTTTCGTTCTCAAATCCCACACGCGGGCGGGGTTGACGGCAGCCCTCGGGCGTCTGGCCGGACAGATCGAAGCCGCACGTCGCCGCCAGACGCCCATCGCCGAGGCGGCTCGCGCCTGGTACCGACGCCACCCCCCCGCATGGTCGCAGGCGCATACCCTCTGCCTGGTGCTGCGGGAGGACGATGACATCCCGCGCGCACTCGAGCGCGCCCGGCACCAACTCGAGGGTAAGCCCCTCCGGGGCAGGGTTTCCTCTTTTTTTAGGTCCGAACCCCTTGCCGCCGGGGGCGACCTCGCCTTCGTCTACCCGGGCGCCGGCAATGCCTACGCCGGTATGGCCCGCAAGCCCGGCCTGCGCTGGCCAGCCGTCCTGCGGGCCGAAGCACGGGAGACGGACCACCTGGCCACCCAGATCCGGCCCGATTTAACCATGCCCCTGCGCAGCGACTGGTCGGCAGGCTGGGAACAAGGGGCCAACGCCCGTCTCAACGCCGACCCCATGGCCGTCATCGCCGCCCAGGTGGTATACGGGTGCCAGATGACCGGTCTCTATCGGGAGCTGGGCCTGCAACCCGCCGCCGTCATCGGCTACAGCCTAGGGGAAACCGTGGGCTATTTCGCCACCGGGGCCTGGCCCGACCGCGATCGCATGCGCACGCGCATCGAGGCCTCACCGCTGTTCCGCACCGAATTGTCCGGCCCCTGCCGGGCGGCCGCCCGGGCCTGGGGGTTGGCGCCCGGCCGGGACGTGGACTGGCGGGCCGTGCTGGTGAACCGTCCGGCCGATGAGGTG
This sequence comes from Desulfobacterales bacterium, assembly GCA_030066455.1. The sequence continues at coordinate 39,330 of JASJBQ010000035.1, forward strand.
GGTCGCGCCATCGAGGGCATGCGCGCGGTGCGCCTGCTCATTGTGAACACCCCCGAGGAGTGCGTCATCGGCGGCCACGCGCCCGATGTGGCCGCCGCCGTGAAGCGGCTGAAAGCCGAGGCCCTCGATCTGGAAGGCACGGTGGCGGTGCACTGCGACGCGGTCGAGCCGGTGGCCCAGGCCTATTTCGACCTGCACAGCTTCGAAACCCGGCCGGCGGCGGGCGTGCGCTACTACAGCTGTGCCAACGCTGCGGTCATCCCACTCACCCGTGAGTCCGCGGCCCAGTCCCTTCTGGATCAGGCCATGGCGGGATTCGACTTCACACGCACGATCAATCAAGCCTACCAGGACGGCGTGCGGCTGTTTCTCGAAATGGGCCCCCAGGGATCATGCACCCGCATGATCGACCGAATTCTGGGCGAGCGCCCCCACCTGGCCCTCTCGACCTCGCACCGGGAGGACGAAGACGGTTTGGAGGTCGCCCGAACCATTGCCGCTCTGGCGGCCGAGGGGCTTGTTGTTGATCTGGACGCCTATTTCCGCCTGCCTGCCGCAGAAGCGGAACCCGATCTGCGGACCGGCCAGCTGCCGGTCAAAAACATTGCCAGCGGCGGACGGCCCGTCCGCCCAACCCCGCCGCCTGCGGGTCGCACCATCGCCCCCGCCACAAGGAATGCTTCATCCAATGCCGATGCTCCTGACCGGGCCGCCGGGAAGCCAAACGTGCCGGGCCCCGAAACCGCGACGGATCACGCCGTTCAGCCTGTCCTGGCACGCTCCCGGGCGCTGATGGACCGGATGAATGCCCAAATCGCGGAAACCGCCCGGGCGCACCGGCAATACCTGGAGATGAGCCAGCAGCTGTCGCAAGAATATGCGGCCGCCTTCGATCTGCGCAACCGCCTGCTGGCGGACATGACCGCGTCCGGGGAGACTCCCCCGTCCGGGGGGCCCGCAAATCCTGCCGCAACGCCTTCCCAACCAGGCTATACGGACACCCAACCGGCTTTTTCGCGCGAGATGTGCATGGAGTTTGCGGTGGGCTCGGCGGCCCGCGTGCTGGGCGCTGCGTTCGCCGATCTGGATAAATTCCCGGCCCGGGTGCGTCTGCCGGACGAACCGCTGATGCTGGTGGATCGCATCCTCAGCGTCGAAGGCACACAGGGAGAGCTGGGCCCGGGCCGCATCGTCACCGAGCATGATGTCCTGTCCGGCGCCTGGTACCTGGACGCCGACCGGGCACCGGTCTGCATCGCGGTGGAAGCCGGGCAGGCCGATCTCTTTTTGAGCAGCTACCTGGGCATCGATCTCGAGGTCCGGGGCGAGCGCACCTATCGCCTGCTGGACGCCGCGGTCACCTTCCACCGCGGCCTCCCGCGCCCCGGCGATGTGATCCGCTATGAGATCGCCATCGAGAAGTTCATCCGCCAAGGTGAAACCTGGATGTTCTTTTTCCATTTCGACGGCTATATCGGCGCAGACCACCTGATCACCATGCGCGACGGCTGTGCCGGGTTCTTCACGGCCGAGGAAGTGCGGCAATCCGGCGGCATCCTGCTCAATGCGGAGGACACATCCCGGGTTGCGGGCCGCCGCCCGGCCGACTGGCAACCGCCGGTGCCGCTGGTCAAGGAATCCTACGACGACGCGGCGGTCGAGGCCCTGCGCCGGGGCGAGATGGCCGCCTGTTTTGGAAACGGCTTCGCAGGTGTCGTCATCCCGCCAACCCTGCGCCTTCCGGGGGGGCGGATGCGCCTGCTGGAGCGGGTGCTGGCCGTCGACCCGCAGGGCGGGCGCTACGGTCTGGGCAGCATTCGCGCCGAGGCCGACATCCATCCGGACGACTGGTTTCTGACCTGCCATTTCGTGGACGATATGGTCATGCCCGGAACCCTGATGTACGAGTGCTGTGCCCACACCCTGCGCATCCTGCTCCAGCGGATGGGCTGGATCAGCAATGCCGAAGGCGTCTGCTACGAACCGGTGGTGGGCAATCGCAGCGTGCTCAAATGCCGCGGCCCGGTCACGCCGGAAACCCGCCACGTGGTCTATGCGGTCGAAATCAGCGACATCGGCTTCAACCCCGCACCCTACGTTCTGGCGGACGCCCATATGTATGCCGACGGCCAGCACATCGTCATGTTCCGCGGCATGTCCATGCAGATGAGCGGCATGACCCGCGAGGGCCTGGAGGCTTTCTGGCAGAGCCGACGCTCGCCGGCCTCCGCCGAAATCCCGTGCAAGGACGCCTTCTCCCGCGAACAGATCCTGGCCTTTGCCCGCGGCAAGCCGTCGGATGCCTTCGGAGCACCCTACCGGCCGTTTGACCGCCAGCGCTTCATCGCCCGCCTGCCCGCCCCCCCGTATTCGTTCATCTCGCGGGTGACGCAGGTCGACGCGGCGCCCTGGGAGCTCAAGCCCGACGGCTGGGCCCGCATCGTCTGGAACATGCACCCGGACGACTGGTACTTCCGCGCCCACCGCAGCGACGGCATGCCGCTTTGCATCCTCATGGAAATCGGTCTGCAAGCCTGCGGTTTCCTGGCCGCCTACATGGGATCGGCCCTCAAGAGCGAAAAGGACCTGCGCTTCCGCAACCTCGACGGGCAGGCCACGCTTGAGGCCAACGTCATGCGCGACCGGGGGCCGGTGGACGCCCGGGCGCGCCTGCTGTCATCGTCCATGGCCGGCGACATGCTGATCGAACAGTTCGCCTTCGAGGTTTATCAGCAGGCGCAGCGGGTGTATGCCGGCGAGACGTCGTTCGGTTTCTTCACCGAAGCGGCGCTGGAGCGCCAGGTCGGACTGGGGAAGGATGACCATTCGGGCGATTGGGCGCGTTGGCGCGCGGACCGACCGACGGAACCCCTGGTGCTGGCCGACCTCGCGCCCCTTGCGCCGGATGATCCCGGCATGGATGATATGGCGGACTTTGGTCTTCCAGCCGCCGCCCTGCGGATGATCGACCGCATTGAGGTCTTCGACCCCCTCGGCGGCGACCAAGGCCTGGGGTATCTGCTGGCCGCCAAGGACGTCGATCCTAAGGCCTGGTTTTTTAGGGCACACTTTTTTCAGGACCCGGTATGCCCCGGTTCGCTGGGGATCGAGTCCTTTATGCAGCTGCTGCGGTATGCCGCCCGCGAGCGCTGGCCCGATCTGGCCGGCACCCATATGCCCCTGATCGCCACCGACCGTCCCCATATCTGGCGCTACCGCGGGCAGGTCCGCCCCGCCAATAAACGCATCACAGTGGAAGCTCTGATCCACACGGTTGAAGACGGTCCCCAACCCGCGCTTTGGGCGCACGGCTACTTGAAAGTCGACGGGCTTTGCATATATAAGATGCAGGATTTCGGACTGCGCCTGGTCAAACGGAGATAAACCTCGGAACAATGCGCTACGTGAATGTGAACATTGCCGCCATCGGCTACGAGCTGGCCCCCAACGTGGTCACGGCCGAAGACATCGAAACCCGATTGGCGCCCCTGTACGCCAAGCTGCACCTCAAAGCCGGACAGCTGGAGCAGTTGACCGGCATTCAGGAAAGCCGCTACTGGGACCCTGATTTCAAGCTTTCCCGAGGCGCCATCCGCGCCGGCCGCAAGGCGCTCGACAAGGCCGGATTCGATCCCGCCCACATCGGCATGCTGGTCTACGGCGCCGTCTGCCGCGAGAACCTGGAGCCGGCCACGGCCTGCGCTGTAGCGGACGGCCTGGGGATCGGACAAAATGCCGTAATTTATGATATTTCGAATGCTTGTCTTGGAATGCTTAATGCAATGGTTCAGGTATCCAACGCCATTGCACTGGGACAGATCCGGGCCGGGCTGGTGGTCTCGTGCGAGTCCTGCCGCCAGATCGTGGACAGCACCATCGAACGCATGCTGGCCGCCGGCAGCATGGACGTCTTCAAGCACTGCGTGGCGACCATGACCGGCGGTTCGGGCGCCGCCGCCGTCCTGCTCACGGACGGTTCGTTCGGCACTTCCGGGCATCGTCTGCTGGGCGGCGTGGTCCGCAACGCGGTTCAGCATCACGGCCTCTGCACCTGGGGACCGGACACGGGCATCCCGGCCAGCGCCCCCCACGTCATGAACACGGATTCGGTCGGCGTCCTCCAGAACGGGGTCAAACTCGGCCGTGAGACTTTCTTAGAACTGCAGCGCGAATTGGGCTGGCAGGACGGTCAACCCGACAAGGTGGTCTGCCACCAGGTGGGCGCCGCCCACCAGAGTGCGATCCTCGAGGCCGTCGGCATTCCGGCCGAAAAGGATTTCAGCACCTTCCGCTATCTGGGCAACATCGGCACGGTTTCGATCGTCATG
>JASJBQ010000256.1 GCA_030066455.1 Desulfobacterales bacterium
GCCGCCCTTCTGATGACCACGGCCCGGGCCTTCCTGCGCATGCGGGCGCGTCAGCCCGGAGACCTGGCCGCCATCGTGTCGGACCTCAACCGCCATCTGACTTCTGATACGCGCCGGAGCGATCGATTCATGACGCTGCTGTTGATGTCGATCGATCCGGCGGCGGCCGCCATCGAATGGGTCCGTGCCGGCCACGACCCGGCCCTGCTCTACAACCCCGCCGCGGGCGACTTCGAGGAATTGCGGGGACCGGGACTCGTCCTCGGGTTAAACGAGGCCGTCCATTACACCGCGGTCCGCCGGACCGGCATCGCGCCCGGCCAGGTCATTGCCCTCGCTACGGACGGCGTCTGGGAGGCCCGCGATACGCGCGGGGAGATGTGGGGCAAGGACCGCCTCCAGGAAACCATGAGGGAGCGGGCCGGCGATCCGGCGGAGACCATCGTCGCGGACGTATTCGACCGCTTGAAGGCGTTCACCCGGGGCACCCTGCCGGAGGACGACAAGACCCTGGTGGTCATCAAATTCACGCGCTGACAGCCCCCACCAGGGCGCATCTGGAGCCGGGCGGCCACCGGTGGGGTGCTGCGGCTTCAGACCAGTTTCGCCACCACCAGCGTCACGTCGTCCTCCACCCCTGCGGCGGCGATATGGTTCTTGACATCGTCGAGCAGGGCGTCGCGAATGCGCCGGGCCGACTGGTGGGCATGGGCGCGGATACTCACTTCGATGCGCTCGCGGCCGAACATGATCCCCCCCGGGTTGCGGGCCTCCGTAATACCGTCGGTGTAGAGCACCAGGATGTCCCCGGGCACGAGACCGTCCATTTCATTGGCGCTGAACACGGCGTCCGTCTCCAGCCCCAGCGGTGCGGCACCCTCACCCACCAGGCTTTCGAAGCGGTCTTCCCGGGCACGGTAAAGAAGGGCGGGCTCGTGCCCGGCCCGCACCCAGACCAAACGTCCGCTCTGGGGGGTCAACTGCATGCCCAGCAGGGTGATGAACTGGCCCGATGCGATCAGATCCCTGGTGATCTGGCGGTTGACGTCACCGATGATATCGGCCAGACGCCCGGGTGTGCTTGCCCGCTGGCGCAGCGAGGCCCGGGCCGCGGCCATGAGCAGGGCCGATGATATGCCGTGACCGGAAACGTCGCCAATAAAGATGCCCAGGGTTTTGGAAGGCGCTGGCCCGAAAAGGAGATAGTCGTAATAGTCGCCGCCGGTCTCGTCGCAGTAGATGCTGCGGCCGGCGAGATCGATACCGGGCACGCTGGGGGTTGCGCGCGGCAGCAGGGTCTGCTGGACCTCCATGGCCAACCGCATCGCATGACGCAGCCGGTCGCGTTCCTGCTCGCGCAGGCGCAGCGCCCGCTCGGCCTTTTTGAGGGCGGTGATCTCCTCGTGGCTGACCACCACCCGTACCGGCCCGTCGCCGCTCATGCGCAGGGCGCGCAGATAGTACCAGTGCTCTTCACTGGGGGAATGGCAGGGGTAGTCCAGGACGAACTCCCGGATTTCACCCTCCAGGACGGCCCGGATACCGGCCGCCACCTGGCGGGCCACTTCGGCTTCTTCACCGCCGGTGCGGTCGCAGATCTCCAGGTAGTTGTCGCCCACCGAATCGTTGGGGCCTTCGAGCTGGTTGCGGTCGGCATAGGCGCGCCAGGCCCGGTTGGTTTCGACGATTCGACCGTGCCGGTCGAGAATGGCGATGTTGGCGGACAACGAATTGAGAACAGTCTGCGCCAGACGCTCCTCAGCCGTATCCAGCTGGGTGATTGATTTGATTAGGCTTTTATTTTCCGTCATCGTCAATATGTCCCGTCGAACCTCGTCAGACGGAACATAACCGCCGGCCCTGTTTTGGCAAGTCCCCGTTTCATCACGCTGCGGTCGAGTGCTGGTAAAAAAACACCGACGCTCCGGTTGACATGCCGGCGGAACCCGATTTAGGTATCAGCCGCAACGGCCGCCGGGCTTTAGACCGCCCGGCAGCATTTCGATCACCGGCAACCAAGGCGAACCCGATCGCCAATCGTCCCGGGGAGGGATCATGACCGGCAATCCCGAAGCAGGTTTACCCGAACATACCCAGACCTTTCTGGAAATGGCTTTCCGCACCGACCGCCAGAAAGCCCTCGCGCACCCTTCGGGCGTGGGCCTGAATGTCGGCGCCTGCCGCGACCGCATCGAGATTCAGGTGGCCATTCGCGAGGGGATCGTGCGCGAGGTGGCCTACCGGCTGGAGGGCTGCCTCAACACCAACGCCTGTGCCAATGCGGTGGCCGAGATGGTCGAGGGGCATACCGTGGCCGTGGCCTGGGCATTGAAGCCTGAAATGGTGGCTGAATTCCTGCAAAGCCTGCCGCCCGACCATTTCCACTGCGCCGAACTGGCGGTGGGCGCCTTCTACAAGGCGCTGGCCGACTACCAGCAGCAAGGGGGCCAAGACTGGAAGACCGCCTACCGGGCACCGGGCTGACCGGCCCGGGCCGTCCTCAATCCTTTTCGCGGCTTCGGACCCTTACGGCCGTGCCGTAGACCGAAATCGTGCAGATTTCACGATTGGAGCCCTGGCGCTGGAAGGACCCGCAGTTGAAGCTCAGCCCCACCACGGCGTTGGCCCCGATTTCACGGGCCTTGCGGGCCATGCTGTGCACGGCCACGGCCCGGTCGCGGGCGAAATGGGCCTCGAGTTTGGAAAACGCGGCGTCGAAAATGGCATCACCGAACACCACGCCGATGTAGCGTTCGATGCGATACCCTTCCAGCTGCGGTGTCGTGGACACCATCAAATCGTCGTCGCCGGTGACGTAGGGATACTTGACGGTTTGTTTCTCGCGGGCGAATCGACCCATGGATGACCTCCTGGCGGTTGCGATGACAAGCGAGCATCGGGATCGGTTCGGACGGGAAACAAAGCCAAAGCGGACGGCGGGTTGTCAAACTTCGGGAACGCTCGCCTGTACGCTAGCCGACAGCATGAACCGTGCCGTTCCATCCGGGCCCGCCGGGCTTTCGGTCCATGAGGCTAATGCACTTGAATTTAAGTCATTTGACGCCGCAGACCAGGGCCCGCCGCTTGCCGCGACCGGCGAGGCATCCCTGGATGTTGATTTCCTTGGCAGCCGGCGGTCGAATTCGTCAACGCCTTTGACAGGCGGCGACCGTGGGCAGCGCCGTTCGGCGCAGGAGGCGGCCGGCCGACACTTAGGAGGCCTGTACAAGTTTCGGGCGTCCAAAACTAAGTTATCGAGATTGCTTCGAATCTCCTTGACAGCCCAACCCATCTCGATTATAGAATTTTCCTTCGAAAATCGGTAGCTCTACCGGTTTTCCCGACGAACACGCAACCACGCCAAAGGGAGAATATGGCCGCTTTCGAGGGGCTGGCCCCTTGGAGTCGCGATGTACCGGAGCCGCCCTCAGATGAGGCTTGAGAAACACTTCCGCAAGCATAAGAAACAAATCCTGACCCAGTGGTTCGAGGTCCTGACCGGCACCTACCCCAAGGATACCGCACGTTTTCTCAAAGCCAATCCGGACACCTTCACCAACCCCATTGGCGGCACGGCCCGGCGCAGTCTGGAAACCCTTGTGGACGCCTTGCTGCATGATGCGCCGCCGGAAGAACTGACCCCCCTCCTGGACCCGCTGATTCGCATTCGCGCCGTCCAGACCATGTTTACCCCCTCCCAGGCCACGGCCTTTATCCTCGACCTTAAACCCATCCTCCGTACCTGTCTCGCTAACAAAATCAAAGAACCGCAGGATCTTCGCGAACTGCAGGCCTTGGAACAGCGTATCGACCGCCTGCTGCTGATCGCCTTCGATATATTTGTCCGTTGCCGCGAGAAGATCTATCACCTCAAGGCCACGGAAGAACAAAGCAAGATTTACCGTGCGTTTGCACGGGCCGGACTGGTTCGCGAGAATGACGAGAACCAGCCGGACACCGGGATTTTAAAGTGATTCCAAATTGTTAATTATTAACGCCGATCCCGGATAAGGCGCAAATTCAGGTTCAGATGGAAGACCCCGGCCGCCCCCACGCAAACCCCCCGGCGGCGGGTGATCCCACCTGCGCCGGCAGCGTTGCGGATCGGGATCCAAAAGCGAGGTAAAGGTCCATGAATGGTAAGTATCTGTATCCCTTTTTTGCCGTGTGTATCCTGGCGCTGATCGCCTGGATCGGGAGCGACGTGTTCGGACTCCAGCTCCTGTTCGGGGTGATCCTGCCCTATGTGGCGGTGGTGGTCTTTTTCGTCGGCTTCGTCATGCGCATGCTGAACTGGGCCCGATCGACCGTTCCGTTCCGCATTCCCACGACTGCCGGCCAGGCCAAAACCATGGACTGGCTGCCGCAGAACAAGATCGACAATCCCTTTACCACCGCAGGCGTCGTGGCGCGGATGTTCCTGGAAGTGGTCACGTTCCGGTCCCTCTTCCGGAACACCAAGTTGAAAGTCAATCCGGACGGCCGCATCGCCTACGATCTCGAAGTTTTTCTGTGGCTGGGGGCCCTGGCGTTCCACTACACCTTCCTGGTGGTGCTGCTGCGCCACGCCCGTTTCTTCCTGGATCCCCTGCCCATACCCTTCGAGATCCTGGAAACCATCGACACCTTCGTTCAGATCGGACAGCCCACGATTTCATTGTCGAGCTTCGTGCTGCTGGCCGCGGTGCTCTACCTCTTCATCCGGCGGCTCTACATCGCCAACGTGCGCTACATTTCGCTGGCTACCGACTATTTCCCCCTGTTTCTGATCATCGGCATCGTGCTGAGCGGGATTCTGATGCGCTATTTCTTCAAGGTCGATGTCGCCACGGCCAAAGAGATCACGTACGGCCTGACGACGTTTCAGCTGCCGGCCCTGGCCAAGTTCAAGGAGGTCGGCGCCATTTTCTATATCCACATGTTCTTCGTCAGCGTGCTCCTGGCCTATTTCCCCTGGAGCAAACTGATGCACCTGGGCGGCATTTTCCTGAGCCCGACCCGCAACCTGCCCAACAACAGCCGGGCCGTGCGGCACGTGAATCCATGGAACGCCCCCGTACACGTGCATACCTACGAGGAATACGAAGATGATTTCAGAGAAAAAATGATCGAGGCGGGACTGCCCGTGGACAAAAAGGAGTAAACGCTAATGAGTGACCTACCCAAGAACGATGAGCTGTTCGGCAGATTGGATCATCGACCGGCCGGAGGCGCGGATTGGATGAACACCCCGATCGACATCCGACCGGGGATGTACTGCTATTCGGCCAATCCCAAGAGCATGGAAACCCTGTCGGCACCCAACGTCCGCAAATGGAACCCCATGGAGGAGGACTGGCTGCTGCCCGACAACTGGCAGGAGATCCTCCACGAGGGCATGAAGGAGCGGCTCGAAAAATTCCGTTCCTTCAAGGTCTTCATGGACATCTGCGTGCGCTGCGGGGCCTGCTCCGACAAATGCCACTACTTCATCGGCACCGGCGACCCCAAGAACATGCCGGTGCTGCGGGCCGAGCTGCTGCGTTCGGTCTACCGCAACGACTTCACCATGGCCGGCAAGATCCTGGGCCGCGTGGCCGGGGCCCGGCCGATGACCCTCGATGTGCTCAAAGAGTGGTGGTACTATTTTTTCCAGTGCTCCGAATGCCGCCGCTGCTCGCTCTTCTGCCCCTACGGGATCGACACGTCCGAGATCACCATCATGGGCCGGGAGCTGCTCAACCTGCTGGGGCTCAACATCGACTGGATCGCCACCCCGGTGTCCAACTGCTACATGACCGGCAACCACCTCGGCATCCAGCCCCACGCCTTCAAAGACATGCTCGAATTTTTCGTCGAGGACATCGAGGACATTACCGGGGTCAACGTCATGCCCAACTTCAACAAGAAGGGCGCCGACATCCTGTTCATCACCCCCTCGGGGGACGTCTTCGCCGACCCGGGCACCTATACCTGCATGGGCTATCTCATGCTGTTTCACTTCCTCAAGGAAAAATACGGCCTGGATGTGACCTGGAGCACCTATGCCTCGGAAGGCGGCAACTTCGGATTTTTCACCTCGCACGAGACCATGAAACGCCTGAACGCCAAGATGTACGCCGAGGCCAAGCGCCTGGGCGTCAAGTGGATCATCGGCGGCGAGTGCGGTCACATGTGGCGGGTGATCCACCAGTACATGGACACCATGAACGGACCGGCCGACCACCTCGAGGCCCCGGTCAACCCGATCACCGGGACCAAATTCGAGAACGCGGCCTCCACCAAGATGGTTCATATCGCGGAGTTTACGGCCGATCTGATCAAACACGGCAAGCTGGATCTCGATCCCAGCCGCAACGACAACCTTCGGCTGACCTTCCATGATTCCTGCAATCCGTCCCGCGGCATGGGGATGCTGGAAGAACCGCGCTATGTCCTTAAAAATGTGGCCAAGAATTTCTATGAAATGCCGGCCAACACGATTCGCGAGAACACCTTCTGCTGCGGCAGCGGCTCCGGCCTGAATGCCGGGGAAGACATGGAACTCAGGATGTGCGGCGGTCTGCCGCGGGCCAATGCCGTCAAACACATGAACCAACGACACGATGTCAACATGCTGGCCTGTGTCTGCGCCATCGACCGCGCGGCCCTGCCCGATCTGATGAACTACTGGGAGACCGGGGCGGACGTCATCGGCGTGCATGAACTGGTGGGCAACGCCCTGATCCTGCCGGGCGAAAAGGAACGTGAGACCGATCTGCGCGGAGAGCCCCTACCGGGAAGGGAGGATGAGGCTGATGAATGATAAAGGCAAGATCATCGCGGGCATAGTGATATTCATCGTCGCTGCGACGAGCCCGTTCTGGTACAATATGTTCGTTCCCAAGACCCCCGCCCCCGAGGTGGTTCTGACCGCCAAGGCCAAGGAAGCCAAGGTCTGTGTGCGCGACACGGCCTGGATGAAGGCCAACCACATGCA
>JASJBQ010000257.1 GCA_030066455.1 Desulfobacterales bacterium
TGAGCCAGATCGACATCATGCACGCCCTGGAGCCGCGCTACGGCGAGCTGGGGGATTCGCGCTGGATCGGCCAATCCGTTTTCAGCCGCCGCGCTCTCGTTGCCCTGCGGGAGACATTTCAACTTTGGGAGCAGCCCCTGGAGGAGATCTGCCGGGGCATGGGCAACGTCCATGTTCGTGACTTCATGCAAATTCCCAAAGAGGGCGAGTTTGTCGAGGACACCGAAACCATGAACGTGGCCGTCCACCGGATTGTCATGGGTCGCCACCGCAGCCTGCTGGTTACCCGCGACAAGGAAATTGTCGGCATTCTGCGTTCCACGGATTTGTTCAACACCTTCTATGAGATGCTGGCGGCCTGCAAAGTCACGTAGTTCGGCCCGCGTTCCTCGCAGCCCGCCGAATGGCCGCCCCAATGGCCGCCGGCAGGTCAGATTACCGCTCCTGGCCGTCGTGCTGAACATCGACACATAACTGTTTACTTTCCGGAGGTTGACGTTTAATGTCGTCCCGTTATCGGATGGCGACGCGCGTTCGCTGTGCTAACCCTCCCCTTTTATTCGCGAGTTCCATATGATCAGGTTAAAACGCACTATCCGAGATGAATTCACCATCCTGATCGAGGTGGTACCGCCGGCCGGTTCGGATGCGGAGGCCCTGCTTGCGGACTTGGAAACCCTTGCGCCTTTAAGCTTGGACGGGTTCAGTGTGGCCACCAACCCGGGGGGCCACCCTCGAATGAGCGCGATGGCGATCTGCAGCCTGATTCAACAGCGCACGGCGCGACCGGCCATCCTCCACTGCACCCCCCGCGACCACAACCGAATCGGTCTTCAGGGCTTGCTCTGGGGAGCGCTTGGTATGGGGATCCAATCGGTATTGATCATGTCGGGCGACGCGGTGGCCGCGGATGACCGTGCCGCCACCACGACTTTGCGCGATGTGGATATTTTCAGTCTGCTGTCTCTGGCGCGCGAATCCGGCCTCCATGCGGGCGTCGTGTTCGATCCCCTGCCTGCAAACGGGGGGCTGGACGGCGCCATTGCGCGCCTCGACCGCAAGACACAAGCCGGCGCGCAGTTCGTCGTCACCCAGCCGGTCTACGACGAGGCGGGAGCCGACATGCTGGCCCGGGCCACGGAACACTGCGGTCTGCCGGTCATCATGGGCATCCTGCCGCTGCGCACGGCGAAGCATGCCGATTTTCTACACGACAAGGTCGCAGGCATCGCGGTACCCGCATCCGTGCGTCAATCCATGCACGCGGCCACGGATTCGGTGGCACGGGGCAATGCCAACGCGCGCGGTGTGCTGACGCTGGCCCGCGAACGCTTTGCCGGCGCCTGCATCATGCCGCCGTTTGCCCACTTCGAGATCCTGTTCGACATCCTGGGAAAACGGTCCGGCGGTCCGGACGCATGAGCCTGCGTTACAAACTAAACAAGGGCCGAAATCTGCTGGCCGCCCTTTCGCCGGAAGAGCACGCCAACCTGACACGCATCTGCGAAGACATCCGACGGTCCCAGGAAATGCTCCTGGAAAACGCCGGGCCTGCCATGCAGCAGTGCCTCAACAACTGCGAGGGCCTTTGCTGCCGCAACGCCCGCGTGGACGATATCATCGGCCTCTGGGACCTGGTCTACATCCTCACCTTGGCGCCCGATCTCGCCGCCGACATGGCCGCCCGGGCCGAACGCGAACCCCCCTTCTACTCCGCCAACTGCATGTTCCTGAAGGCGGACACCGGCCCCTGCATCTTTGCCGCGACCATTCGGCCGGAAGTCTGCGTGACGACTTTCTGCAGTGGCGACGAGACCATTCAGCGCGAAATCCGCCGCGTCAAACGGCAATTTTTCAAGATCGGTCTTTTTTTCTTCTGGCGCCGCCCCCGCGCCCTGCTTAAAAGGTTGGCATGGCGCACGCGGAGCGATCGCGCGCCGACGGCGCCACCCCTTCGGGAAGCCGGGCACACGCGTCACCTCAAGATCGACGACCCCGCCCGCGGAGAGAAGAATGGTTGACCCCTCCTGCCCGCCACCGGAACTGGCATCCGTTCTGACATCGGCTTTCGGGGCCGGCGACGGCGCTTATGCCTGGAAAAAGGAGGCGTTACCCGAAGTCATCGATCAATTGGCAGCCGCCGGCATGGCGGTGGTGGGCGGTGAGGTCTGGGGCCTGCAGGATTTTGAAATCTTCGGCGCCGTGCCGACCCGGCGGGGTTCCACCCGGATCTTTGCCTGGAGCGCACCGGAAAAATCCCCGGGCACCGATTGGCCGTCATTTATTCGCCAATGCCTGCGGTACGCGCACCAGGCCATTCGCGATTTACGCGCGGAGTCCGAGGTCGCGCCACAATTCCGTGATCAGCTTGTCTACCACTTGCAGTTTCTGGCGGAGGAAGATTACCCGCATCTAAAACCAAGTTCGCCGTGACAACGTCAGGTCGGCGGGCCCGCGTCCGTGGCGCTGACGGCATCGGGAGGCCATGGCCATCGTCTGGTTGAAAACGTTCAGTCTGCTGTTGCTCGTGTGCCTTTTCGGGACCTTGCTTTTACGGCTGGTCGTCGTCCGCCCGTCGCCAGATGAGCGGCGGAAGCCTTCCGGCAGTGGAGTGCGCCGCGCAAGTGAGGCCAATCTGCAGGCGCATGTGCGCATGCTGTCCGAGGAAATGGTGCCGCGCAGCTGGCGTCACCGGGCCAACCTGAAACGGGCGGCCGACTACATCGCCGCCTCGCTGCGGGCAAGCGGGGGCCGCGTCGAGCGGCAGACCTTCAGCGCCGCCGGACAAACCTACACCAATATTCTGGCCGCTTTCGGTCCCAATAAGGAACCCTGGATCGTCGTGGGCGCACACTACGACGTGGCCGGCGATGGACCGGGAGCCGATGACAACGCCAGCGCCGTGGCGGGGCTGCTCGAAATCGGACGCCTTCTGGGCTTGCAAGGGCTTTCCCGGCGGGTACTGCTGGCAGCTTATTGTCTGGAGGAACCGCCCTTTTTCGCCACCCCCCAGATGGGCAGCCACGTCCATGCCCAATCCCTTAAAAAAGCCGGCCACCGGATCGAACTGATGATCTGCCTTGAAATGATCGGTTACTTTTCCGATGAGCCCGGCAGTCAGCGCTTCCCCTTCCCGCTTCTAAGGCTGTTCTACCCCTCGACGGGCAACTACATCATGGTGGTGGATCGGATCGCATCGGGTCATGGCCCCCGCATTCGCAACAACATGCGGCAGGCAAGCCCGCTGCCGGTCTATTCGATCAATGCCCCGTCACTTCTCTGGGGCGTCGGGCTCTCCGATCATCGCAATTTCTGGAAAGCCGGGTTCGATGCCGTCATGATCACCGATACGGCATTTTACCGCAACCGGGCCTATCACACCGCCGGCGATACCGCCGATCGGCTGGACTACACCCGCATGGCCCTGGTCGTCGACGCGCTTCTGGGCTGCCTGCCGGTGCAGAGGCCCGCATTTCCCGAAGATAGGCCTTAAGTGCGGCATCGCCTGACACCGGCATTTATCCCCGGCCGCCGAAGGCGTCTGAAGGCGGTGGTCCGAGGCCTTGCGATCCGGATCGATGTGAAGTAAAGGGTACCAGCACCGGCGCCCGGCAGCCGCCGCTGAAACGGCTGAAGATCGAAACGCTACCCGGAGCTGTCCGCATTCTGGTACCCGTGAATGCCAAGGACAGCGGTTTCGGGCGGCCAACCTGATTGGCATACGGCAGGAGGACTTTTCACGCCATGACCCCATCCCTTTCCGAACTGATGCGCTTCGCCGTTGAAACCGCGCATGATGCCGGACGGCTGACCCTGGGGTATTTCCAGGCCGGCGTCCAGCCTGAATTCAAACCTGACGACTCGCCGGTGACGGTGGCCGACCGCAAGGCCGAAGAACTTATCCGGCAGCGCATCGAGACCCGCTACCCCGACCATGCCATCGTCGGCGAGGAGTACGGCCAGACCGAACGCGAAAGCGACTTCCGCTGGATCATCGACCCGATCGACGGCACCAAGGCCTTCGTTCGCGGTGTCCCCCTGTACGCCGTGCTCATCGGGCTCGAGATCGAGGGGCGCTGCGAAGTCGGGGCCGTTTATTTCCCGGCGCTGAACGACATGATTTATGCCGCCAGCGACGCGGGCTGCTACTGGAACGGACGAAAAGCGCGCGTCGCGCCCACGGATCGCCTGGACCGCAGCTATCTGGCCTTTACCGGGGCGGAAAATTTCGCCCGTTTCGGGCGCCTGGAAACCTGGCAGCGCCTTCTGCAGCGTTGTTATCACTGCGTCGGATGGTCAGATGCCTACGGTTATGCCCTGGTGGCCACCGGCCGTGTGGAAATCATGCTGGACCCGGTGCTCAACCCGTACGACTGCGCTCCCTTTCCCCCCATCCTGCGGGAGGCCGGCGGCTATTTTGGCGACTGGTCCGGCAATGAAACCATCTATGCCTGCGAGGGGCTGGCGACGACACGCTCGCTGCTGCCCCAGGTGCTGGATGTGATGAACGCGGCCCCATGAATCCTCCGTCCGCCGCCACCGCCGTCCATGCGGTGACGATCACCAGCGCCGGACGCCACCAGGCCGCGCCTCTGGCCGCGCTCATCCGGCAGTCCTATGCCGATGTCGCCCGTCGCTTCGGTCTCGGGCCGCAGAACGCACCGACACACCCTTCCACGTGTACGACCGAATGGATCGCGAAGGATTGCCGCGCAGGCGTGCATTTTTATCTGGCCTCGCGGGGAACGATGATCGTGGGTTGTGCGGCTCTCAAAACCGCCACGTCTGAGGTTTGCTACCTCATGCGTCTGGCTGTCCTGCCGCTGTTTCGCCGCCAGGGTATCGGCAGCCGCCTCGTGCAGCACGTCTGCCGGGCGGCCAGCCGGACGGGTGCGTCCGAATTGAGCGTCGGCCTGATCGCCGCGCAGGCGGACCTGATCGCCTGGTATCGCCGTCAGGGGTTCAGGGCCGTCGCGAGGCGCCGTTTCGCGCACCTTCCCTTTGAGGTGCTGTTCATGCGCCTCGAACTCGGCGCGGCAGGGTAGAATGTGCATGCCGCTGAGCATCCGACCCTTTGGCTGCAAGGACACCGTGCCGTCATCAACCTGTGGCGCGCCTGCGGCCTGATCGTCCCGCAGAATATCGCCTCTGCCGATATCCAACACGAAACCCGCTTTCAACCCGACCAGTTCCCGGTGGGATGCGATGCCAACGGACGCCTTCGGGCCACGGTCATGGCCGGATCCGACGGTCATCGCGGCCGGATCGACGACCTGGCGGCATCGCCGTCCACGCGCCGGCGGCATCATGAGGATGTCCGGGCGTCGTCAGCGATGCCAGGCGCGGATCAGGGTTTTGTGGCGCCGGCCGCTTTGCGGTCAGGGCGCCGGCTGAACAGATACAGCACCGCCATTCCCGCCACCGCGCTGACGAGGGAGCCGGTCATGACGCCGATTTTGGCATGGTCGAGCAGCTCGCCCTCCAGCGCCAGGCCGGCAATAAACAGGGCCATGGTGAAACCGATGCCGGCCAGCATGCCGCCGCCGACGAGGCTCGGCCACCCCACACCTTCGGGTAGGCGCGCCAGTTTCATTTGAATCGCCGCCCAACTGAATGCCACGATACCGATCGGTTTGCCGAGGACCAGGCCCCAAGCGGCGGCGGTGGCCACGGGCATGGTCAGGTCTTCGATGCGGACCACCACGCCCGCATTGGCAAGGGCGAAAAGCGGCATGATGATGAAACCCACCCAGGGATGCAACTCGGTTTCCAGCCTTTCGAGCGGAGAAAGCGACTCCCGCGCCATCCTTTCCATCTGGCGCAAGGCGGCGTAGCGCTCCGCCGGGTGGGTCCAGCGCTCGCCCTGGATGAAGTGCAGGGTGCGCTGAATGATGAAGTCCAACCGACGCCGTTTGACCATGACACGCGTGGGCGTCAGCAGACCGATGATGACGCCGGCCACCGTGGCATGAATGCCGGATTCATGAAACTCGAACCAGATCCAGACCCCGACGAGGAGAAAAACCAGATTGCTGCGAATCCCGACTTTGAGCAGTCCGATAAACAGCGCAATCCCCACCATGCTCAGCAGCAACGCGTGCAGGTTCAGATGGGCCGTATAGCCGATCGCGATCACCAGGATGGCACCGATATCGTCGGCAATCGCCAGCGAGAGCAACATGATACGCAGGCCGTTGGGGATCCGCGGTCCCAGAATCGCCATGCACCCCACCACAAAGGCGATGTCCGTGGCCATGGGAATCCCCCACCCCCGCTCTCCCGGGGTGTCGATCTGCAGCGCGAGATAAATGGCCGCCGGGACGACCATCCCCCCTATGGCGGCGGCGATCGGCAGGGCCGCATGCTTGAATTCCCGCAGTTCGCCGAGAACGAATTCGCGCTTGACCTCAAGGCCCACCACGAAGAAGAAAATGGCCATCAACCCATCGTTGATCCATAACTGCATGGGCATGGCGATCTGAAAAGCGCCGACCTGCAGCCCCACGGTTTGCTGCCAGAAGGCGAGGTAGGCGGCTCCCCAGGGAGAATTGGCGACGACGAGCGCGAATGCCGCCGCGACGAGTAAAATACCGCCATCGGCGGCTTCGATCAGGAGAAAACGCTGCAGCGGATCGATCAGAAAGCGAATCGGCTCGCGTGCGATGGTCGTCGGCGCTGTTTCCTCGTTCTCGGGCATGGACGCCTCCAGGTATTGTCGGCAGGTATGCATCCGAATTTGTAATTAAATCCAAGGAGATAAAAATGTATCCTAAGGACTTCACCCTTTTTCGTCAATCCTCGGCCAACGTCGCTTAAATACAATCGTGCACACCGAATGAATGATAAAAAACACGTC
>JASJBQ010000258.1 GCA_030066455.1 Desulfobacterales bacterium
ATGGAAACGGCCGGCATGATCGACAGCCGCGACGTGGACTGGAACGAGGCCATGGCCGCAGCCCAGCCCCAGGCTTGCGTCGAGCTCGCGGCCACGGACCCGCTTTACATTCTCTACACTTCCGGTACCACCGGCCAGCCCAAGGGTGTGATGCGTGACAACGGCGGCCACATGGTGGCCCTCAAATGGACCATGAAGAACATCTACGACGTGGATGCCGGCGATGTCTACTGGGCCGCCAGCGACGTGGGATGGGTCGTAGGCCACTCCTATATCGTCTACGGCCCGCTGCTCAAGGGCTGCACCACCATCCTCTTCGAGGGGAAGCCGATCGGTACCCCGGATGCGGGTGTTTTCTGGCGGGTGATCTCCCAGCACGGCGTGCGCTCGCTTTTCACGGCGCCCACGGCCTTTCGGGCCATCAAGCGTGAAGATCCCGCCGGGGAATTTATCAAAAAATACGATCTCTCCAACTTCAAATATCTCTTCCTGGCCGGCGAGCGTTCGGATCCCGACACGATCCAGTGGTCGGAGAAGAACCTGAAGGTGCCGGTGATCGATCACTGGTGGCAGACCGAGACCGGCTGGGCCATCGCCGCCAACTGCATGGGCCTGCACCAGTTTCCGGTCAAGTACGGCTCCCCCACCAAACCGGCCCCGGGCTGGAACCTGCAGGTGGTGGATGCGGAATGCAACCCGGTGCCGGCCGGCGACATCGGCGCCCTGGTGGTCAAGCTGCCGCTGCCTCCGGGTACGCTGCCGACGCTCTATAACGCCGATGAGCGTTACAAGGAGGCCTATCTCGAAGAGTTCCCAGGCTATTACAAGACTGCCGATGCCGGCTACATCGATGAAGACGGCTACGCCTATGTCATGGCGCGCACCGACGACATCATCAACGTGGCCGGCCATCGCCTGTCCACCGGGGCCATGGAAGAAGTCCTGGCCGATCACCCGGATGTGGCCGAATGCGCCGTACTGGGTGTGGCGGACTCGCTCAAGGGGCAGCTTCCCATCGGGTTTTTGGTGCTGAACGCCGGTGTCACGCGCGACCATGGTGAGATTGTCACCGAGGTCATCAAAATGGTGCGCGAGCGCATCGGACCGGTGGCGGCCTTCAAGACGGCCACCGTGGTTGCCCGTTTGCCCAAGACCCGCTCCGGTAAGATTCTGCGGGGGACCATCCAGAAGATTGCGGACAACACCGAGTACAAGGTGCCCGCCACCATCGATGATCCGACCATCCTGGGCGAGATCGAGGAGGCGCTCAATTCCATCGGCCTGGCGGGTTCGCGAAAATAACCCGCGCCGACGGCAACGGTAAACAACACAGCTGGCACCGGATGGCAACACCCGGTGTCAGCTGTTCTGCGACCGATCGGGGCTGCGAATGGCTATTCGCCCCGCGGCCAGACGGTGGTCTGTAATGTGCACGAATGGTGGTGAAATTGTTTAAAAGGAGGGGCCATGAAGATTCTCAAGATTGACCATCTCGGTATCGCCGTCAACAGCATCGATGAAGGCAAGAATTTCTGGTCGGATGTGTTGGGCCTGGCGTTCGAAGGCGCGGAGACGGTGGAGGCCCAGAAGGTGACCACCGCTTTTTTCCCGGTGGGTGAAAGTGAGGTCGAGTTGTTGGAATCCACGGCGCCGGACGGCCCGGTGGCCAAATACATCGAAAAACGCGGCCAGGGCATTCAGCATGTTGCCTTCCGCGTCGAAAATATCGATGCGGCCCTTGAGGAACTCAAGGCCAAGGGGATTCGCCTGATCGACGAAAAACCGCGAATGGGCGCTGGAGGGGCCAAGATCGCTTTCCTGCACCCCAAGGCCACAAACGGCGTCCTGGTGGAGTTGTGTGAACGCGATTAGGGCGCGATGGTAAGATGTAAAATTGTTACCGGGTTGCAGATTCGTTGTAGCCAAATACGCCATATATAAAATTCCCGTTGACAACGCTGCGGGAATTTTCTAAGGCCTAAAAGCGTAACAAGATTCCACTTCAACGAATGCTTACATGTCAAAAATTTCTAAATTACTAAATTTAATATAAATAGTAGCTTTTTTTAATGATAATTCAGTTTTCAATCAGATTGTATGGCATCTAAACCAACCCTGGCCGGTGGTCAAAACGCCCGTTTGTCTGAAGCGCAGCCCTCCCCGTCCGCCGTGACGGAATTGCGGCCCGAGGTCAAAGCCCGTCTGGAAAAGGCTGTCCTGGAGATCTTTTCCGAATCAGACTTCCACAAGGCCAATATCCGCGACGTGGCCCGTCGGGCCGGGGTCAGCTTCACCACCATCTACCGCCACTACGGGAGCAAGGAACGGCTGCTGTTCGCCTTCGTCGATGTCTGGCTGGGGGAGCTGACCGAGCGCATCATCGATCATCTCCAGGGCATCGAGGATCTCAAGGAGAAGATGCGCAAGGTGCTCTGGCTGCAGCTCGACTACTACGAGCGTCATCAGGGCCTCGGCAAGATTATCTTCATGACCCTGCCCATGCAGACCTGGATGACCGACCGCACCTTCCGCCAGAAGCGCATGATCAATCTCTATCTGGAGGTGCTGCGCAAAGGCCAGAGCGAGGGCGCCCTGAATGCCAAGGTGCGGGCCGGGGTCCTGCTCGATTTCATGCTGGGCACGGTCCAGCGGTCGTTTGTGATGTGGGTTTCCCGCGGGCAGCGGGAAAGCCTGTCCGGGCAGACCCAGGTACTATTCGATATGATCTGGCGCGCGATCGCCGTGCCGGACTGACGCGGCGGCGAATCCGACATGGCGGTTCGCACGAAAGGCCCGCGGAGCGATGTCGTAACAAACGGTAGCAACGGCGCAACCGAAACCAAAGGAGCAAATCAATGGCAGAACATCCCCAATGGCAGCAATGGAAGGAACTGGCCGAAAAACAGATGAAGGGCAAATCCGTCGACACCCTTCTCTGGGACACGCCCGAAGGCATCCCGGTGAAGCCGCTATACACCGCCGAAGACCTCGAGAATCTGGAGCACGTGAACACCCTGCCGGGGTTTGACCCTTATGTCCGCGGTCCGATGGCCACCATGTACGCCGGGAGACCCTGGACCATACGCCAGTACGCGGGCTTCTCCACGGCCAAGGCGTCCAACGCCTTTTACCGGCGCAACCTGGCGGCCGGCCAGCGGGGCCTTTCGGTGGCCTTCGACCTGGCCACCCATCGCGGTTACGATTCGGACCACCCCCGGGTGTCGGGCGACGTGGGCAAGGCCGGGGTGGCCATCGATTCGGTGGAGGACATGAAAGTCCTTTTCGACCAGATCCCGCTGGATAAAATGTCGGTCTCGATGACCATGAACGGGGCGGTGCTGCCCATCATGGCGGGCTATATCGTGGCCGCCGAAGAGCAGGGCGTCAAGCAGGCGCAGCTCACCGGCACCATCCAGAACGACATCTTGAAGGAGTTCCTGACCCGCAATACCTACATCTATCCCCCGGTGCCCTCGATGCGGATCGTATCGGATATCATCGCCTATTGCTCCGCGAACATGCCCAAGTTCAACACGGTGAGTATCAGCGGCTATCACATGATGGAAGCCGGCGCCAACTCGGCTTTGCAGCTGGCCTTCACCCTGGCCGACGGCGTGGAGTACGTCAAGGCGGCCATGGAAGCCGGGATGGACATCGACGCCTTCGCCCCGCGACTCTCCTTTTTCTTTGGCATTGGGATGAACTTCTTCATGGAAATCGCCATGCTGCGGGCGGCGCGTTTCCTGTGGCACAAGCTGATCAGCCGCTACAATCCCAAGAATCCCAAGTCCACCATGCTGCGCACCCACTGCCAGACCTCGGGCTGGAGCCTGACCGAACAGGACCCCTACAACAATATCATCCGCACCACGATCGAATGCATGTCGGCCGTTCTGGGCGGCACGCAGAGCCTGCACACCAACTCGTTCGACGAGGCCGTGGGCCTGCCCACCGATACGTCGGCGCGCATCGCCCGCAATACCCAACTCATCGTCCAGCATGAAAGCCAGGTCTGCCAGGTGATCGACCCCCTGGCCGGCTCCTACTACGTGGAGGCGCTTACGGCCAGCCTTTACCAGGAAGCCGAAAAGATCATCAACGAGGTTGAAGAACTTGGCGGCATGGCCAAGGCTATCGAGACCGGTATGCCCAAGATGCGTATCGAGGAATCGGCCGCCCGCCGCCAGGCCCGCATCGACCAGGGGGCGGACGTCATCGTGGGGGTCAACAAGTTCCAGCTGCCCGACGAGGAACCCCTCGACGTGCTCGAGGTGCCCAGCACGGTACGCGACGAGCAGATCACCCGGCTGGAAGCAATCAAGGCCAAGCGCGACCCAGCGGCGGTGGAAACGGCCCTGGCCGCCGTCACCCAGGCCGCCGAGAGCGACGCCAACCTGATGGCCGCCAGCATCGAGGCCGTGCGCGCCCGGGCCACGGTGGGCGAGGTCTCCGACGCCATCGAAAAAGTTTTCGGCCGTTACGTGGCCACGACCCAGTGCATCTCCGGGGTCTACGCGGCCGAGTTCGGGGACAGCGAGATCATTGCCTCGCTGCGCAAGCGCACGGAGGACTTTGCCGCCAAAGAGGGGCGGCGCCCGCGCATCCTGATGACCAAGATGGGACAGGACGGTCATGACCGCGGTATCAAGGTGGTGGCCACGGCCCTGGCGGATCTGGGCTTCGATGTCGACATCAGCCCCATGTTCCAGACACCCGATGAAGCCGCCAAGATGGCCATCGAAAACGACGTCCACATGGTGGGCGCATCGAGTCTGGCCGCCGGGCACAAGACGCTGGTGCCCGCCCTGATCGAGGAGCTTAAAAAACTGGGCGGCGGCGACGTCCTGGTGTTCGCTGGCGGCGTCATTCCACCCAAGGACTATGGCTTTCTGGAAGAAAACGGTGTCGCCGCCGTGTTCGGCCCCGGGACCCCGATCCCGGAATCCGCCAACAAAATGCTCAACGCCCTGGAGGGCCGTCATTGATCCCGATCGACACGGACCCCTACGTCGAGGGCGTTCTGGCGGGCAACCGCCGCCTGTTGTCCAAGACGATCACCCTGATCGAAAGCGGCCTCGACGGACACAAAGCGGCGGCCCGGGAGGTGGTGGGCCGCCTGCTGTCCCATAGCGGCAGGGCCGTGCGGTTGGGCATCACCGGGGTCCCCGGCGTGGGCAAGAGCACCTTCATCGAAAGCCTGGGCATGTTTCTCATCGATCAGGGACACAAGGTGGCGGTGCTGGCGGTGGACCCCAGCTCGCGGCGCAGCGGCGGCAGCATCATGGCCGACAAGACCCGCATGGAGCAGCTCGCCGTCCAGGCCGACGCCTACATCCGGCCCAGCCCCTCGGGCGGCACCCTGGGGGGCGTGGCCCGCAAGACCCGGGAGACCATGATCGCCTGCGAGGCGGCCGGCTTCGACGTCATGATCGTCGAGACCGTGGGCGTGGGGCAGTCCGAAACCACGGTGGCCTCGATGGTGGATTTCTTCCTGGTGCTCATGCTGGCCGGTGCGGGCGACGAACTGCAGGGAATCAAGAAGGGGGTTCTCGAGCTGGCCGATGCCATCGCCATCACCAAGGCCGACGGCGACAACGTGGACAAGGCGCTCAAGGCCCGCCAGTCCTATGAATACGCGCTGCACTTGCTGGCGCCGGCATCGCCCGACTGGCACCCGCCGGTGCTGACTTGCAGTGCGCTGGCCCAGGAAGGGATCGATCGTATCTGGGAAACCGTGCAGAAGCACCGGCAGATCTTCGAGGCCAGCGGCGCCCTGGCGGCCAACCGCCGTCAGCAGGCCCTGGCCTGGCTGCAGGACCTTTTGGACGACGGTCTGCGGGAGCGCTTCCAGCGCCATCCAGGCATCCGGCAAAACCTGCCGCGCTATCAGCGGGAGGTGGTCGACGGCCGCACCTCGCCGACGGCTGCGGCGGAAGCGCTCCTTTTTTTGCTTGACAACCCTGAACCGCTTTAGGAACTAAGTGGGTTCCACTTACGATCACCCCAAAATTTAAATCGACACTAAGTTTTCCGTCAAACCGATTCGTTTTCATTATGGGGATTAGGAACCTTTAATCGAGGGAAAGGATTGGTGTAATGGGTGTTACCGCAGACAGGATCAAGGATCTCAAGAAGCGCCAGAAGCGTCTCCTCGAGATGGGCGGCAAAAAGGCTGTCGCCAGGCACAAGGAGAAGGGCAAACTGACGGCTCGGGAACGGCTGGACGGCCTGTTTGACCCCGGGACGTTTCGCGAAATCGACATGTTCGTCACCCATCGCTGCGTCAATTTCGGCATGGAATCGGTGGAGATCCCTTCCGACGGGGTGATCACCGGCCACGGCCTGGTGGACGGGCGGCCGGTCTTCGCCTTTGCCCAGGATTTCACCTCGCGGGCCGGCAGCTTAGGCGAAATGCACGCCAGTAAGATCTGCAAGGTCATGGATCTGGCCCTGAAGGCCGGCGCGCCCTTTGTGGGGCTGAACGACTCCGGCGGCGCCCGCATCCAGGAGGGCGTGGACGCACTCTCCGGCTACGGTCAGATTTTCTTCCGCAACTCGGCCGCTTCGGGCACCATCCCGCAGATATCGGCCATCATGGGCCCCACGGCCGGCGGCGCCGTGTACTCGCCGGCCATGACCGACTGGATTTTCATGGTCAAAAACACGAGCTACATGTTCATCACCGGGCCGGAAGTCATCAAGTCGGTCACCGGCGAGGAGATTACCTTCGAAGAACTGGGCGGCGCCATGACCCACAACGAGAAGAGCGGCGTGGCGCATTTTGCGGCCGAGAACGATGCGGACTGCATCGCGCGCATCCGCCAGATGCTCTCCTA
>JASJBQ010000033.1 GCA_030066455.1 Desulfobacterales bacterium
GAAGCGCTGTCCCAGGCAGCCGACCAGGTTTTTGAGAAGGTTAAGGCGGATTTTCCGCAGTGCGTCAAATGCGAGCGCGAATGCGCCGATTGCTGCCATGCGTTGTTTGATCTGACCCTGATCGAAGCCCTCTACATCAACGACCGCTTCAAGGCGCGCTTCAAGGAAGGGGAACGCCAGGCGGCCCTTGAGAAGGCCAACCGGGCGGACCGCAAGGTCCATAAATTAAAGCGCGACGCCTATCGTGAGCTGCAGGCCGGCAAAGATGAAAGCGATATCCTGGCCGACTTGGCCGCGGAAAAGGTGCGCTGCCCGCTGCTGAACGACCAGGACCTGTGTGATTTGTACGATCACCGCCCGATCACCTGTCGCCTGTACGGCATTCCGACCTCGATCGGCGGTCTCGGGCGAACCTGCGCCCTGTCGGGTTTCGAAGGCGGCAAGGCCTATCCCACGGTGGATATCGATAAGATTCACGGCCGGCTGCAGGAAATTTCAGGCGAGCTGCTGAGAGACATCAAGTCCCAAAACATCAAGCTCGTGGATCTGCTCATGCCGCTCTCCATGGCCCTGATGACCGAGTTCGATGATGATTTTCTGGGTCTCACCACCGACGAAGCGGCCTCATAGGGGATACCTGCCATGTCCAAAGTGTCACGCGAAGAAGCGGAGCGCCGGAAACGGGCGATTTATGAAACCCTGTCCCCGCGCCGCAAGAAGTATATCGAACGCATCGGCTACGAAAAATGGGACCCCTTTGAAGAACCCAAGGACCCCATCGACATCCGTCGCGACACGACCAAGCGGACCACCCAGCAGCTGGTGCGCGAATTCCTGCAGTCCCGTCCTCCGGATGCCCCCTACAGCAACGCCTATGGCCAGGCCGTCATGGAGATGGCCATCGGTATCGTGAATGACGACGAGCGCTATCAGGCCATGCTGGAATTCGCCGCGTGGTATATGGCCTTGCTGAAGCAGGTCAATCCCCAAAACGACTGAGGGGCTGAAAGGGCGTGCCGGTTTATGGGGGCGGATCGATCGGGAGGCAGGTTGGGGGACGGCTGGGACCAGGCCGTGGGGCGCTGGATCTTGGAAGCCGACCGCAAAATGACGGCCTCCGATTTGGCGGCGAGGATTGCCGACCGATTCGGCGGATCGCCGCGCCAGGCCCGCCAGCGGATTCGGCGTTTGGTCGAGGCGGGGCGTCTCACTTATATCTACCAGTACGGTCAATCCTACGTCGATCTCGGCTTGCAACGTCCAACCGCCATCACCCCCGGGATTGTTTTCTGCCCGCCGGCTTGCGTCCCTCCACCGGACACCCGCGCGTTGAGCATCATCATCGAACCGGGGGCGGCCTTCGGCGACGGCCGCCATCCCACCACGCGGCTCGCGGTGCAGGGTCTTGAAACGCTCCGGGGCCACGAAACGTCGACCGGTTCCCGCTTCGCTCGGGGTATCGATATCGGCACCGGATCGGGCATTCTGGCGATTGTCGCCGCTCGCCTGGGCGTGGCCCGGGTGGATGCCGTGGACATCGACCCCTGTGCCCGGAGCGAAGCGCGGCGCAACATCGACCACAATCGCCTGGGACGGCGGGTCACCCTGCGACAGGAGGCGCTCGAAAGCCTTGCAACGCGTTATGATCTGATCATGGCCAACCTCCGACTTCCGACCCTGTGCGCCCTGGGCCCATGGATCGAAAGCCATGCGCAGCCCCATGCCGTCCTGCTTTTTTCCGGTTTTCGCGCCGACGAACAAGCGGCGCTCTTGAGAGCCTTTCCCGCACCCCGCTGCCGGATCCGGTGGTCACGGACCCAGGCGGCCTGGGGGGCTGTCGTGCTGCAGCGCGGCTAGCCAATCAATCACCGCCCGGTGACACCTGCGATCCTGCACAGGCCCAACGAGCCGAAGACCGGCGCGCCAATTCCCCCCAAAACCATTGGAGGGCCGGGAAGGCTCTCAACGGGCGAATACGCCACGCCAAGCAAAACGCTATATGTTGTATTCAGCGGTTAATTTTTGTTCAATATATGGGAAATTAGGCGGTCGGTCTGTAAAGGCTTGATGGGCAAGGGTTTGCGGCGGTGGGTGCGTGGCGCGAGGGCAAAAAAGGGGCCCCGGATCGGTCGATCGGGTGGGAGCCCCCTTCAATCGGGTCGGCATCAGGACGCGCGATGGAATACCAGACGCCCGCCGAGATATCCGGCATAGGCGGCGACCCCCAGCATCACCAGGTGCAGGCAGACATAAATGAAACTGGGCTGCTCGGCGACCTGGGGATCGATCCAGGCCCACAGGACGAGGATCAAGGCCAGCGCGCTGACCACGGCGCCGCTGATCAGCTTGTTGCGGAAAAGCACGGTCATATGGCCGCCGAATTTGTATTGCCAGTGCAGGTAGCCGGTAAACAAGACGGCCGGCATGGCGAGCAGAATGAAAACCATGTTGTAAAACCCGGCCTTGCCCATCGCGGGCATGTCGAACAGGGCCGCCAGCACCACCATGACGACGGCGATCGGTAAAACGCCGTTGGGAATGTGGACCGAAATCGGGTGGGCGTGGTTTTCGATGGCCAGGTCGATCAGATGGCGGTAGCGGTCGAGACGGGCGTTCAGCTTGCCGACGATGCCCGTCTGCATGCTTCGGTTAGCGGCACGGCCGGCGCCCCGGGCGTCATCGGATGAGGCCGGCGAGGCCGCGGCGGCGGCGGGCTCGTCAGCACCCGCGGCTTCGTCCACGACCTCTTCAAACTTCGATTGATCGGCTCCGCAAAGCGGGCAGACCGCAGGTGGCTCGGGCCCGGTGTGGATATAACCGCAGACCGTGCACCGCCATTTGCGATCCGGGCCCGCCGCGGCCGGCGCTTCGGTTTCGCGGTCGAGGCAGACAAACTGGGAGCGGTCCGCCCCGCAGACCGGGCACTTGTCGGGCGGTTCGGGCCCGACGTGGATATAGCCGCAGACGGCACATTGCCAGCGAAGGGCGGCATCGGCTTCGGTGGGTTCGACGGCCGCCGCGGCCTGGTCCTCGCCCGCGGTAACGAACAGGCTGCTTTCGGAACCGCACACCAGGCAGTTTTCAGGCGAGGCCTCGCCTTTGTGGATGAAGTCGCAGACGGTGCAGCGCCACTGTTTCATAACCCCAGAATTCCTTTCAGCCGATGATGGCAGATCACATCATGAAAGACCACAGCACCCCGGCGGCAATGGCCGACCCGATGACCCCCGAGGAGTTGCAGGCCATGGCGTGCATCAGCAGGTAGTTGCCCGGATCCTCGTGCTGCCCCATGAGATGAACCTCGCGCGCCGAACCGGGCACGGCGGAAACGCCGGCCGCACCCAGAAGCGGGTTGATCTTCTTGCGCAGGAAGAGGTTCATGATTTTGGCGAAGATGAGGCCGGAGGCCGTGGCGAGGCTGAAGGCCACGGCACCCAGGCAGAAGATCATGAGCGATTTTTCGGTCAGGAAGACATCGGCCTGGGTGCTCATGCCGACGCAGAAGCCCAGAAAAATGGTGGCCGTGTCGATGATCGCACTCCGGGCTGTCCCGGCCAGGCGGTCGACCACGCCGCTTTCTTTTAAAATGTTGCCCAGAAAGAGCATGCCCAGCAGGGGCAGGGCGGTGGGCGCCAGAAGGCAGCAGAGCAGGACACCCAGGATGGGAAAGATCATGCGTTCGGTCTTGGAGACCTCCCGTGGTTCGTCCATGTGGATGCGTCGTTCCTGGCGGGTGGTCAGCAGCCGCATGATCGGCGGTTGGATCACCGGGATCAGGGCCATATAGGAGTAGGCGGCAATGGCGATCGGCCCGATGAGGTGCGGGGCCAGCTTGGCCGTCAGAAAGATGGAGGTCGGGCCGTCGGCCCCGCCGATAATGGCGATGGAGGCGGCTTCTTTGGGCAGAAAGTCCAGTGCCAGCGCACCCAGGAGGGTGAAAAAGACACCCATCTGTGCGGCGGCGCCCAGCAGCATCAGCTTGGGCTGGGCCAGAAGGGAGGAGAAATCGGTCATCGCGCCCAGACCCAGGAAGACAATCGAGGGGTAAAGCCCGGTGGTCACGCCGAAGTAGAGGTAATGGAACACACTGTTTTCTTCATAAATGCCCAGACCGAAGCCCTTGAAAAAGGGGATGTTGCCGACCACGATGCCGAAGGCGATCGGCACCAGAAGAAGCGGCTCGTATCTTTTAGCAATTCCTAAAAATAGGAACAGGAGTCCCACGAGTATCATGATCACATAGCGATAATCCTGGGATATAAAAAAATAACCGGTATTGGTGAGAAAGGATATCAAGAGATCATACATGGATTACCCTCGTCTTCGGTTGGTCGAAAATGGTTGTCAGTCCTTCCAAACAAAAAGGCCTTCTTCCGCCATCGTCAGATGACCGGCTTCGCGAATGCAGCGAATGGTGATGTGGGGGTGGGGAAGATCCGATTCCGCGGCCACGCGGTAGAGATCCTTGAGCTCGAAAGGGGAGCCCAGCGGCTCGGTCAGCGCCCGGTAGAGTGCTGTCAGTTCACCCAGATTGGCGGGGCAGGCCGCCACGTCGCCGGGCTTGGGGCTTTCCGCTTCGGGAGGCTCGGCGGCCACGGGCGGCGCGGCTTGCTTCTGCTTGCGTTTTTCCCAAAACGCGACGAGCTTGTGGATTTGGGAGATGGCCAGGGAGAGAATGATCAATCCTGTCATGACGATTCCGGCGCCCAAGAAGGCCATGGACCAGCCGTTGTTGGCGGCAATATTGGCGATACCCATAGGGCTTACCTCCAGGGGATGTAATGGTCGTATGCGCAGTGCACCATTATTTTTGGAAGACGATCGGCGTGTGGATGGGCTTGGTTATCAGGTGCCTTCGGAACACCGGATAGACAGGCCTCTGACAGTCACTACAAAAAAAGGACTAATCCACACCTAGGGTGAAATGTCAATAAATTTTAAAGGCGCGGGGCGGTGGAGCGCTCAGGGCCGGCTACCGGCCATCATCAGGCCGATGGATTCGATCTTGGCCTGGTCCTCGGCCGCAAAGGTGTCGACGATCCGGCCGTCGAACATGACGGCCAACCGGTCCGCAAGGGCCAGGGCTTCGGCCAAATCCCCGGTAACCAGAAGGATGCCGGCGCGCTCGCGGGCTTTCAGAAGAAGCTGCCAGACTTCCTCGGTGGCCGCGATGTCCAGGCCCTGGGTCGGCTGCTCGGCCACGATGAGGCGCGGCCGGCGGAAAAACTCCCGGGCAATCACCATTTTCTGCAGATTTCCGCCGGAGAGCTGCCGCGCGGCCAGGCGCGGGTTGGGTGGATTGATGTTGAACTGGGCGGCCAGATCCCCCATTTTGGCTTCGGCCCGGCGGTGAAGCAGCCAGGGGCCGGCCGTGAAGCCCCGCCGTGTGGTCAACAGCAGATTGTCGGTCAGGCTCAGGTGGCGGCAGGTGGCCAGGCCCTGGCGGTCCTCCGGAATGTAGGCCAGGTTGCCGTCCCAGCGCCGGCGCTGGAAGAAGGCGGACCAGTCCTGCCCCATGATGCGCACCGAGCCCCGCCCGGGGCGTTTGAGTCCGCAAATCGTTTCGACGAGCGGCTTCTGGCCGTTGCCGGCCACGCCCACGAGCCCCAGGATTTCCCCCTGGCGCAGCTCCAGATGGATGTCCTTCAAGGCGTCGTCCGCCAGCCCCGATATGTTTAAAACCCGTTGACGGGTATCCAGAAGATCGCGTTCCACCTGCAAAATGACCTCGCGGCCGACCATCAACTGCGCCAGTTCGGTCTTGGACTGGACGCGCGCCGCCGGCATGTCGGCCACGACCGCGCCCTTGTGCAGGACGGCGATTTCATCGGAGAGGGCCATGACTTCATCAAGTTTATGGCTGATGAAGACGATGGCCTTCCCCTGGTCGGCCAACTGGTGCAGGGCCTCGAAAAGCTGTTCCGATTCCTGGGGCGTCAGCACGGCGGTGGGTTCATCGAAGATCAGAATCCGGTTTTGACGGAAAAGAAGCTTGAGGATTTCCACACGCTGTTTTTCGCCCATCGAGAGGTCCGCGACCTTGGCCCGGGGGTCGATGATCAGGCTCACCTGCCGGGCGAGCGCGGCCACGCGCTCCTCCATCTGGGTGGGGTTGATCAGCGGCGGGCCGGGATAGCCCAGAAAGATGTTTTCGGTCACCGTCATGGCCTCCACCAGCATGAAGTGCTGATAGACCATGCCGATACCGGCGGCGAGGGCGTCCTGGGCGGAGCGGAAGACCTGCCGGCGGCCGTCGACCAGGATCCGGCCGCGGTCGGGCTGCAGCCGCCCGGCCAGAATGCTCATGAGGGTGCTCTTCCCGGCCCCGTTCTCCCCGAGCAGGGATTTGATCCGGCCGGCCCGGAAGGCCAGGGAGATATCCTGGTTGGCCTTTACCGGGCCGAAGCGCTTGCTGATGCCCTCCAGCTTAATCAGGGGGGTGTCCCCGGTCATGCGGGTCCTTGTTTCATGCCGATGATGGGTTGCACGAACTGAACCTCGGAATCCCAGGGGAACAGGATCCAGGTATCCTGACTGACTTCGGTGACATACGTGTCCACCAGGGGGCGGCCGGCCGGTTTGGCGTAGACGGTGGCAAAATGGGCGTGGGGCAGCATTTGGCGCACGGATTCGGCCGTCCGGCCGGTATCCACCAGATCGTCGATGATCAACCAGCCCTCGCCGTCGTGGTCGATCGACTTGAGAATCTCGATCTCGCCGCGCTGATCCTGCCAGTTGTAGCTGAAGACGCAGACGGTGTCGACCAGCCGGATGTCGAGTTCGCGGGCGACGATGGCGGCGGGGACGAGTCCCCCGCGGGTGACCGACACGATGCCCTTGAAATAGTCGTGGTCCAGAAGCCGCCAGGACAGGGCCTTGCTGTCCCGGTGGAGTTGATCCCAGGAAATGGGGTAGGTTTTGCGGAAGCGCGGTGATTCAGCCATGGGCGCACCTCGTTTCATATCAGTCTTGGGGTTCATAGTTGATGCCGAGCGCCGCCGGGGCATTGGCCTGGCGGCTTTTCCAGGAAGCGAAAACCAGCACGATGACGGTGAGCGCGTAGGGCAGCATCAAGAGCAGCGAAGAGGGCAGGTGCGTGCCGGTCGCCTGCAGGCGCAGCTGAAACGCCATGACGCCGCCGAACAGGTAAGCCCCGAACAGAGCGCGGCCGGGGCGCCAGAAGGCGAAAATAACGAGGGCCACGGCAATCCAGCCCCGTCCGGACGTCAAGCCGCTGGTCCAGAGGTGGGTATAGGCCAGCGATAGATAGGCGCCGCCGAGTCCCACCAGAAATCCGCCGCCCAAAACCCCGGTCCAGCGGTAGCCCAGGACGCTGATCCCGGCGGCGGCGGCCGCTTCGGGGTGTTCGCCCACCGCCCGTAGACTGAGTCCCCAGCGGGTCTTGTTCAAAAAGAGCCAGAGCAGCGGGGCGACCCCCACGGCCAGATAGACCAGCAGATCCTGCTGGAAAAAGACGGGACCCAAAACGGGCACCTGGCCCAGGCCGGGCAGGGCGAGTTTGCCAAACCCCGGTGCGGTCTGACCGATCAGCGGGGTGCCCAGATAGTCCGCCAGCCCCAACCCGAAGATGGTCAGGGCCAGCCCGGAGACGACCTGATTGCCGAGAAACCAGAGGCAGACCACGCCATGCCCGGCCGCCAGGAGCATCCCGGCGGCCCCGGCCATGAGGAACGCCAGATAGGGGTTGCCACTGAGCTTGGCGACGACGAAGGCCGCCAGCGCGCCCACGATCATGATGCCCTCGACGCCCAGGTTGAGCACACCGCTCTTTTCGGTCAGGATTTCCCCCAGCGTGGCGTACAGAATGGGGGTCCCCGACTGGATGGCCGCCGCCAGCAGCGGGATGATCAGCTCGGTGTTCATGGGGTTCTCCTGACGCGCAGGCCGTATTCCATGAAAAAATTGCCGGCCAGGACGGTGAGCAGGATCATGCCCTCCATGATGCCGCCGAAAGCTGCCGGAACCTGGAGGTCGAGCTGGAGGTTTTCGACCCCCACCCGCAGGGCCGCCAGCAGAAAGGAGGCAATACCGATGGTCAGCGGATTCAGCCGCGCCAGCCAGGCCACGACGATGGCCGTATAGCCGTAGCCCACCATGATGCTGGGCTGCAGGCGGTTGATGGTGGCCGATGCCTCCAGAAATCCGGCCCAGCCGGCAAAGGCGCCGCTCAGGATCATGGCCAGGCAGACCAGCCGGCGGTAGGGCAGGCCGGCATAGCGGGAGGCCCGGACGTTTTCGCCGGCGGCGCGGAACTCGAACCCCAACCGGGTGAAACCAAAGAAGACCCATATCGACACAGCGGTCACGAGGCAGACCGCCAGACCCCAGTTCAGGTTGGTCGTTCCGATCTTGCCGACGATGGCGGCGGGTGCGAATTCGGGCGTCATCGGGAAGCCGAAGCTGCGGGGGTCTTTCCAGCGGCCGTAGACCAGGTAGTCAAGAAGCAGGATGGCGATATAATTCATCATCAGGGTGACGATGATTTCGTTGGCGCGCATATAGATCTTGAGCAGGGCCGGAATCAGCCCCCAGGCGCCGCCCAAAACGAAGGCCGCTGCCGCCATGGCGGGCAGGAGCCCGTACCATGGCAGTTCGGGAAGCGCCAGCGCGGCCCAGGTGGCACCGATGGCCCCCAGCGCAAACTGCCCCTCGGCCCCGATATTCCAGATCTGCAGGCGAAAGGCAATGGCCACCCCCAGCGAGCACAGGAAAATGGGGATCGCTTTGATGAGGCAGTCCTCGATGGCCCACAGGGAGCCGAAAGCCCCCCCGAACAGGATACCGATGCCGCCGATGGCCGGCTTGCCGTGCAGTTTCAGCAGCAGCGCGCTCGCGGTCAGCGAGAGGGCGACCGCTCCCAAAAATACAAGAAAGGAGCTCCACTGCAGCGGCTCCTGTCTCTTGTAAGCGCGAATCGAGAGCATGGTGCATCGCATTCAGCGGCCGTTGGGCCGGAAGCGTTGACGGCGCGAACCGTTCAACGGGACGAGATTGCAAGCCCGCGGGAGAGTGTGCGGCGGCCCAAGGGCGGCGGCACGGGCCCGCCGCGCCGCCGCCTGGTTCTTTGGAACCGCCCCTTACTGGGTGGTGCCGATGACGCCTTGCACGAACCAGTTCATCCCCAGCAGTTCCTCATCGGAGCCGGATTGGCCGTCGGCGAATTTGACCTGCCCCGACTGGTCTTTGACCGGACCGGTAAAGACCTTTTGGGTGCCGGCTTGGATCGCTTTCTTTTCCGCCATCACCTTGGCCTGGATATCGGCCGGCACCATGTCGCTCATCGGGCTCAGATCCACGATGCCGTTTTCAAGCCCATACCAGTAGGCCTTGGATTCCCATTTGCCCGCGCGCACGGCCTCGACCATCTGGGCGTAGAAGGGGCCCCAGTTCCAGACCGGAGCGCACAGGTGGGCCTTGGGGGCGAAGGCCGACATGTCGGAGTTGTAGCCGATGGAGTAGACCCCCTTTTCCTGGGCGGCCTCCTGGGGACCCGGGGAGTCCTGGTGCTGGGCGATGACGTCGGCGCCCACGTCCAGAAGGCTTTTGGCGGCTTCCTTCTCGGTGGCCGGATCGTACCAGGTCTTGGTCCAGACCACCCGCACCTGGACGTCGGGGTTGACTGACTGGGCGCCCAGCGTAAATGCGTTGATGCCGCGAATCACCTCGGGAATCGGGAAGGCGGCCACGTAGCCCAGGGTGTTGGCCTTGGTCATGGCACCGGCCACGATGCCGGAAAGGTAGCGGGCCTGATACATGCGGCCGAAGTAGTTGCCCATGTTTTCGGATTTCTTGAAACCGGAGCAGTGCATGAAGGTCACTTTGGGGAACTTCTTGGCAACTTTCAGCATGGGGTCCATGTAGCCGAAGCTGGTGGCAAAGATGAGATCGTAGTTCTTGCGGGCCATGTTGAGCATGACGCGCTCGGAATCCGGCCCTTCGGGCACGGATTCGACATAGGCGGTGGTGACGCCCTCCATCTTATCGATAAACAGGCGGCCCTTGTCGTGGGCGTACGACCAGCCGGCATCACCGATGGGGGAGACGTAGACAAAGCCGACCTGAAGATCCTTGGCGCCGGCCGGGGCGGTGCCGAGGGCGAACAAAAGGACGAAAAGCATCACCAGCATTTTTAATTTCATTTTTCTCCTCCTGGGTGTTGGGGGCCTAAATGACCGTCTATAGCTCGGTTTAATGCCTTTGGCAATACCGCGAATGAACGCCTTGGCGGGCCAGCCGGCAAGGCGGCTAGTCGTGCGATTGCCGCAGACGCTCCAGGTAATCCTCCCACTCCATGGGCAGGAGCTGCTTCTTTTGGGTGTTGCACGTCTTGCAGGCCGGGGCCACGTTCCCCTTGGTGGTCTTTCCGCCCCGGGCGATGGGCACGATGTGGTCCATGGTGAGCTCGCGGGCCGGCACCCGGCTTCCGCAGTAGTGGCAGATGCCGCGGGCGCATTGGCGCTTCCACCACTGCGACTGGCGCAGCTCGCGCGCCTTGCGGCGCTCGCGTCGCAGGTCGGCTTCCTCGAGATGAAATCGAAAGGGGTCGTTCATGCGGTGGGGCTCGTCTCGTCGCGTGCGAACCAGTCGCGGACCGCTTCGCGTAGGAGGGTGTACAGCGCTTCGGACCCCCCGAGGCCCCGGCGCCCGAAAAAATAATTGATTTCCAGAAACAGGGGCTGCGCCGGTGGGGCGATGTCGGCATCGCGGGTGAAAAGAAGATCAAAGGCGGCCAGGTTGATCCCGGTCACACGGCACAGCCGCTCGACCGCCGCTTCGGCCGCCCGCATCAGGTGCGGGTCGCTGTCGTAATCGAGGCGGCCGCCTGAAGCGAGGCCGATCTTGGCAAAGGGGTCGCCGCTCGGTGCCATCACGCGCCAGTAGGTCCTGAGCTGACGACCGACGACCGCCACGCGCAGCACGCGCGGGCGCGTGGGAATGAAGCGCTGGATGAGGAACCCGCTCTGGTGTTCGCTCTCGGTGACCTCAAGCTGTTGCAAGACCTGCCTCAAGGCCACCGTGTCAGGCGCCGGATAGACCCCCTGGCCCTCCCCGCCCCAATCGCGTTTGACCACCACGGGCGGGGCGATGGGCAGCGTCCCGGGCCGGGGGTGCCGGCGTTTGAAATCGGCGATGCCTGAGAAAAGCAGCGATTCGGGGTGCGCGATTCCCAGGTGTCGAAAAAGCCGTACCTGGCCGTTCTTGCCAGGATAGCCGAACCGCGCGTCATAGTTGGGAAACACCCGGGGGCAGGCCTTGCGGGCCGCACGATAGAGGGATTCCCGGCAGCCCTGCGGCAGAACGATGGCCGAGGCCGACTGCATGGCCGCCAAATCCTCCGGGCCGGGGTCGCGGCCGGCACAGAGCCGGTTGACATCACCTTCGATGATGGGGTGAAAGGAGAGAATCATATGTTTGATGAACTCGTAATAAGTCATTTTCTGGACGGTCTCGTAAAAAATTCGAGATCAAGGCTTGCGAATCCCGAGGAATGAGGCGTACTTACGGTACGCCGCAGTAACGAGGGATGAAGCGTAACGCCGATATCGGACTTTTTACGAGACCGTCACGTTTAATAGCCGAATTTGCGCAGGGCGCGCGTATCCCGGCTCCAGTTTTTCTGCACCCGCACAAACAGTTCCAGGTAGACCTTGGCCGCGAGCAGTCTTTCGATGTCCGCGCGGGCGGCCTGCCCGATCGCTTTGAGTTTGCACCCGCCCCTGCCGATGATGATCCCCTTCTGTGAGGAGCGCTCGACGTGAATCGAAGCATGGATGCGGATCGTGCCGCCGCGGGGGTCCTCTTTAAAGGCCTCCACGGTCACCGCCGAGGCGTAGGGGATCTCTTCGCCGGTCAGCCGGAAGACCTTTTCGCGAACAAGCTCGGCCACGATGAACCGTTCGGGGGCGTCGGTAAGGGCGTCCTCCGGGAAGAAGGGCGGCCCCTCGGGCAGGCGCTGCTGCATGGCCTGCAAGAGTGTTTCGACTTCCTGTCCGCGCAGGGCGGAGATGGTCAGGATGGCCTCGAAAGCGGCCCTTGCCGACCAGGCTTCAATCTGGGCCGGAAGCTTGGTTTTGGGTACGCGATCGATCTTGTTGAGGGCCAGCAGGAGGGGCTTGCCGGCCCCCTCGAGGCGCTGCAGGAGATAGGTTTCGGAGGCCGGGTCGGGCTTGTCGGCATCGGCCAGGATCAGGACCAGGTCCACATCGGCCAGCGCCGAGAGGGCCGTGTCGACGATGCGCACGTTGAGCGGCGTCGTGGAGCGGTGCACGCCGGGCGTGTCGATGAACACCAGCTGGGCCTTCGGGCGGTGGACCACCCCCAGGATGCGGTTGCGCGTGGTCTGCGGTTTACGGGAGGTGATGGCGATCTTTGCGCCCAGCATCCGGTTGAGCAAAGTGGATTTACCGGCATTGGGGGCTCCTAGAATGGCGACGAAGCCGGACCGGAACCCCTGAAAATCGTGGCGCGCGGGGGCGTTCATGACGAAATCCCCAGCAGGTCCTCGATGTGGCCCCAGACCGCGTCCTGACCGAGGCCGCTCTTGGCCGAAAACAGCACGAGCGCCTCGTCGGCGATGCCGAGCTTGGCCGCGATGGTGCGCAGCGGCCGGACCTGCCTGTTGCGCGAAAGCTTGTCGGCCTTGGTGGCCACCAAGCGGCAGGCAATCCCGTGGTGGTCAAGCCAGTGCAGCAGATCGTCCTCCTCCCTCCCGGGCGTGCGCCGGATATCCACGATCAAAATCAGGCCCTGCAGGCACGGCCGCTGCGTGAGGTAGGTCTCGATCATGGCGCCCCACTGCCGCTTGACCCCCGCCGGCACCTTGGCATAACCATAACCCGGCAGATCCACGAAGCGGAAGGCCTGGTTGATCAGGAAGAAATTGACCAGCTGGGTCCGGCCGGGCGTGCTGCTGGTCTTGACCAGGCGACGGCGGTTGACGAGTTTGTTGATCAGCGAGGATTTCCCCACGTTGGAGCGGCCGGCAAAGGCGATCTCGGGCCGGTCCGCCGGCGGATACTGGGACGGCTTGACGGCACTGGTGATGAATTCGGCCGATTTAACGATCATGCCCGGGTCCTCACCTGTCGGGATGCCGGCGCCGCCGGTCTAGCGCCGCCGGCCGAGATAGCGTTCCAGCCGGTCCATCCCCTCGGCGATGTTTTCAAGCGAATTGGCGTAGGAGAAGCGCAGATACCCCTCGGCGTTGGGGCCGAAGTCGATGCCCGGCGTCACCCCCACGTGGGCCTTCTCGAGAATGTCGAACGCCAAGTGGTAAGAATCGTTGGAGAGATGCTTGGCATTCGCAAAGACGTAGAAGGCCCCGGTGGGTTCGACCGTGATGCCGAAGCCGAGTTCGCGCAGCCGCCGGATCATGAAGCGGCGCCGCTCGTCGTAGATGCGCTTCATGCGCTGGGTATCGGCCGCGGCCGCCGGGTCCGTCAGGGCCGCAATGCCGGCCTTCTGCACCATCGCGTTGGCGGAGATGAAGAAATTCTGGACCATCTTCTGAATCGGCCGGATGAACGCGGGCGGAGCGATCAGGTAGCCCAGACGGAAACCGGTCATGGCAAAGAGTTTGGAAAAGCCGTTGAGGACAAACGCCCGGTCCGTGAATTCGAGGATGCTCCGCTCGCGCCCTTCGTAGACCAGGCCATGATAGATCTCGTCGGAGACGACGGCCGGTCCCAGTTCGCTGATGGCCTGCATGCGGTCGGCCGAGAGCAGGTTGCCGGTGGGGTTGGAGGGCGAGTTGACGAAAATGGCCCGGGTGCGATCCGTGATCTTGTCCCGGATGGCTTCCGGGCGGTACTGAAATCCGTCTTCCTCGTACACCGGCACGGTGATCACCCGCCCCTGGACGAATTTGATGAAGTTGGGGTAGCAGGCGTAATGGGGGTCCGAGACGATGACCTCGTCGCCGGGTTCGAGCAGGGCTGCGAAAAGGAGGAACATGGCCGGCGAGGTCCCGGGGGTGATCACCACGCCGTCGGGATCGACGGTCACATCGTAGGTGCGTCGGTAATAGTCGCTGATGGCCTGCCGCAACTCGGGCAGCCCCAGGCTGTGGCAGTAATGGGTGTACCCCTGGTCCATGGCCGCGCAGGCGGCCGCCCGGATGCAGGCCGGGGTGTCGAAATCCGGCTCCCCGACTTCGAGGTGGATGACGTCCTGCCCGCGGGCCTCCATTTCACTGGCCTTCTCGAGGACGTCCATCACGATGAAGGAGCTGATCTCTTCGGTGCGTCTGGCGACCATGGCGCGGTCCTTTCAGCGGCCGTTCCGCCGGTGTCGCTTTCGGCGGCGCGGCCGTTCCGATTACCGTATTCTATGGATGTACACGGTTTATACCACCTTGTTGAGCGGATATTCAATGATGCCCTCGGCGCCGGCTTTGAGCAGCTTCGGGATCAGGTCGCGCACCACGTCGGAACCCACGACGATTTCCACCGAGAACCAGTCGGATTGGTAGAGCGGGGCCACCGTCGGTGCGTTCAGGCTGGGGAGGGTGGCCACGATGGTGTCCAGGCGGCCTTGGGGGACGTTCATTTTGAGCCCCACCATCTGGTCGCCTTTGAGCGCGCCCTTGAGCAGCAGGGCGATCTGTTCGATCTTCGCGCGCTTCTGGGGATCCTGCCAGGCCTCGTGATTGACGATCAATTGGGTGTTGGTCTGCATCAGCTCGTGAATGATACGCAGCCCGTGGGCCCTGATGGTGCTCTCGGTCTCGGTCACCTCGACGATGGCGTCGGCCAGCTTGGAAACCACCTTGGCCTCGGTGGCGCCCCAGGAGAACTCGATGGCCACATCGATGCGGCGCTCCTGGAAATAGCGGCGGGTGAAGGCCACCAGCTCGGTGGCGATCTTGCGTCCCTGCAGGTCTTCCAGGGTTTTGATATCCGAATCGTAGGGTACCGCCAGCACCCATCGGGCCGGGCGCGCGCTGACCTTGGAGTAGACCAGGTCACAGACCACGTGAATGTCGGAGGCGTTTTCGGCGATCCAGTCCTTTCCGGTCAGACCGGCATCCAGCGTGCCGTTCTCCACGTAGCGCGACATTTCCTGGGCCCGGCAGATGGCGCAGTCGATGGAGGGGTCGTTGATTTCAGGGAAATAACTCCGGCCGTTGACGTTGATTTTCCATCCCGAGCGCTTGAACAGCGCGATCGAGGCATCCTGCAGGCTGCCTTTGGGGATTCCCAGTTTTAAATTCGCAGACATTACTTCTTGTAAACCTCCTTGGGATCGAATACGGGTTCGTCTTCAATGATGAGGGTCCGGCCTTCGACGCGCCGGTGGAAACAGCTGCGGTAGCCGGTGTGGCAGGCGGCACCGCCGACCTGCTCCACCCGTACCAGGATGGCATCCCGGTCGCAGTCGATGTGAACGGATTTGACGCGCTGGACATGACCGGAGGTCTTGCCCTTGATCCACAATTTCTGGCGGCTGCGGCTGAAAAAAGTGGCCTCCCCGCTTTCCAGCGTGGCGGCCAAGGCCTCGGCGTTCATGTAGGCCAGCATCAGCACGTCGCCGCTGGCATCATCCTGAACGATGGCCGGAATCAGCCCCCCCATTTTCTTAAATTCGAGATCGATCATGATGATCCTTTCAGCCCTGGCATCGAGGCCCTGCATCCCGGTCAAAGCGTCGAATCGCCGGCCCTCGGGCCGGCGATGACATAAAATTTGATACGTTATCGACATCATTTAATGATGTCAAACGATTTGTGGGGGCATTTCTTGCCAATTGGATGGGCATCTGTTAGTTTAGGGCACATCCATGACGGCAATTATCGGCCCAAGCCGGGTTTCGCGCATGCCCGCAAGCCCCCGCCGCTGCCCGGCGCCGCAAAGGTTTTCAAAAGCGTTGCGGCCGCGGGCCGAATCGCAGCGACCTTCCCTGGCTGGAGGCGTGTACAAGCGTTTCTCCTCGGCGGCGGAAAGGATCATCAACCAAGGCCGGCCCATGCTTCGGGGCCTGAACGGGTTTAAAGAACGGATCGATGGCGGAATCAAACCAAAACAAGAAAATTGTCAAAAAACGGGCCCGGAAATCAACGGGATTGTGGCGGCGTCGCCTGGTGCGTTGGTTGGCGGCGATCGTGCTCGTAACGATGATCGGCGGCGGACTGGCCGCCGCCGGGCTTTTCCTGCACATCACCCGGCAGCTTCCCAAGATCGCGGACCTGGCGGACTACCGGCCGGCCACCGTATCGGTGGTCTACGCCGCTGACGGCGAGAAAATCGCCGAATTCTACGAGGAGCGCCGGATCGTCCTGCCCCTGGAGGCCATGCCCGACATGCTCATGGAAGCCTTCCTGGCGGCGGAGGATTCGCGCTTTTACGAACACCGCGGCATCGATTTCGTCAGTATTTTGAGAGCCTTTTTCAAAAATCTCGAGGCCGGCGAGATCGTCCAGGGCGGCAGCACCATCACCCAGCAGGTCACCAAATCCTTTTTCCTGACCCCGGAGCGCAGCTACACGCGCAAGCTCAAGGAGGCCATCCTGGCCTACCGTATCACCAATACCTTCAGCAAGCAGGATGTGCTCTACCTGTATCTGAACCAGATTTATCTGGGACACGGGGCCTACGGGGTCGAAGCGGCCGCCGAGAATTATTTCGACAAATCGGTGGAGGATTTGAATCTGGCCGAGTGCGCCATTCTGGCCGGCCTGCCCCAGGCGCCCAGCCGCTATTCGCCCTACCGCCATCCGGAGCGCGCCCGCAAGCGTCAGCACTACGTGCTGACCCGCATGCAGGAGGAGGGATACATCACGGCGGAGCAGGCCGAGGAAGCACGCCGCGCGCCCTGGGACATCAAACCGCGGCGCAACTGGTTTGCCGAAAAGGCCCCCTTTTACACCGAGCATGTCCGCCGCTACATCGAACAGAAATACGGGGCCGACGCCGTCAACCGCGAAGGTCTCAAAATTTTCACGGCCGTCGACCTGGCCATGCAGCGCGCCGCCCGCGAGGAGATCCAAAAAGGGCTGCGCGAACTCGACAAACGCCAGGGCTACCGGGGCCCGTTGACGAACATTCCGGATGTGGACCGCGAAGATTATCTGAAGACGCTGGCCGCCGATCAGGCGGAAAAACTGGT
Source organism: Desulfobacterales bacterium (assembly GCA_030066455.1). Next base: position 17,125 of record JASJBQ010000033.1, read on the forward strand.
TCCCGACGCCGAGCTCAGAGGGCTGGTGACCGCGGTGAACAACCGGGACCTGGTGGTCACGGTCGATCTGGGCGCGGCCGAAGGCAAACTGACCCTCGAGGATATGGACTGGGCCCGCAAGCCCGATCCGGACGTGAGTTACTGGGCGGCCAAGGTGAAGCGGCCGGGCAATGTCCTGCGTGTCGGGGACGTGGTCCAGGTGCGGCTCAAGGCAATGCCGGAGGAGGCGCAGGCCCCCTGGCCGCTGGCCCTCGAGCAGACACCGGTGGCGCAGTCCGCCCTGTTGTGCTTCGAGGCCGAAACCGGGTTTGTGAAGGCCATGATCGGGGGGCGCAGTTTCGAGGAAAGCCAGTTCAACCGGGCCTTTCAGTCGCGGCGCCAGCCGGGTTCGGCCTTCAAGCCGCTCATCTACGCCGCGGCCATCGACAAGGGGTTTACGCCGGCTTCGATCATTCTCGACTCGCCCATCGTGTTCGAGGACACGGAGCGAGACTTCACCTGGAAGCCCAAAAACTACAAGGAAAAATTCTACGGCCCCACCCGGCTGCGGGAAGCGCTGGCCAAGTCCCGCAACGTGGTCACGGTCAAGCTCCTGAAGAATATCGGCATCGATTACGCCATCGACTACAGCCGCAAACTGGGGATTCACTCCCACCTCAACCGGGATCTGTCCATCGCCCTGGGATCCTCCGGGGTTTCGCTTCTGGAGATCGTCAATGCCTATTCAGTGTTCGCCAACAACGGCTACCGGGTCAAACCCATTTTTGTTACCCGCATCGAGGACCGCGACGGCAACGTCCTTGAAGAGACCCGTCCGGAAAAGGAGAAGGTTATCGAAAACACCACCGCCTTCATCATGAACAGCATGCTGGAGAGCGTGGTCAAAGAGGGGACCGGCCAGCGGGTCAAGGCGCTGAACCGACCGGTGGCCGGAAAGACGGGCA
>JASJBQ010000259.1 GCA_030066455.1 Desulfobacterales bacterium
AGGGTCGTGCCGTAAGGGGCATCTTGCGGTCCCAGGCGGCGTTCTCGCTTTTTGCCGGTCCTCGACGTAGCTTGTGCTACGCCTGCGGGCGTCAAAGCGCTGCGGCCTTGCCCGAAACGGCAACCTACCTTTCCAGCCCGGAGAGGCGCCGGCGCTGTTACTGGATATCGGGCGGATCGGTATATGGGCTCAAAGATATCGTGGGGAGAAGTGCTGAAAGCGTAGAGAAATGAAGCAACGTCGTTTTACGGCGGGGCCGCTCCGTATCGTGCAGTGCGGCCCGCCGTTTTCGTGAGAAGCGCTTAACCGATGGTCTTCTTGACGATGCCCAGAAGTTTGTCGGGATCGAACGGTTTGGCCACATAGGCCACCGCCGATTTGACGGCGTGGCGGCCGGACATGCCACTGATGACGATGACCGGGATGTCCTTGAGATCCTTGTCCTTGCTCATTTTGCGATAGAGGCGGGAGCCCCACTCCTCGGGCATTTCCAGATCGAGGGTGACCAGATCGGGCTTGCGGGCCTTCAGCTTCTCCATGCCTTCGACGCCGTTGGAGGCGGAGTCGGTTTCGTAGTTACTTTCCTCAAAGAGGGTCTGCAAATATTTGACCACCACCGGGTCGTCGTCGATGATCAGAATGAAATTTCCCATGGGTCGGCCTTTCTGTTGAATGGTTTCGCAGATGGTTTCGACCGCGGCCAGGCATCCCGGGAGGCTATGGCCGCGATCGCGTCATCATCACTGCGCACGCACATGGCAGGTGCCACAGGTGACCGGACCGGCTTTTTTAGCCTGATGGCAGCCTTTGCAGTTCATGTGATAGCGGCGCACAAGCTCCATGGGGTATTCGTCGCCCTCGGCCCCGTGGCATTCGGAGCATTCCTGGTCCTCGGAGCTCTCGTCCTCCAGCCGATTGCCGGCATCATCGTAAACGTGGTGGCATTCGATGCAGTCCTCGATCTCGGCCAACACGTTGTGTTCGTCATGTTTGAAGGCCGGCAGCGGGCGCATGTTGGTCGCGAATCCGCTGTCCTCGACGAATTCGATATCTTCCTGAGCATACGCCGTCAACCCGGCCAGAACAATGATGCCAATCAACGTCAGGATCAATACGTATTTTTTTTGCATGCTGTTTTCTCCCTTGTCATTTCAGCGTCGGAAAATAAACAGGCCGCAAGCGGCCTAAACACGCTCCGGCTTTTCCATGACTTCGTAGATAATGTCACCCAGGAATTTCAGATCCATCCCGATCTCGTTGTGATGGATGATGTCTTCCAGGCCGCCGTGGCAGTTATGGCAGGGGGCTACACAGGTTTCGGCCCCGCGGCTCTTGGCCTCGAAAAGCTGCTGGGCCTTGACCTTGTTGCCGTTGACCCGTTTCATCTTCCAGGGCGGTCCGCAGTTGATCACGCCGCCGCCGGCGGAACAGCAGAAATTGTGCTCCCCGTGGGGGTGCATCTCGATCACGTTCTCGCAGATGGCATGCACCACATAGCGCAGCATGTCGTGCAGGCCACGGCCGCGGACGACATTGCAGGGATCGTGAATCGTGACCGTGGGTTTGTATTTTTCGGCGATCTTGATTTTGCCGTCCCGGAGCAGTTCGTAGAAGAACTCGATCGAGTGGGTCACTTCTACCGGTGGCATGCGCCAGCCCAGGGCCCGGTTGCCCATGTCGTAGATTGAGCGGAAGGCGTGGCCGCATTCGCCCATGACCACGCGTTTGACCTTGAGCCGCATGGCGGTTTCAAAGTGCATGCGCTTGATGCGGGCCATGATTTCGTTGTCGCCGGTGTACATGGCCATGTCGCTGTTGTCCCAGCCGGGCGTGGCCGGCATGGTCCAGTTCAGGCCGGCGGCGTTTAAAATCACGGCCGCCTGGTAGATCAACTGGGCCCGGAACTTGGGCTCCGGCCCGATGACCGAATAGAAGATCTCGGCCCCTTCCTTTTCCACGGGGATGCGCAGGTTTTCGATTTCCTCCTGGGCTTCCTCCTCCTGCCACTGGAGACTGTCGATCCATTCATCTTCTTTGACCCACATCTGATTGCCGACAACCGAATGGCTGTGGGCCGTGTCCTGGATATACTGGGGTGAGATCCCCAGTTTGTGGCACAGGCGGCGGACGAACAGCATCACGAAAGCCACATCCAGGCCAAAGGGGCAGTACTGGGCACAGCGTTTGCAAAGATTGCACTCGGTGCTGGCGATCTCGGAGGCCTTTTTCATGAAGTCCACGCTGACCTTGCCTTTTTTCTTCATCAGTTCGGCCATGGTCTGCCGGACTTTACCGGCCGGTGAAAAGCGTGGATCTTTGTCATACGAAAGGTAGAAATGACAGGCCTCGCTGCAAAGCCCGCAGCTCACACAGTTCTGGACGTAAGTTTTCAGACGGGCGCCGGCTTCGGCATCCATCATCTGTCTATAGACCCGTTTGATTTTTTCCGGCGTCAGCTTGGCGGCGCCTTCTTGAATGCCCTTGTCATAGATTTCTTTATTCTCAACGGCTGTTGCTTCGTTCATCGTTGACTTCCTTCCTGAAGGGGTCCTGAAAAGACATTACCAATCCCGGGCAAACCGCACCCCGCCGAACTCCGAGCCCATGTATCCGCGGGTAAAGAAGAACAGGAACGCGTGGTTGAGCTTCGTGAAGGGGATCGCGACCAGCAGCACTTCAGCCGAGAACATGTGCAGAATCGTCATGATTTCATTCCCCGGCCATTGGTGGTAGGCCCAATAGCCGGTCACGAAGGGGGTGGCCACCAGGCCCAGGAGGATGAAATCCATCGGGGTGGAGAGATATCTAACATCGGGTTGAACCAGGCGGCGCACTAGAAAGAAGACGCAGGCGCCGATCACCACAAGCGTCAGGATATCGGCCACGCCATCGGGCATGAACCACCAGCTGATCCCTAAGGCTTCATAGATCAGGCTGACGTGGGCAAAAAGAAAAAGGGGCGCAATGAAGATGCAGAGATGGAAGACAAAGGTTACGATCGTCAGTACCGGCCGCTTGCGGCTGTTGGTGCTGCCAAAAGGAAAAATCCAGTGGACGATCGAGCGCAGGGCATAGAAAAAACTCCAGTATTCATAGACGTAGGGATCCTTTTTTTTCGCCAGCAGCGCCCGGCTGACAAGCTGGTAAAGGATGCCTCCGAAAAACAGGATGAAGGCCACCCAGGCCAGCGGTCCGGAGACAAAATTATAAATGGCATGCATGGTTGTGCTCCTTTCAGCCCAAAATGTCAGTTAAAGGTAGGACGGTTCGCGTGTAAACGGCGTCCGCGCCACGGCCCTCGATCGCTCGTACCAGGACGTGGCGGCTATCCGGGCTGAAGACCGGATCCCATACCCGATCGAACGCCTCCTTGAGCGGTTGGCCGTCCACGACGATGGAAAACTGTCCGTTTTTCTCGACCTTGGCGGCAATGTGCTGGCTGTCCGGGCTGAAGACCGGTTTCCAGGCCATGTCGTAGCCCTCCGACCAGGGCTGACCGTCGACGACGATCCGGTGCTGCTTGTTTTCGACGCCGATGCAGGCCAGACGCTGACCATCAGGGCTGAACACCGCCTCGTCGACAAAATCGCCGAACGTCGCCGACCAGGGCTGGTCGTCGACGGTCATGGTCCAGCGACCGTACTTGGGCGCGGCGATGGCTGCAATTTTACTGCCGTTCGGGCTGTACATGTGATGCCAGAGCTGGGCGTATTTCCTTTTCCACAGGGGTTGGTCGTCGCAGGCCAGAATCCAGGCGCCGGCCGATTTAACCGGGGCGGTGACGGTCGTATCGATGGGATTGAAAACCGGTTTCCATACCGCGGGGTAGGTGGTGCCCCAGGTCTTGCCGTCCACGGCGATGGTACAGTCGTAGAGCGTCAGGCGGACTTCGGTGGCCACGTGCTGGTTGTTGGCCGAAAAGCTGGTTTGCCAGGCATTGACGAAATTGCGGTCCCAGACATGGCCGTTCACCGCGACGGAATAACAGCCCTCCTGGAATTTGAAGATATCACCTTCACTGAATTCTTCGGTCTGAACCACGGCTGCCAGGCGGCTGCCATCCGGGCTGACGGCCGTGTCACCGATATTGGCGAAAGTCGACTCTCCCCAGGGCGCACCGTTTTTAACGAGCAGGTATCGCATCCCCTGTTGGGCGTTACAGACAATGGTTTTTCCGTCCGGCGTAAACCGGGTATCCCAGATGTAATCGAAGGTCTCCTCCCAGGCCGTACCGTCGATGGCCAGCGTCCACGCGCCCGTGTCGGAAACGATCGCCGTCAGACGGCCGTCGGGCGCGAACCGCGTGTACCAGACCTTATCAAAGGTGTTCTCCCAGGCGCTGCCGTTGACGCATACACTGAATTCCATCTCGCCGGTTTTGACCACCGCTGCAATGCTGTCGCCGTCCGGACTCACGTAAGGTTCTTCGACCCAGTCAAACGCTTCCTCCCATTTTCCGAACGCGGCAATAATGCGCTTGCCTTTGTTCCAATTCCAGTCTTGTGACCTGTCCATGCCTTTCTCCTTTGACTGTTCCTCCTCAACGGATGATATTGCTTCCCTCTCGCCTGCGGACAATTGCGGCTTGCCTGCAGCTGCCATTCTTCGGGACGGCCGTGCAGTTTACGTTCAAACCTCCTTTCTGTCCGATCGTTGCCCCGAGGGTGCTGTGTTCATGTGGCGCCTTGATTGGCGTGCAACTGATCAGGGCCTATCTAAAAACAGCCGGCCAAGCCTTTCCCAGTCGATCAGCGGCTCGGAGGCTGCCGGATCGCCGCTGCCGGCCGGTGGGCCGTCGAGTGGTGATCCACCAATCGATTCGAATTCGCGGTTCAGACGGTCGATCTCGCGGTTTAGCCAGTCCACCGACTCGCTGCCGATGGTCAGGCGCTTCAGGTCGCTGCGCAGATTCCGGGCCTGGACCTTGATCAACCAGCCGCTGGCATAAGGGTCCTCCAGGACCATGGCGGGTTTCTCTCTGGCGGCCAGATTGATGGTGGTGACGATGCCGCTGACGGGCAGCTGCAAGGCGATCTGCTGCGCCCCCCGAAGTGCTTTGAAGGCCGTATGCCCCTGGCGGATATCATCCCCCACGAAGGGAAGCTCAATCTGATCCACCATCCCTGCAAGGCGCAGGATGAAATCGTCGATGCCGATGCAGACCTCGGCCTTTTCCTCGACGCGCACCCAGGTATGTCCCCAATGGAAATAGTAGCCCTGCGGCAGACGGAAACCGTGAATGTTCATGATATCCAGGGGGCGGACCACGGCGTGAACCTGATATTGCTCGGTGAAATAGCGGTCAAATTCACAGAAGACGCATTCGTAGTTGCTGCAGCAGATTTTGTAGTCGATCAGGCCGTTGGCGTAGAGCAGGCAGGGACGTTCGCCATCCGGCAGCATTTTAAGGCGATCGCGCGTGTAGGCAATGCGGCCGTTGGGGGTCAGCGGGATTTTGCCCTGACGGCGCGCGTTGCGATTTTTCTCGGCCGCGTTTTGCAGGGCCTTGTCCAGGGGGCATTCGCTGCAGCGGTGGCTTTTCTCACAGATTTTGTTCATATCCAGCCGGCCCTGCGACCAGACGCATGAGCTCGGCTTGAAGGGATGAAATGTCTGCGAGGAATCCTCTGGGGATGAATGGCGCTTGGCTGCCGGGGCATCATCGGGTGGTGGTTTAGTTCGTTTGCGGCGGTCACTCAAAGTGTTATCCTTTTCATCACGGTTTTGAACTTTATCTCATAGCAAAACCGGTGCCAGCGCTTTGAAATGATCGCAACCCCAAGCCACTGAAATAATTGTCTTAAAATACAGAAGCGCATTTATCTTAATGTAGATAAATGCAACAAAACGTCTTAAAATACAACATAAAAAAAACAACAACGAAGAAAAGCATCAAAAAATATATAAAAATCAATATAATAAGGTTTCATGTGAAAATGTAGAGAATCTCGACACGTGTGTAGTGAATTGCAACAGCCGGCGATCGATGTCGTCTGTCCGTCGCGATGAGGTCGGAATAAATGATAAGACGGATCCAAGCCCAAAGATCGATCAGAGGTTGTTCAAATTGACATGCTTTTGATTCTTTCTTAACTAAGGCTCGTCAAGAAATGGTAGATTTTGGTTCCGGCCAAGCCCTCAGCGTTATTGAAACCGCAGGCGCCGTTAGGCTGCGTCGCGGATATGAAAAACGCGACAACGCCGGCCGGGGCCGAAAGATACCTTTGTTGGAAGGGCACGAACAAGGCGGAAGGTGTGGGCGCAATGTCGGCATCGCCCTGATAGGGAGATTGAAGATCCATGTGAGGAGAGACGTGACCATGGCTGTCAGACATAGTGGCTGGATCATCCTTTTGGTGATCGTGGGGTTGGCGCCCAATCCGACCGGGGCCCAGACGGAGCGGCTGGACTTGGTTCGTGCGGTGCGTTTGGAGAGCCCGATCGATTTTTGCGGGGAGCCCGTGCCGACCGGCGACGCTGCGGTGGCCGAGCGTTTCGAGAAGGAGATGCTGCTTTCGCTTTGGGATCGTGATCAGGCTGTTCTGTGGTTGAAACGTTCCACCCGGTATCTGCCGATCATCGAGAAGTTTTTGGCCGAGGCCGGGATGCCCGACGACCTCAAATACGTCGCCGTTGCCGAGAGCGCTCTCCGGCCCCATGCCGGATCTCCCAAAGGGGCAATCGGATTCTGGCAGTTTCTGGCCGATACGGGGCGCAAGTACGGCTTACGAATCGACAGCCGCATCGATGAGCGGCGAAGCCTGAAGGCCTCAACGCGTGCCGC
>JASJBQ010000260.1 GCA_030066455.1 Desulfobacterales bacterium
TATGCCATGGGTATTATTACCCACAATCCGACCAAAAATTATGCAAATTTGCGAATTGCCGGCACAATTCGATCTGTTTTACAAGGTGAGGCAACGTGTCCTGCGGTGCTGATGATCTCTGCTTGTTTTCACGCTTCCCGGTCTGCTTCCTCATCATTTCCCAAACGGTTCCTTAGGCAGGATACGATAATCGTGTTCCAATTGAGGAGAGGGTGGCATGCCGGACGTTATCGAAAAAGAAGGAAAGTTGTTCGCCGGAGCCCATTTGCCGACCGCTGCCGAATCAATCCGGCCCCGGAAAGACGTACATCCTGTGCAATCGACAAATGGACCGAAGGTCGACGCCAATTCCCGTCGGATTCTTGTGGTGGATGACGATCCCAACATCCTGAAACTGGTAGCGAAGATGGTAGCGCGGCTGGGTCACCATGCGGCCACCGCCGAGGATGCGATGGACGCGCTCTTCCAATTGGACGCGGCGCATTATCACTTGGTGATTACGGACTATAAAATGCCTTTCATGGACGGTTGTCAGCTGGCCGCACGCATAAAGGCGCAACGCCACGGAATCCGGGTCATTATCATGACCGGCCATTGTAAAGAGGAGGTTACCAATGGGCTGAATGGATCCGGTATCGTCGACGGCTTTTTATTCAAACCGTTCAACTTGAATACCTTGAAAGATAAGATCAGAGCACTTGATGACCGACACGATGACGCAACCAGGCACGTTAACGCATTGAGAGGCTAAAACATGGCGGAAAATTTCCGAATTGCATCCAAAGAACTCAATCATCAATACACGGCGTTAAAGCTGTTCGGCGATTTTGATGGATCTTCGGCTTGGGAATTGATCAACGCCCTCGACCAAAATATGGGGGAAACCGGTCAAATCGCCATTAACACGGATGGTTTACGCACCATCTACGCATTTGGGCTCGATGTTTTTCTCCCCAACTTGTCTAAAATGAAGAAAACCCGGGTGAATATCCAGGTGACCGGTCGGTTCCGTGAATATTTCCAGGACGACTGACAGGCTATAAGTAGTTTCAAAACCTCTGATCGCGTATAAGAGCAAGGCGGCAACACAGCTATTGGACGTTAGGAGGTGGTATGAAACCTCTTCTGAGGTTGTCCGATGGCTGGAGAGGCCATTTTCCCCATCATGTGGCCGGTATATTGAATAATGATCGGGTTAGCGGCAATTCCAGCCCGAAAAATGGAGGTTGGCAATGAGTATTCGCAAGCAGTTTCTGAAAAGTAAACCCATGTGCAAAGTCACCTTCAAAATTCCGGATAGCGTCAGCAATGATGCCGCGAACGCGCATGTCGTGGGTGAATTCAATGACTGGTCGACCTCGGCCACGCCCATGAAACGATTGAAGAACGGCACGTTCACCGCGACGGTGGACTTGGCCCCAAATCGTTCCTACCAGTTTCGATACCTACTGGGGCAGTCAAGGTGGGAAAACGATCCCGAAGCCGACGGTTATCTGCCCACCCCTTATGGCGACAGCCAGAATTCGGTGATCAGTCTGTAATCGAACAATGGAAATCGGACGCTCGCTGAAACAATCAACCCCTCAAGTGAAAGCCTATAAGGAAACAATGGAAAACCAGGACAACCAAAGAATCGCCCCACGACACCCCACCGAGGCCGCTGTCACGTGCCGACCTTTTCACAGCAACGGGACCACCACTGCTGCCGATGCCGTCATGCGTAATTTTTCAAAATCCGGATCCTATATCGAAAGTGTACATGCGTTTAAGATCGGCGCCGTCATCCAGTTGCGGATGGTGCAGTATCCATCCCCGTTAGAATCCCGTGATTGGGATGATCGACCGCGATCCACATGCCTGGCCGCCATTAAATGGCGACGCCGGCTGGCTGACGGGAGGGACGGCGCTTATGGCTTTGGTTTGAAATATCTCGAATAACCATCTGAAGGACCAATGGACGCCTGCGCAGTTGAGATCAAAAGTTCCATTCAGGCTGCGGTAGTCCATCAATTCGATCGTTACCGGTAATCTTTCGCACCGTTCCCGCCCCGGTTTCATCTGCTCCCGCGAAACCGTAATCCCGACCACCTCGACACCGTATCGTAGGGCGGCATAGACCGCCAGGCCCCGCCCATCCACATCCGATATCCAACAAACGCATCCCCGGATGAAGCCGAAGCTCGCGATAAATCAAATCCATCTTTGCTTCCTGCGCCGCGTCAAGATCAAGCGCTTCTTTCCAATAAGCACAGGAGTCGTTCATCCATTTGTCCAGCATGAAAGCAAACGGGTCGTTGCCGATATCGCAGTGACGCCGACCGATGTCGAAAGCACGCCGACAGCCCGGTGAACATGTGCAGGTGCTTTTGAAATGACACCACCATGCTTGGATCGATTTCTTAACTTTCTGATCCAACCCGCAGGGCCTGCGGTCGTCTGGGCGTTGCGCCAACGAGGATATCATCCGGAAGGTGGTGAATGGCGGCGGGCGCCTAACGATTGGGTGCGCGGAGGGAAGACCACGGCGTTAAATGCAGGCCATCGCTTTACCGATGCGGCCGACAATTGGGGGTCGGTTGATCAAAAATAAAGCGGTCGTCTCTTCGGCGACACCGCTCTCGCCGGCAAATCCACCCCACCACCGAAATATGCGCAAAGCCTTGGGCCGGCGCTTTGCGACGCTCCCCCTTGCGATGATCGTTGGCAACTGCCGGTAGTTTGTCTTTGTGTGAATCGTTCATCATCACCGTCGCGTCATTTATTGGGTTCACTAAACGTTAAAAATCGACAAACACGGAAATAGGAAGCCTCCCTTGGTATCCTTTCATTCTTTTTGGTGTTGCGGGATGGGCAACTGGCACCATTCACATCAGGAAGCAGTCAAGACGTGGGAAAAGCGTGGGACCGTAGCCGTTAAACTAATTGGCCCTCCGTTTGAGAACAATCCGTAAACATGCTCAATTTTTCTGGTGATCGATGGGTAGTATTACCCACTTGCGGATCGCCGCCGACCGATCCCGACCGTGCAGCCGAGAGATGCGGACAGTAGAAACATCCAAACGAACAGCTGTGTAATCTTTTCAGGCCATGCAGTTGATGGTCGCCGTCGTCAGCGTGCATTAGATTATAAAATTAGTTTGCAAAACCCTGTGAATCTGCTGCCAAGAGGCTTTTCCTTTGGCCCCACGAGGGGGTGCCGTCTATGAAGATCTGCCCTCAGTGCGGACAAATCGTGGCCGAGGCCGTAAATTCCTGCCCCGCCTGCGGGGCCGAGGTGGTCGCCGGTCGTACGGCCATCGACGATTATCGAATCACGGAAGTGGTACAGGAAGGCTAGGCCAGCATCCTGTGCAAAGCCCGTCGCGAGGGCGACCAGGAACCGGTGGCAATCCGCATTTTCACCCCGCCGGCCGGATTTGATGCCCATCTGGCAGACCGGCTCAAGCGCGAACTGGATGAACTTCAGGAACTGCCCGCGAGCTATTTCGTGCGTCACATGGCCATCCGTCAATCCGACGAAGGCCTCTGGTACCGCATTAGCGAATGGGTGGAGACCCTGAGTTGGGGATCACTATTGGCCTTCGGCCGTCTGCTGAAGAACCGGGCCGCGCTGGACCTCCTGACCCGCATTGCCGGGATCCTCGAGGGCTTACACATCATCGGCCACATCATTCCGCACCTCATCCTGGACGACCGAATCGAGTATGATTTCGTCCTGGCCCGGGTCAAACACCTGCGTCAAGCCGCGGAATAATCGCCGCCCCGCTAAGAATCCAAGAAGAAAATCAAAACATGACGCCAAGCCCTGAGGCCCTTGGCTGGAAGTCAAAGCCAGCTAACGGCATGAAGGCGCGTTTACGCCACCGGTATGATGCCTATATTTTGTGTAGTCATCCTCAATTATCATGCTCAGCCAAAGCTTCTTTACGGCAGCAGCAACTGCCGATTCCTGCGACCGCCCGAACCGCTTGACGGCCTGATGGATGAACGCCATCAACCACCGCAGGGAGCATCCAAGCCATGCGTTTGGCTTTGCACCAAATTGACAGCCAGCGACAGGAATCGCTTTTCGCGGCCATGTCATGTCCTGACTTTTATCCGCATCCGGTGCGGTATGTTACGCAAAGGGAAACCCACATTTCAAAGGTCTTTTTAACGGGTGACTATGTCTATAAAATTAAAAAGGCCGTTGATTTGGGGTTTCTTGATTTCTCCAGCCTTGCCAAACGTTACCGATACTGCAACCTCGAGGTGGCGCTCAACCGCCGCTTGACCCGTCGGGTGTATCTGGGTGTGATTCCCATCACCTGGGCGGATGGCCGCTTCTGCCTATCCGGATCTGGCCGTGAGGCCGAGTTTGCCGTACGCATGCGGCAATTGCCTGAAGCCTGTTCCCTGGCTTCGCTGATTGAACAGGATCAAATCACCGCCGAACAGATCCAAACGCTTGCCTCGATCCTCACGGGATTCTACGTGCAACAGGGAAGCGTCAGCCGGGAGCGGGCGGCCGCTTCCCGGGAGAATCTCAAAGCGTTCTGCGAAGAGAACTTCAGACAAACGCGGGGGGCCGTCGGAAACGCCCTCAATGCCCAACTATATCGGGCCGTGCGATCCGCAACGGATTCATTTTTGACCCGCCGGAAAACCGTTTTCCAAAGCCGGATTGAAGGCGGCAAGATCTGCCATGGCCATGGTGATCTGCGTTCCAGTCACATCTACTTTACCGGCCCGGACCGTATTCAGGTCATCGATTGTATCGAATTCAATTCGCGCTTGCGACATATTGACATTGGTTCGGACCTGGCTTTTCTGGCGATGGATCTGGATTTCAGGGGCGTCCCCGGTCTGGGTTCGATCCTGCTGGATGGGTACGTCCGACAGACAGGCGATTGGCAGGTCTATGCCCTCCTGCCCTTTTACAAGTGCTACCGGGCGATGGTGCGCTGCAAAGTGAATTGCATCCGGATGGGAGCAAACCATCGCGGGGGAGAGGATCCGACCGCCCTGCATACCAGAGCCGGGCGATATCTGGCCTTGGCGTACCGGTATGCGGAGCACTTCGGAAGACCAACGGTGTGGGTGCTTTGTGGGCTTCCCGGAGCCGGTAAGAGTTCGCTTGCTCGTATTCTATCGAAAAAGCTGGACCTGACCGCTCTGCGCTCGGATATTATCCGCAGGCAGCTTCGTGGGCGAGTCGCAAAAGAACAAACCGCCGTTTGTCCTGGCCACGACATCTACAGCCCGACGGCTCGTCGTCGTACATACGGTGAACTGATACGCCGGGCTCGCAATGCCCTGCTGCAGAGAAAATCGATCATCCTGGATGCCACCTTCAATCACCCGGTTTATCGGCGCCAAGTCCTTCAAATGGCAGATGGCGCAAGGTCCCGCGCGGTCTTTATCGAGTGTACCGCACCGGACGATGTGCTGCAGGCGCGCCTCAGGCAGCGTGAGGGCACACCATCGGCTTCTGACGCACGTCGACATCACTTCGCGATGCTCAAACAAAGATATGTTCCCATGGACGGACTGGACCCCGCTCGACGTCTGCAGGTCAACACCACAGAGCCGATCGATAACTGCCTCCACTCGATATTGTCATGGGACTACAAGGCCTCTCTAAAGTCGGTCGAAGGAACGAACCGCTATCCCCGATTTTGGGGCAGGAGGTAACCATGTTCAAGACAATTCTGGCAGCAACCGATCAAGTCGACGAGCGGGATACGGTGGTGGAAACGGCTGCACACCTGGCCGCCGTAAACCACGGCCAGCTTTTCATTCTCCATGTGCTCGAATCGGCTTCCACCCGCAACCGCCGAAGGGTCAAGCACGACGCAGCGGGCGAAGACATGCCATGCGATGTGGATTACGCCAACCGAATCCGACATCGACTGTTGGCTGCCCACCAGACGGCCGTCAATACAGCGCCCACCTCACAGATTCGTGTGGCCGCCGGTAATCCCTGGCAGGCAATTCTGCGCCGGGCGCGCAGGGACGATGCCGATCTCATCGTCATGGGACCGCACAGCGGCCGTGCCGTACCAAAAGGAGTCATCCGAACGGCAGGCAAGGTGGGGAGCACGGTGGAAGGCGTTATTCGGCGGGAAAAATGCCCGGTGATGATCGTCAATCCGAATCTGACCATGCCGTCCGTGCGATTCACGCGTATCCTCGTGGGTATTGATTTCTCGGAAGCCTGTGAGTGCGCCCTGTGCTTTGCGGGCCGGCTGGCCAAATTTCATGACGCCAGCGTATGCGTATTTCACATGATTCCCATCCCGCCTTACCCGAAGTACACCCGGCACGACTTTAAAGCGGATCAAAGCCGTTCAAACGAACGGTTGATGTATTTTTGTCGTTCATATCTGGAGGGTACGGGCTGGACCCACCATGTCGGAGGAGGTGTCCTCCCGCATGAAGAATTGCTGCACTACGCCGAAAAAGTCGGCGCGGACCTGATTGTACTTGGCTCGCACACCCGCCAATCAGAGGGGAAATGGTATCCCGGCAGTGTTGTGGAACGCGTGAGCTTCCGCTCGCAATGTCCGGTTGTCGTCATCAACGACCCCAAAGCGCTTCAGCCCTGGGAAGACATGCGAGCTTCGCTCGCCAGGGAGATGCCGTCTAAAGATCGACGCATACACGTATTTACCGGTCGGACCGCGCATTCATGGGTCGAGGATAATTGTTCCTGCCGGTAGCGGTAGTTTCAAAGATCATGAAACGTTTAGGCAACCCGGCCTCTATTGGCCAACCATAGCCGGGCCTGTGTACAG
>JASJBQ010000261.1 GCA_030066455.1 Desulfobacterales bacterium
TCAGGGAGTCAGGTCATGTGACTGGGCAAGGCGCCATGGTGGCGCGCAAGCGGAGCGTACGCTTGTACGTGAGCATTGCGCGGCCTGACGCAACACCGCCCAGGCGTATGATCCGGCCGCCTGAATGCCCGAAAAAGGGACGGCCCGGGGGGATGCCCCGGGCCGTCTTTTTTTTGACGATACGAGATTCGGTTGAGGATCGCTCGCGCTGTCAGTGTCGGTTCAGGTCAAGTGGGCTGACCACCCTCTGGAAACAGAGCCCAATTTTCGGTTCCGCCGTCGTTTGAGGCGCCGGAGCTCGTGGTCGTCAAAAATGGTTGCCTACCGCTCATTGCTTGGATCGAGGGTTTCTTACCACAAAACGACGGGGTTGGAAAGCGCGACGGCAACTGGGAGGACCGGGGCATCGATAACTTATCAGCCCTCCGGCCGGCCGGTGACCTGGGGGGTCACCCAGATGTAATCCGCATAATCCCAATCGACTTCCGATCCGACGGCGGCCAGGTAGACCGTTCGCAGGGACGCCTGGTTGCGGGCATGGACACGGTCCGGAACACCGAATTTGCGAATGATGTGGCCGTTGCCAATCACCACCACCATGGGCGCATCCCCCATCTTGCGGACGATCGACTGGGCCATGGTATCCTCCCAGGCACATTGGGCTTCATAGAAATAGTCAAACGTGGCGATACCGTGGTGGGGATGGATGTTGAATATATTTTCCGCATATGCCCGGTGGGCCTCGTTCTCCGTATCGATGGTTTCGGCCAGCAGGGCCCGCTCGTCGGGCAGCAGGTTGTCCAGACCGCCTCGGCTGATCTTCGAAGGAATCCAGCCGGGAACGTTGAGGCCCACGAGACGGATCCGGTTTTCCCGGATCGTTTCGAAGATCGGGGCGTAGAGCTCGAAATCGAATCCCCATCCCGCCCGCCGGACATACCAGTGGGTCTTCTGAATGAAGGTCTCCCGGTCCAGATCCCCCGCCGACCATTGGGCCAGCACGGGATCGTAGCGGTGGTCGAACATTTCCATGCCGACGCTGAGTTCGGCGTGACGGTCCTGCAGCGCCTGGATAATCCGGGCCTGGATGTCGTGATGGGCGGCGTTGGTGTGAACCTCGCCAACAAAAACCACCTGCACCTGAGCGAGGTCGGCAAGCATTTCATCGTAGGATACCGGTTCACGGGTCGTCGTGGACAAGATCGTATCGACCGCAAACTGCTGGTCGGAATCTTTTATCGTCAAATTGACCGGGGTCACGGCGCACCCCTCTCCGACAAGGCCGGCGATCAGCATCATCGCCAGCATTTTGAGTGTGTTAATGGATGTAAGCGTCGGCAGTCGCATTCAGCTATCTCCCATTCTTGCTTTTTGGATTTACCTGTGCCAGATGGGTACGTTACGATATGGATATGTCAAATCAGTAACTTGAGCCGTGCATGCCATCAAGTCAAGCAGATATTTGCCATGCCGCGTGAAAAACCGCCCGTATTTCGCCGCGCCATCATTCCCTGGTATGATTCCGACCGGGCTTGCTGGATCGTGGTCGGATTCATGCTGCTGACCGCTGTGTTCAGCACCGCGGGTCTCTTTGCGGCGTTGGAAGAGCCCGAATATGAGCGTCATATCTGGTTGCCCACGCTTCTTCTGCTGTTGAGCACCGGCATCACCATCTCGACCCTCATTCGAATGTTTCGCCGTTACATCGACCGGATTTCACGCTGACGGCACCATCCGGACGTAAAAGTCCCGCACCGTCTTGGCCAAAGGCAAGCCGGGCGGGACCGGGAGGGTGGTTTGTGAATCAGGTGACGCGCGAACGCCCGCTCACAGCGCCCCATGCCTATTGCGGGCGGCTGAGATCCTGCCGCCCGGATGTTTTTGGAAACCTATTTTTTGGAAACCAGGGTGTCGTTCACGTAGCGCAGCACGGTGACGAACTGATCGGGTTCATAGTAGCCGAGAAAATTGCGGATCTTGCTGCCGCTGGATGAAAGGAACCAGTTGTCCGGCACCGGTCGAATATTGTATTTGGCCGCCACCTTATGCTGTTTGGTGGTGTTGACCTTTATCGCCACGAATTCCGTGTTCAGCATCTTGACCACGGCCGGGTTGCGGAAAGTGGTGGACTGCATCTCTTTGCAGTATTCGCACCAGTCCGTGTAGAAATGCAGATAGACCTGTTTGTTCTGCTTTTTGGCCAGGGTCATGCCTGCTTTGTAGTCATGCCATTTGATCCGGCTGGTCGACTTCGTTTTGGCGCCTGCCAGGGCCGTTCCGGCGCTCAAGCAGACCGCTACGACCAGAATTGGAATCCAGAGTTTGAGTTTACCCATTTCACACACCTCATTTTCATTTGGTTACCGCCGGCAGGCCGCCCGCTTCAGGCACCCGCCGGCACGACCAGTGCCCACAGCATCCCGAAGCGATCAAAAATCAGGGCCACGCCCAGGCTGATCAGCAGCACGCCCGTCGCCACGTTGACAAATCGCAAAGCCCGTTTGGCTTTCTGCAAAATCGCGAGCATTTGATTGATAAAAAAGGACATCAGCAGGAAGGGCACGAACAGGCCGAGTGAATACACACTCAGCAGCCGGACCCCTTCCATGACCGTCTCTTCGACGGCCGCCAGAAAAAGGATGGCGCTCAAGATTGGACCGATACAGGGGCTCCAACCGGCGGCAAAAGCCATGCCCACGAGCATGGTACCGGCAAGATGGGCCGGTTTTTGGCGGAGATGGAGCCGTTTTTCCATTTCGAGGAACCGGATGCGCAGGAGACCGAGGAGGTGAATGCCCAGAATGATGATAATCAGTCCGCCCGCAATGCGGATGATGGCGTTGTAGCGCAGGATCAACCCGCCCAGCATCGATGCGGAGGCCCCCAGAAGGATATTGACCAGCGTAAAACCCAGCCCGAAGGCAATGGTTGATTCGACCACTTTGCGCCGCAAACCGCTGGGTTGCTCCCCGGTGAGTTCGTCGTAGGAGTATCCGGAAATAAATGAAAAATAGGCCGGCACCAGCGGCAGAATGCAAGGCGAGAGAAAGGACGTCAGCCCGGCGGCAAAAGCCGCCGGATATGTAATGCTTTGGTCTAACATGGAAATCAGGACGATACGCCCGGCGAGATGCTACGCCGGGCGGGCACACGCCTCCCCATCGGCATTGCTTGAATCAAACGCGATCATCGCTTTCATCGTCTATATTTGAGCAAGATACATGCCTTGTTGGCGGATGATGAATTTATCGTTTAATTTCAATTCATAGCCAAGAATGCCGACTCGGGTCGCCCCGGGCTGGTGACAAAAAGTGTCACCGGGCATGACAAACCGCGTCATTCTTCTGGCGGTTTTGCCCCCCAAATGAATCCTGCTTTTCGTCCGCTCCCCGGGTTCACGGCGCGATCCTTCTCGCGTCCGATGCGTCTCCGCCGGACACGGAAAAGCCTTGACTTATGGAAGATTATCGTCAAAATGAAAACGAGTTATAAATCCAACCATTTATTATTGTTAGAAAGATTGAAACGGAATGGCACCTGTGGGATATTTCCTGGTCGCTCTGGCCAAAGTCATTGACACCGTATTGTTCATCTACATGTGGATCATCATTATCCGGGCCGTGTTGTCATGGGTCAGCCCGGACCCCTACAACCCCATCGTCAGGTTCATCCACAATGTCACCGAACCGGTGCTCTACCAGCTCCGGCGGCGCCTGCCCTTGTCATTCGGCGGCATCGACCTTTCGCCCGTAATTGTCCTTTTGATCATCATGTTCCTGCAAAGCTTCGTGGTACGCTCCTTGCTTCATTTCGCGCAGGGCTTCATTCACCCATAACGACGGCGGAGGGAGGTATCCATGAAAATTACCCCTCTGGATATCCAGCAACAACGATTCACCGTACGCTTCCGGGGCTTTGATCTGCGTGAAGTCGATCTTTTTCTGGAACAGATGGCCCATACGTTCGAACAGATGCAGCGCGAAAACGAATCCCTGGGGGAGGAAATCCGGCGTCTGCAGTTTGAAAGCCAGGGCCTCAAAAAGCGGGAAGAGACTTTCAAGCGGGCAATGGTGCAAAGCCAGAAGGTGCTGGAGCACATGAAGGCCAACGCCGAGAAGCAAGCGGAGCTGATCGTTGCCGAAGCCGAAATCAAGGCGGAGAAGATTGTCAGCCGCTCTCAGGCCAGGCTGGATCGGCTTCAGCAAGATATCGCCGAGCTCAAACGCCAGCGGGTCCAAATTGAGGTCGAAATCGCCGCCGTCATCGACAATCATGCCAAACTTCTGGACATCAGCCGTGAAAGCATGAAGCAGGACGATGACGCGGATGAGAAGATTTCGGTGCTTAAAACTTGATATCCGGGGAACAGCACTCACCGCTGCGGCCGGCATCCGCGCAACGCCCTCGGCCGCGGGTTTCAATGCCTGCAGGCGCGCGATGCTGATCGAATCGGGAGAATTTTATGGCTAAAATCGATGCCTTCTTCAAACTCATGAACGAGCAGGGCGCTTCCGACCTGCACCTGACCACGGGCCAGCAGCCCGCCTTGCGCATTCGCGGCGAGATCGAACGCATCAAATACAAGGTCCTCGACAGCGACGAACTCCGCGGCATGCTTTACGAGATCGCGCCCGAGGACAAGATCAAGATTTTTGAAGAGACCGGCGATATCGATTTCGGTTACGAAATCCCCGGCCTGGCACGCTACCGCTCCAATTTTTTCATGCAGAAAAACGGGGTCGCCGCCGTTTTCAGGGAAATCCCCGACACCATCATGACCATCGAACAACTGGGGCTGCCCCAGGTCATCGGCAAGCTTTCAAGTCTACCCCGCGGGCTGGTGCTCGTCACGGGCCCCACGGGCAGTGGCAAGTCCACCACCCTGGCCGCCATCGTGCACGAATGCAACCGCACCCGCAAGGATCATATCATCACCATCGAGGACCCGATCGAATTCGTTCACCAGAGCCAGATGTGCATCGTCAACCACCGCGAGGTGGGTCTGCACACCAAGACCTTCTCCTCGGCCCTGCGGGGCGCGCTGCGCGAGGACCCGGACATTATTCTGGTGGGGGAGATGCGGGATCTCGAAACCATCTCGCTGGCGGTGGAAGCCGCCGCCACGGGTCATCTGGTCTTCTCCACCCTGCACACCTCCAGCGCGCCCAAGACCGTTGACCGGGTCATCGAAGTCTTTCCCCACGAACAACAGGAGCAGATGCGCTCCACCCTTTCCGATGGCCTGCGGGCCGTCGTGGCCCAGGTGCTGTTCAAACGCGTCGACGTCAAGGGTCGCGTGGCGGCGCTCGAAATCCTGATCGGGACGGCGGCCGTGCGCAACCTCATCCGCGAGGCCAAAACCCACCAGTTGCCTTCCATGATCCAGACCGGGAAGAAATACGGCATGGTGCTGCTGGACGATTCCATCATGGACTTGCTCAACAAGGGCATGATCAGCCCCGACGACGCCTACATGAAAGCCAACGACAAAGGCCGCTTCCGCCCGCTGCTTCAAAACCCGCCCACGGATTTCACCGAGGCCTGATCCGGCTGCCAGGCGTGTTTCGGCCTTGGCACCATGAAGGGTTGACCGATGAGAAAAAACGAAATCGACCATATTCTCACCCGCATGCTCGATTCCCATAAAAATGTATCCGACCTCAACCTGACGGTGGGCAAGCCGCCGCAGGTCGAGAGTGCCGGGGTTCTGCTGCCCGTGGAAATGCGGCCGCCCGTCAAGGAACTCTCCCCGTTCCAGACCGAAATTCTGGCGCTCAACCTGATCAACAACGATCGCCGCCTGACCCGCGACCTGCTCAACAATGGCTCCTGTGACCTTTCGCATTCCTTGCCCGGCAAGGCCCGGTTCCGTGTCAACATCTTCTCGCAAACCGGCAACTATTCCATCGTGCTACGGAAGCTGGAGTCCAAGGTCCCCACCATCAAGAGCATGAACCTGCCGGAACCCTTCTTCGATATCGCCAAGGAAAAGAACGGCATCGTTTTGTTCACCGGGGCCACCGGCTCGGGCAAGACCACTTCGCTGGCGGCCATTCTGGACGACATCAACGAGCGCCTGTCCGTGCATGTCGTCACCCTTGAAGATCCGGTGGAATACCTGCACCCCCACAAAATGAGCACCTTCAACCAGCGGGAACTCGGCCTGGATTTCGATCGCTACGCCAACGGGCTGCGCGCCGCCCTGCGCCAGGCGCCCAAGGTCATTCTGGTGGGGGAGATGCGCGACCGCGAAACGGTCGAAATCGGCCTCAGCGCCGCCGAAACGGGCCATCTGGTCTTCTCGACCCTGCATACGGTGGACGCGGGCCAAACCATCAACCGCATCCTGGGCATGTTTTCCACCGAGGAGGAAAACCAGGTTCGCATCCGGCTGGCCGACACCGTCCGCTGGATCGTGGGCCAGCGCCTGCTGCCCAAAGTCGGCGGCGGCCGGGTGGCAGCTTTCGAGGTCTTGCGCAGCAACATCCGGGTGAAAGACAGCATCCTGAACGGTGAATCCGAGGGCAAGACCTTTTATGACATCATTCAGCAGGGGGCGGCATTCGGCATGACCACCTTCGATGAATTCATCATCCGCCTCTACGAGCAGGGGTTGATCACCCAGGAAACCGCCATGGCCTTCGCGTCGCGCAAGGGGATCGCCGGACGCGGCATCGACATGGTCAAGTCCGCCCGCGGCGAGGCCACCACCGATATCGACCGCCTCGAGGTCGATCACCAGTACAGCAAGG
>JASJBQ010000031.1 GCA_030066455.1 Desulfobacterales bacterium
GCCGAGCCGTTCAACGTGGGTCAGGAGATCCTTTTGAATTTCACCCCCACCCGTCACGCCGAACCGGTGAAGGTCCGCGGTCAGGTGGTGCGTGTTACGGGTGAAGGCATCGGTGTGAAGTTTATCCGCCAGGCCGCCGAAAGCTGACCACCGCACACCCTGTGCAGGCGCCGCCCTCCCCGCCTTTACGCCTGCCGCGAACCGGCCCCGCATGTGTCGATACGACCGGCATGGTTTTCCGGGCTGGGGCCATTGCCCCCCCACAAGCAACCTATCGCAAGACGTAGCGGTGAGCCCAAAAGGACGGATCGTTCTTGAATCGGTCGATAGGTCCGATCAGGAAGGCAGGAGAACGGAAAAAGTGCTGCCGCGGCCCGGTTTACTGTCCACCGTAACCTGGCCCCCGTGGGCCTGGACAATATGCTTGACGATGGCCAGCCCCAGACCGGTGCCGCCCATCTGGCGGCTGCGGGCCTTGTCGACGCGATAGAACCGCTCGAAAAGCCGCGCCAGGTGGTTTTTGGCGATGCCGCAGCCGTGGTCGGTGATGTGGATGCCGGTGGCGCCGTTGCGGCGCTCGACGTCGATGGCGACCACACTGCCGTTGTCGCTGTATTTGATGGCATTGTCGAGGAGGTTGAGAATCGCCTGCTCGATGAGGGTGGCGTCGACGCGGGCCTTGAGGTCCATTTCCCCGCGGCGGTCGATCGAGATGTTTTTCTCATCGGCCCGGTTCTGGAGAACCTGAACCGCAGTCTGAATGATATCGCCGATCCGCGCTTCCGTGAAATCAAGCGGCGATTCGGCAATGTCCACCGCGCGCTCGATGCGCGAAAGCGAGAGCAGGTCTTCGACGATGGCGTCCAGCCGATTGACGTGCTTGTTGATGATCCCCAAAAACCTTTCGTAGTCATCCTTGGAATCGACTTCCTGGTTGACCAGGGTTTCCACATAGCCCTTGATGGCGGTCAGGGGGGTTTTGATTTCATGGGAGACATTGGCCACGAAATCCCTGCGCATGTTTTCGAGACGGCGCAGTTTGGTGACGTCCGCCATAACGAGCAGGGTGCCGATACGCTGCCCCTCGCTGTCGCGAATCGGCGAGCTGTGGATGTTGAGAATCGTCTCCGCGGGGGTGAATAGGCTGATGTCGCTCTCCTGGGCCTCGTCCGTGGCCAGCGCCTCGCGAACGAAATTCTGCAGCTCGAGATTGCGGACCACTTCCTGGACACTGCGTCCCGCCGCCTTTTCGCGCTCGCTCTCGAACATATCGGCGGCGGCCTGGTTCATATTGATAATGGTCTCGGCGGTGTCGATGGCCACCACCCCCTCGTGCATGCTGGCCAGGACCGTCTCGAGTTCATTGCGCTGATCGACGACGGTTTGAATCCGCCGGTCGAGCTGATCGGCCATCTCGTTCATGGCCTCGGCCAGGCTGGCCAGCTCTTCGGTTTCCGGGATGGCCAGCTTGCGCTCCAGTTCGCCGCTGGCAAAAACCTCGGCGCCGATCCGCAGTTCTTCGATCGGGCGGCTGATTTTGCGGGACGCCAGGAGGCTGATGACCCCCACCAGGACGGCGATCACCAAACCGCCGCCGGCCATGCGCCACTGGATGGCCTGCTTCTGCTCATCCAGGAAGACCACCGGCAGCGCCGCCCGGGTCACCGCGATCAGGCGCTCGCCGTCGCGCATGGCCGTGGCGACATACAGCAGATTGCGATCGAGGGTTTTGCTGTAGCGCATGGACTGTCCATAGCCCTCGGCGCGGGCGGCACGGATTTCGGGCCGGTCAGCATGGTTGTCCATATGGACCGGGTTTTCGCGCGAATCCCCCACGACCCGGCCGTCGGGCAGGATGACGGTGAAGCGCGTATCGGTCAACTGGCCGGCTTCATTGCAGATTTGATCGATCCGCTGGAACTGGGGGTCTTGGAAATGGGGACGGATTTGATGTTGCAGCAGGGCGAGGTGGTCCTTGAGGTCGAAGGCGGTCTGTTTCAGGAAAAAAAAATTCAGGGCATTGGAGGCGAACCAGATGGCCACGGCCAGGGAGGCCAGGGCGATCAGGAAAAATGCAGGGAAGATCTGCCAGACAAGTCGTTTCTTTTTTTTCATGGAGAATCTTGATGAACTCGTAAAAAGTCTTTTACCGGACGGTTTCGTAAAATGTTCGAGATCAAGGCTTGCGAATCCCGAGGAGTGAGGCGTACTTACGATACGCCGCAATGACGAGGGATGAAGCGTAACGCCGATATCGGACTTTTTACGGGACCGTCAATCTTTGAAGCGATAGCCGACACCACGCACGGTTTCGATGTACCGGCCGCAATCGCCGAGTTTCTTGCGCAACCCGACGATCTGGACGTCGACCGAGCGGTCCGTCACCGGGTAGTCGTCGCCGCGCACCATGTCCACGATCTGCGAACGCGTGAAGACCCATCCCGGCCGCCGCGCCAGAATGCTCAACACCTGGAATTCCGTGTAAGTGAGGTTGACGGCTTCACCATTGATCTGAACCGTGCGTCGTCCCGGGTGGATTTCAATTTCGTGGACCTGGATGACGGCCGTCTCATCGGGTGGTTCCTTGACCTGGCGGCGGATGCCGGCACGGGTGCGGGCGACCAGGATCCGTGGGCTGAAGGGCTTGGTGACGTAGTCGTCGGCGCCGAGTTCGAGGCCCGCGACCACGTCGGACTCTTCTCCCTTGGCCGTCAGCATGAGGATCGGGATGTGCTGGGTCCGGGGGTCGCCCTTCAAGCGGCGGGTCACCTCGAGGCCGTCGATGCCGGGCAGCATCAAATCGAGGATAATCAGGTTCACCGGTTCCGACTTGGCGAACTGCAGGGCCTGCTCGCCGCTCTCGGCACAGCGCACCTCATAGCCTTCACGTTTGAGGTGATGCCGAACCAGCTCCAGAATGTCCTCTTCATCGTCGACAACCAGGATTTTTTCTTTACGCATGGGTGTCCTAACATATTAAGGTCGCGTTTCGGTCGCGTTAAAGCCGCAGCAGACGGCTGAATAGCTTGTAGGGCGGCCATGTTAGCATAGTGTTAAAAAAAAGCTAAATGGATATTAGGCCCCGATGAACAATACTAACAATTCATGTCAAATGGTCGCCCGCCGGACCTGGCGGATGGCTGAACACGGCATGCCAGACACGAATAGCCTCCTGATGCCGCCCGAGTCTATCCGGCCGCGCAGCCGGCCCGTCTCCCCACGGCGTGGCATTCCGCCCCTGGCTCAGGTGACCAGCCAGAGGGCCATGTTTTCGGCCCGGTTGATAACGTAGCGTGAAACGCTGCCCGTGAAAAATGATCGATTGATGCCGCGGCGTCCAATCACCAGGGTGCCGAAATCGCCTTCCTTGGCCGTCCGGATGATGGCCTTGCCGGGGTTGAGTTCTTTCTCGAGAATTTGGATTTCGATCTGGTGCGTGCCGATGCCGGCCGCTTTGAACCGCGCCAGGGATTTGGAGTAGAAATGATCGATGCAGTGATGGGCCCCGCGCTTTCCAACCATTTCCAGGCGGTTGCGGCCGTCGCCGAAATCGATGCCGCAGGATTCCACCAGGCGGGGGATGACATGCAGGAGATGGAATTTGACCTTGTGGTTGCCTCCAAAAACATGGGTGAGGTGCTCGATGACCCGCATCGCGCTCTCGGAGCCGTCCACGGCCACCATCAGCCGCGAAGAGCGGACCGCGCCGTCGATGATCCAGATGGGCAGGAACGTCGAATTTTCGACCAGATTGGCGGTGACGCTTCCCATGAAAGGTTTTTTCAGGGCCGAAAGATCGCGCCGGCCGGTAATGATGGCGTCGACGCGGTTGGCTTGGCCGTAGTCCAGAAGCGTTTTGGCCAGACCTTCCTCATCGGCTAGGCTCACGGTTTCGATGCGCTCTTCCGGAAAGCCATTCTCGCACAGGGCCTGGTGCTGTTTGTTCAATACGAGCGCAGCGGCCTCCGCGTGGGCGGCACGCAAATGCTCCAGCGCCTGTTGCGATTGCTTGTCCTTGGGTGCCTCGGCGGCGAGGAAAGGGGAGACCGCCGGTTGGACATGGACCAGCCGACATTGCAGGTCGTCCACGGATTCGGCCAGTCCGGCCACATAGCGCACGGCCTGACGCGAGGGCGGGGAGTCATCGACCGCGACCATGATTTCCTTTGGCATGTCGGCCTCCTGCCGATCGGCACTGTGCGGTTTCAAATGGCGGCCTATTTTTAAAAAGTAAGGCTGATTTCAGGGGCGACAACCGGCATCGCCGTCGGGCGAGATCAAAAAGCGCGTTGCGTGGCCTTGTCGGACTGACGACGTCGGGCTTCCTCGGCAGCCTGCTCCTGGGCGACCAGATCACCGATATTGGCCATGAAATAAAATCGCAGCTGGCGTTCGATCCTTCCCCCCCGGCGTCGAATCGAGACGCCGCAGAGGATTTCATCGGGTTTGCGCCAGACCCGTACCTGGTCTCCCTCCCGGTCGCCGTCGAAGCGCTCCGGTTGGCCCCATTTGGTCTGCAGAGCGGAAAACAATTCCTGGTCTTCGTCGGCAGGTTCGACGACAAGGTAAAGGGGTTTGCCCGTCTGCTCGAGAAACACGAAGCGGATCAAGCGGAAAGGGAGCCCCTTCAAATGGGCGCGCCGATAGGTCAGCGTCGTCACCGCGTGTTCCCGGCGGCCGCCGGGAACGGGATTGAGGGCCCGGTGGTACCGGTGGATTTGCGGGAAATGGGCCCGGGTAAATGCGGCATTGATGAGGACGAGATCGATCGGGCCGCGTCGTGAAATGGCGTCGGGTCCCAATTGATCGGCCAGCCTCCTGCGCAGCCCGCGGCTGAGAATCGTTTCGTCATGGATGTCGAAAAAGCTGAAACCCTCGGATCCGGCTCCGGATACGGCGGCTTCGGGACGGGTGATATCCCGCTTGGAGCGGGTAAGGGCCAGGATTGAGGTCAGCAACAGAACGAGCAGGCCGGCCAGCAGACCGGCCATGAGCATTTTGCTTTGGCGCGACAGAGGCATCATGTTCTCCCCAATAGAGCGGACCGAGCAGGCCGATGGGAACCCGGGGCGGCGTTCGCCAAGTGCGGCCGCATCGGCAAGGTTCGCGGATCTTTTAAAATAACAAAGCGTGAGGGGTTTGTCAGCGTCGGAGACGCTTTTTGACCGCCTGACGGTGGAAGCGGCCGACATGATCTTTTTTGGGCCGCTGCGTCTCACAGAGCCGTTGCAGCTCGCTGACGGGCCTGGTGGGCCTCAAAAAGCGCAATGGGGCGAAGCGCCGTGTTTCCGCGCTCCGCCCCGATAGGGGGTATCGCAAGCTTCGGGATGGTCACCGGCAGGGGGCGGCCATGGCGGCGGTCCTACCCCGTGACGCCTGTTGATTATTCCGATCCCGAAGTGGCGGAACTCAACCGTCCCTCGCTCACGGGCACGCCTTCGTGGGGTGTCCAGCGCTTTTCGCCCAGGGCGCGGTGGTCCTGCCTGGATTTCAGGATCTCAATGCTGCTCTTCAACCCTTTGTAGAGCCGTGCCGTCTCGATGGCCATGCCTGTGATTTGGGCCACGGCCTGGACCAGATTGACGTCGTCGATGGTGAATTCCCACTGTTCGGCCGTGTAGATGCGCACCGCACCGATAGGGTTGCCGCGGGCCATGATCGGGACCGCCAGAATGGAGGCGATGCCCTCGCGCCGCGCCTCTTCGGGATACTGGATGCGGGGGTCGTCGAGGACGTCGTAGATGGCCACGGGGCCGTCTTTCAACGAATCGGCAATCGAGCGCCTCGCGCTGATCGGGCCTTTATTGAGGTATTCCTCGCTGAGGCCTGCGGAGGCGGCAACTTCCAACTCATGGGTTTTGGGGTTGATCAGGAAGAGGGCGCAGCCTTTGGTCTTGAGCGAATCTCGGATACCGGTCACCGCCAGCAGGGTGACTTCGTCAAATTCGCGCGACATGGCAATGCGTTCAGTGATTTTCAACAGGGTTTCGTAGTTGAGCAGATTTTTTTCCATGAAAACCTCCTTTCGTCCGTCTCCGGAAATGGGTTGCGGCGGTCTGGGTTCCCGCCGCGCGGGGCCGATGGTGTTCAGGCGACCCAGACCCGTTGGTCGGTGCTGCTGGTCATAAACGGTACCCAAACCGTGTTCGGCGATATGCCGCATTCTCGGGTTCGATACCGGCAGAATAGGGGGAGGACGAACGATCGGTTTCGTTACCAGAAGGTGTCGCGTACAGAGTTCGTGTCGGCAGGAATGGAGAGGGTGCGCTGTGTGACGCCAGGGCCGATGGCAGGCGATCAGTTCGAGGGAGAATGCCGCTTCGTCGGAGGCGCGTGGTCAGCGTTCGAATTAATTATCTACTTAAAAAAATAATTAGGACGGGATGGACTGTCAAGCAACCCACGCCAAGGCGACACCTGCCCGCGCCGTCCGCTCGGCAGTCTAGGCGCGGGTTTCAAAAGGCTCGTTGGCGGGAGGTTCGCGGTACACGAATCTTCTACGGATAGGACGCGCGCTTTCAGTAACCGCTGATCAGAAGGTCGGCATCATCCTTGTCGATGGTGGTGCGATCGATGCCGCCGGGAACCTCCGGAAGGATGACCAGGTGGTCTGCCGGCCCCATTTTTTGGATCTGGGCGGGAATGCCGCCTTTACGGGCGTGCCCCGATCCGGTCAGCAGGACGATGGTATGCTCCGGGTTGGCTTCGAGGAACCGCAGCGAACGCGCGGCCATGGCCTTGTCCCAAACGAGCTGGGCTTCGCAGAAATGGGTGAAATCCATCTGGCCGTGGCCATGGGCGCCGTAAGCCTGCCGGATAAAGGCCATGTAGTCCGCATCCACGTCGCAGGTCACAAAGGGCAGGTCCTGGCGATCCTTCTCGGAAAGGGAGTCAAATCCCTGGTAGGCGACCTGGCGCGTGACGTTGCGGGGTACGTTCAGCCCCACCACCGGCAGGCGTTGCTCACGGGCATAGGCGAGAATCGGCTGGTAGAGCGGCCAGGGGTAGTTCCAATTATCCAGATAGACAGCTTCAAATGCATCCGGTTCCAGCTGCCCCGCAACCCAGGCGTCCAGCGACGACTGGCTGTCGCTGCGGAACATTTCCATGCCCACGGCCACTTTGCGGCCGGCCGCCACCAGACTCTGGATGACGGCCAGTTGGGCCCGGTGATGGCCGGCGTTGGTGTGGTGCTCGCCCACCAGGATGATGCGATGGTCCGGATAGCTCGCGGACAGATCGCTCAGCGGGATGGTGTCGCTGGTGTGCATATCATAGAGCACCATCTCCGCGCGGGCGGCGTCGCCCGCCCAGAGCGGCATTAAAAGGCCGACCAGCAGGATATAGATGGCGGTAGGTTTCATGTCAGAGCTCTCCCTTATCGTCCATTTTTGAAGGGTTTTCCGGCGACCAGGCGTGGATCAGGGGGGATCGCACGGCCGGCCAGGTGCCTTTGGCCACATTGCGCGCGGTTTCGAACACCAGATAGCTGTAGCGGCCGTAATGCGGCACCTTGGTGGCAATCCTGTGCCGGTCCTCTTCCCGGCCGAAGAGATAGAAGGCCATAAAGCCTTCGGGGCGGGCGGGATGCGGATGGATGCCGAAATAGGTATGGCCGCGACGCTCGTAGGAAGCCGCATTCAAGCTGAATGCCTCCGTGGTGACAGTAAGCCCGTTGGACTCCAAGTCTATCGGTGAGGTGATGCCTTCCGTCTGCATGAAGACAATATGCGGCCGCCGGGCGGTTTGCGGTGACCATTGCGCGGCGGTGATCATTTCCAGGCGTTCCGTTCCGAGGGCCCGGCCGAGGCGGGATGCGGTCGCGCGGGCGCGATCGGCTGCCGGTCCGTCCGGCAGGACCACGAGAATGTCCCGGGCCGATTTGAGCCGGTTGATTGTCGGCGGCATCTCCTCCGGGGCGAGTCGTCTGAAGAAGTCGAACGCCGGGTCGACCTCGAGGCGCTGCGGGACAAAGGGGATCCGGATGTCGAAAGGGGTTTGTTCGGCGTCCACGGAAATTTTCTCCGTGTGGACACTGGCGGCACTGCTCAATCGGAGCGGCAGATCAAGAGTGAAGACGGGCGCTTGCTGCCGAATGATGCCGCGAACGCGGGTGCCGCTCGGGATCTTTTCGCGCACGATGGCGTCCAGTGAGAGCTGCGGGGCTCCGGTGCGCTGTACCCACTGGCGGAAAAAGACATCGAGCGAACAGCCACAGGCGGCCTCGAACGCCGTTTGGATGTCTCTCCAGGAAGTGGATTTAAACATGCGCTCACGTGCTATCTGCTTCAGGGTGGTCCAGAAAATCGCGTCGCCGACACCCTGGCGCAGCATGTGAAACACCATGGTCGCCTTGTCGTAGCCGACGGCCTTGGTCAGCGGGTCGCTGCGGCTGGTGAAGCGGGTCAGGGGGAAGTCTTTGTCCGGCGGAACGAGTTCGGTGAAGTTGCGCAGCATTTGGCGGCGGCTGTCCCGGGCGGCTTCCGTTCCGCTCAATTCCCGGAAGCGGTAGTCGGACACATAGGTGGTCAGCCCCTCGCTCCAGTTGCCGCCCGCGTAGTCGACCAGCACCCCGTTGCCCCACCAGCAGTGCGCGATTTCATGCCTCAGGCTGGTGGGAATGATAAACGGCAGACGCAGCACGCGGCCGCCGATCAAAGTGTATGACGGAAATCCGTAGCCGGTCGGGAAGAAGTTCTCCACCACGGCGAATTTCGTGAAGGGGTAGCGGCCGAACAGCGCTTCGTAGTCGCCCAGATATTGGAGGGAAGCGTTGAGGTACTGATCGGACAGAGCGCTGTCGTCATCAATAAAATAGGTGGCGGCCTGCAGGTGTCCGGCCGCTTGCGTGCGCACCGTGAAACGGTTTGCCACCAGGGCGAGCCTTTCGACCGGGTTGTCGATCTGCCAGGCGGTCACCGAAAATCCCGGCCGCGAAGGCGCCGGGACCGCGCGGCCGGCCGTGAGCGCCACCATTCCCGGCGGCCCGGTGACCTGAATGCGGAAACGCTCCCTAGCTCCCGCAACCGAGGGATACCAGCCGGCACCGGCGAGCAGGAGCGTGCCGCGCGGCGAAATGGTCCCCGTAACCCCGAAACCGGGGTTGTCGGTATTCACCGGATCATCCGGGGCCGGGTCGTCGAAGCGGCCATGGTACTGGATGGTCAGCTGCAAATCGTCTGTCGGGGGGGAAGCGGGGCGATCGAGAGTGATCCAGTGACCGCGACGGTCGTAGTCGGCCTCAACCCCGTTGACGGTCAGGCGCTCGATGACGATCCTCGCCCCCATACTCAACATTAGGGGGCCGCTGTGACCGGAGATCGCAATACGATCGACGCCGGAGAGACGAGCGCGTTTCGGGTTCAACTGGATGTCGAGTGCGTGCGTGGCCTCGAGGGCGCGGGCGTCGACGGCCAGACTAAAAAAGAGGCCGATAATGACCAAATTTTTACTGATCAAACGTAATGGTTTTCGCTTCGGTGAAAATGGTGGCATCGGTGTTTCCTGTCCTGCGGGCCGGCGTATTTTATATGATTATTGATCTTGGCGGCACTTGATTTATTCTATCCTAACGACGATCCGTTGGATGTCAAAAACGAGCCTTGCCATTCGCCGAGGGCCGGTTTTTATCGGTTTGACCTGCGGCCCTAATTGGGATAGATAAAATTATCAACGGGTTCGATGGCCGACCCCGACATTAAAAACCACGGGCTGGCGCTGAGATCCCCCGGCGGCGCAGGAATCCGCGATGGGCGCGATTGCCAAAATCAAGGTGGACCACCTGATCGGCACCGAGGTCGGCACCTCCACCATATTAAAGGAACTGGCGCGCGGCGGTATGGCGATTGTCTTCATTGCCTACCAGCGAACGCTCAAGCGCCAGATCGCCCTGAAAGTGCTTCCCAAAAAGCTTCTGACGCCCAAGACCGCCGAGCGCTTTCAGTCCGAAGCCGAATCGGCCGCTATTCTATCGCACCCCAACATCATTCCGGTCTACGAAGTGGGTGAAACGGATGAGTTTCTCTTTTTTACGATGCAGCTGGTGGAAGGCAAATCACTGGCGCGCATAATCAACCTGGCCAAGAAGAACCTGCTGCCCTCGCGGCGCACGCTGCCGGTCGGCGAGGCGGTCCGTATCTGCAGCCTGGTGCTGGAGGCCATGGAGTACGCGCATCAGATGGAGATTATTCACCGGGATATCAAACCGGACAATGTTCTGGTCGAAAAGCACACCCAGCGCCCGATCATCACCGACTTCGGCGTGGCCAAAGTCCTGCGCGCCGACGACGAGAACATGCCCATGGTCCAGGGGACGCCGGTTTATATGCCGCCGGAACAGATCCTGGGCCGCGGCGTGGACGGCCGGAGCGATATCTATGCCACCGGCACCATGCTGTTCAAAATGCTCGCGCCCGACCTGCCGCTGCCCCCTTTTGATTCCAAGGTCATGCTGCTCAAACAGAAGGTCAAGCGTAAAGAGGGTTGTTTCCTGAAACTGCCTTCCGAGCTCAACCTGGATGTAAACGAAGAAATGGATCGCATTATTCTCAAGGCCACCGCCTACGACCAGGCGGACCGCTACCAGTCCTGCCGCGAATTTCTGCAGGACCTGCAGGCCTACGAGAAGAACTACCTGAACTGACGATCCTTTTGACCGCCGGGCCCGGGGATACGGGCGGAGGGTGGATCATTGAACCGGGGCCCGGATGGTACCCGGCGCAACACAAAAAAGGCGGCCCCGTTCTGCCAAGACCGGAGAGACGGTATCCATGTCCAATGTACAGATAAAAAAAGAATGCGATCGGGTCGGCCGCTCGTTTTCCCTTCTTTTCAACCGGTCGACCATGTATCAACTCGACCATCCCTACACCAGCCAGTCCATCAAGGATTTCTTCCACACGATCCAGAAGGCTCTCGATTTCCAGTCGCCTCTGGTTCTGATCATGAATCGCGACCAGTTTTTCATCGAAGACGAACCCCTGGACCCCCGCCTGAACGTCACGCGCATGGTTGCACACTTCAAAAAGGCCGGCATCCAGTCGGTGTCTTTCCACGAGGGCATTCTGTCCAACGACATTTCCGAGTTCGTGCGTGTCTTCATCGACCTGGCGGCCTTTCCGAACGTGGACGGCATGCGCAATGAGCTGGGCCGCGTCGGCGTCGAGTCCATCAAGCTCAACCACGTGGTCTACAAGAAGGTCACCGAAGACGATGCCGTGGTGTCCAAGGACGTGCTGTCCCAAAGCGAGGGAGCGGGCAAGGGCGGGTTGGCGGAAGAAAAGAAGAAGAGCGTGTTGAGCGTCGTGGCCGGCGGGTTGGTCATGGAGGAGCTCGAGCAGGCCCTCTCCCTGAGGTACGTGATCGACAACCCGGGGGCCGCCTCGCGCACGCTCATCGATTCGGACCTGGCATCCGCCCAGCAGGGGACCGGTGGCGGTGAGGGCGACGCCGGTTCCGGAGCCGTGATCGTCAGGCAGCTCAATCGCCTGCGCAGCGAAGTCGAAAAGGTAACCCCGGAAATGGAGGGGGCCAATCTGGCGGAACTGGCCGAAGCGGTCTTCGACATGAAACGCAAGCTGCTCAGCGGGATCGAGGCCCAGAAATCCGCCGGTGTGGTCTACATCGACGAGGCCGGCATCCACCAGGAAGCCCATGAGCTCACCGACCGGGTCTTCATCCAACTGGTCAGGGACGAATACCGCAAGGGGGCGATAACGGTCAAACGGCTGGCCCAGATCATCCGCCGCCTGATACCCGACCCCCAGGAGCTCCAGCGTTTGATGCCGGCGCTTAAGGAAGCCCTGGTCGGCGAAGGCATGCCCCTGACCGATTACATGGAACTGATCGGGGCGCTTGGCAAGGAGCTTCAGAGCCAGGGGCTGGCCCAGGTGCTGGCCCAGGGGGCCGAGGAGATCGGGGTGGAGGGTGAGGACCTGATTCAGGAAGTCCTTTCCAACCCCCAGATCGCAGCCGAGCTGATTTATCTTTCGGCCGAGATTCGCAAAGGGGCCGGCGACGAAAAGTTGCTCTCCGATCTTCTGGTGGATTACATCGAGCGTATCGGCGGACAGTTGAGTCTGGAAGCGGCCGCCAACGCACCCGAAGGCGAGGAGGAAAAACTGGACCGGGTGCTGCGACGGGTCCAGTCCCAGATCGTCGATCAACTCCAGGCCAAGGGGCTGCAGAGCGATGTGCTCAAGGAGGTCGAGGAGCGTCTGGGTGCCCGCATGGAGGCCATGCTCAAACGGCTTCAGATCGACCTGGATAAATGGGGCGGGGGGCTTCCGTCCGGTGCCGGTGATCTCAAGCAATTCAGTATTCTGGGGGCCCTTGAAGAAGGCGCGTCCGAGGGGGAGGACCTCGCGCACATACTGGAACAGGTGCGGTCCGGACTGCGCGAGCGCGGCGTCGACGAGAACAATTTCCAGGAGATCTACGCCGAGATCGTCAAGGGCAAACTTGCCTGGAAGAAGCAGCAGGAGAAAAAAGAACTGCCCAGCGGGGTTTTAAACCGCTCCAGTATTCTTTTTTTCGTCGAGAAGGAGATGCAGCGGGCCATTCGCTACGGCACCCCGTTTTCGATTATCCTGTTTGCGATCGTGCGGGCCATCCCGCGCGAAAAAGCGGCGCCGGGGACGGTTCAGCAGAAAGACGTCTACCAGGCCGTCGTGGAGCGCATGGCCCGGGTGGTGCGCGATCCGGACATGGTGGGGTCCCTCGACAAGAGCCGCATGCTCTGGATGCTGCCCATGACGGTGCCCGAGGACGTCAAGATCGCCCGCGACCGCATCGTCAACGATCTTCATCGCCACGTTTTCAATATCAACGGTATTCCCCTGAAGGCTCGCATGGCCGCGGCCATTATGGATTTTTCCCACGAGGAGATGCCGCCGCTGCGCACGTTCCTCAAACGGGCCGAAAGGGGGCTGCATGAAATCGTGGTGCGGCTGCGGAATATCCGCAATTTGATGTAGCGCCCACGGGGCGCGTCACATGCGTACGGCGGTTTCCCGGGGCCGGCGCGATTTCAGGCTGAGCAAAAAGGCGGTGATGGGCATGCAAGATCCTCTCGACCTGCACTATCGACTGATGATTGAACCGGACCTCGAAACCTTCACATTCAACGGGCGCACCGAGCTGTCCTTCCGGCCGGCCCAAACCGTCACCCACCTGAACCTCCACTGCCTGGGGCTCACCATCGAACGCTGTGAAGTGCTGTGGGATGGCCGGGAGGCTTCGGCCGCGTTCAGACTGAATGCGGCCGAGGAGCAGCTATTGATCGATCTGCCGCAACCGCTGGAAGGTCCGCTTGCGGTGCACATCGACTACCGGGGTCCGATCAGTGACGGCATGGCCGGATTCTACCGCAGCAGCTATCCGGTGGACGGCCGGCGCCAGCCCCTGGCAGTGACCCAGTTCCAGGAAAGTGATGCCCGGCGTGCCTTTCCCTGCCTGGATCACCCCCGCCACAAGGCCACGTTCGACGTCACCCTGGTGGTCGCGGCCGGCCAGACGGCCATTTCCAACGGCGGCATTCAGACCGTCACCCCGCGAGCGGACGGACGCCAGGAAGTCGTTTTCGAGCGTACGCCGCGCATGTCCACCTACCTGTTGTTCTTCGGTGTGGGCGGTTTCGAATCGGCGAGGGACGACGAAGACCCGCGGGTGCGGTTGGCGGCCGGGCCGGGGGCGGTGCCTTACGGCCAGCTGGGGCTCGCATTTGGTCGCCAGTCGCTGCAATTCTGCGAGCGCTATTTCGGCATACCCTACCCGCTCAGCAAGATGGACCTCATCGCCATCCCGGACTTCGCCTTTGGCGCCATGGAGAACTGGGGGGCCATCACCTTTCGCGAGAATCTTCTGCTCGACGATCCGGAAACGACGTCCAAGGAGGGCCGCGAGCGAATCTGCGAGGTCATCGCCCACGAGGTCACCCACCAGTGGTTCGGCAACCTGGTCACGCCGGCCGACTGGCGTTATCTGTGGCTGAATGAAAGCTTCGCCACCTATTTCGGCTACGGCATCGTCGACCACTATTATCCCGACTGGGGAATCTGGGAAAAATTCGTGCTGGGGCAAACCGACGGCGCCCTGCAACGGGACGCGCTGCGGGAGACGTTCCCCATCGAGATTCCCGGCGGAGAGCATTTGGTGATCAACACGGCCACGGCACCCATCATCTACAGTAAGGGGGGCAGTATACTGCGGCAGATCCGCGACTACATCGGTGAAGACCATTTCCGCAGCGGTCTGCAGCACTACCTTCAGACCCACGCTTACGACTGTGCCGGCAGCGAAGAATTCTGGGCCGCGTTCGAGGCGGTTTCCGAGGCCCCCGTCAGTGCGATCATGCGCGCCTGGGTGGAGCAGCCGGGCTATCCTGTGGTGACGGCCGAACACCACGGCGATGAGCTGCGGCTGTCTCAGCAGCGCTTCACCTTCCAGCCCCAGGCGGATGAAACCCTGTGGCCGATTCCGGTCACCTTGCGCCTGTTCGAATCGGACGGTACCCAGCGGCAGGAGCGGGTACTGCTCGAGGCGGCCGAGCAGCACGTTCCCATTGGGGATGCCGTGGCGGTCAAAGTCAACGACGGGCAGACGGGATTCTACCGGGTGGCCTACGCCGACCCCGCCCAGCGCGCGGCCCTGGGAGTGCTGGTGCGCGGGCGCTGTCTGGCGACCATCGACCGCTGGGGACTGCAAAATGATCTCTTCGCCCTGGTGCGGGCCGGCAGGGAGCCGCTGGGCGTCTATCTCAATTTTTTGAACTGGTATGTCGACGAAACCGACTCCATGCCGCTGGTCAGCATCGACCAGCACCTGCGCCATGCCCACCTGCTGACGGGCGCCGGGCATGAAACCCGCATCGCCGCCGCCGGTCGCGAAATGACCGCACGCGTCCTGGCCCGGATCGGATTTGAACCGCCGGCGGACGAACCCCATGCGATCGCCGCCCTGCGCGACCAATTTCTCTTCAGCGCCGCCGTTTACGGGGACAATGAGGCCGTCGCCTTTGCCCGTGCGGCCGCGGAGCGCACCAAGCTTCACCCGGACATCCTCAAGGGTGTCTGTCAGGCCGACGCCTACCTGAATGACGGCGCGGCCTTCGGGCGCCTGGTCGCACGTTACCAGAATGCCGGCAGCGAACACGAACGCCTCGTGGTGCTGGCGGCCATGGGCTGCTTCCGGGACCCGGACCTGCTGGCCCAAGCGCGCGCCTTCGTCCTGGCCAAAGTGCCCGACCGCAACCGCTTCATCCCGCTGGTGGCTATGGGCAGCAATCCCCATGCCGTCAAGGATCTGTGGCATTGGTTCACGGGGGCCCAGGACCAACTGGCCGATTTTCATCCCCTGCTGCTCGAGCGTGTCGTGGCCGCCGTCATTCCGGTGGCCGGCATGCGCGACCCCGCCGCCGTTGAGACCTTTTTCAGCCGCTACATCGAAGACCACCCCCAGGCAGCCGACGTGGTCAAGCTGTCGCTGGAAAAACTCGCCATCAATCTGCGGTTTGCCGATGCGGCGGCCGATTTCATCTGACAGGTACCGGCCACCGGCCACGCCCGGCCCCGTTGCCGCCCGGACACACGGGATGCGCCCTATCCGCGTTGACGGATGCGGGTGACGGTTTCGCCGCCGATGCCCCAGTTGTCGGTGCTCAGCTCGTCGATGACCACCACCGTGGTCGCCGGATTCTTTCCCATGGTATCGCGCAGCAGATCGGTCACGCCCTTGATCAGGGCGGCCTTCTTCTCCGGCGTGACCCCTTCATTGGTGATGCGGATGTTGACGTATGGCACTCCGGGCCTCCTTTGGTGAATCATTTGTCTTGCTTGGCCACTGATCCGCACAGATCGTCACGGATTAGACAATCGGTTTCCCTTCCCATCTCCCCGAATCGGTATCGGAATCGCTATCGGTATCGATAAGGTTTCATCGTCGGAAGAATTTGATCCCGATGCCGATCGCGAGCCCGCAATGATGTTTTGCATGCAATACAGCCGAATACTTTATTGCTGAAGACAGTAAAGCCGCTAATGCTTGAATAATCTGTAAACGTAATGATTCAGACGGTTTCGTAAAAAGTTCGAGAGCAAGGCTTGCGAATACCGAGGAATGAGACGTACTTACGGTACGCCGCCGTGACGAGGGATACGCGTAACGCCGCTATCGGACTTTTTACGAAACCGTCAGTGCTTGGGACTGTACTGCCGCTTGAGCCACGAGCTCAATCCGTCCAGCCCGGGGAAGAGCACGCGTTCGGTGACATTGGCCTGGTCGAGCTTGTCGCGCAGTTCCCATTTGAGGTCGGCCGGGATGATGATCCGCCGCCAAATATCCGGGTAGCTCACCAGCCACTCGTCCATGCGCGCGGTGGGGTCGGACATGATGGCGAACAGGGCGAACTGGTTGACGATGCGATCATCAATGGAGGGCGGTTCGAAGAACAGGGCAAAAGGCGCTGCCGCCAATTGCGCCAGTTCGGACACCGACTGGATCAGCTGCGAAAGCATACCCACGGTGAAGACGTTGGCCCCCTCCAGGTCCAGGGCGCACTTGAGCTTGTCCGGGAGAATATAGTGGGTCTTGAGGTAATTGACGGCCCAGATGGCCCCATCGCAGTCGTATTTGTCGAGGTTGGCCAGGGCGAAGTGCATGGCCACGAAGGGCGAATAGGTCCAGTCCATCAGGCGGGTCGGTAGGCCGTGGTGCTGGGCCATGGACAGCCAGTGCCAGAGCGAGTCGCGTTCGACCACATCACGGTGGGCGTATTTACGGAAATTGCGCAGGAGGTGTTTTTCGAGTTCGACGTAGGGTCCGCCCAGGCGCATGAGCGTGGTGTCCAGCGGGTAGTCGACGTCGGAAAGTCCGCGGAACGCGAACCGCGAGCGGTAGCGTTCGATTTCAGGATTCCAGGAGTCCTGAAAGAGCGCGTCCTGCAGATCGTTCCAGCTGTTGACCTGAATGGTGTTCACCCTCAGCGTCCCTTGAACACCGGTTCCCGTTTTTCGAGCAGGGCCGCCACCCCTTCACGGGCATCTTCCATTTCGAACGTGCGCGACTGCAGGTGGGCGTCCAACTCGGCCGTTGCCCAGGGGGCCCAATCCAGGTCGCGGTAGATGGAGCGCTTCATCATGCGCACGACGGCAGGTGCGCACGCGGCGATTTCCCGGGCGAGTTTGAGCGCTCGCGGCATGACCTCGGTGGGTTCCTCGGCATAGTTCACGATACCTAAGTCGGCGGCCCGGGCCCCGCTCACCAGCCGTCCGCTGAGCAGCAGTTCGTTGGCCCGGGGCAGTCCGATCAGACGCGGCAGCATGTGGGTGACGGCCATACCGGAATGGAATCCCAGTCGGGTGAAGTTGGCCCCGAATTTGGCCTGCATATTGGCCACGCGCAGGTCACAGATCAACGCCAGGCCGAACCCGCCCCCGATGGCGTGGCCGTTTAAGGCGGCGATCACCGGGGGTTCGATATCGGCTACGGCCAGAAAGGGCTGGTACAGGGCCCTAAAATTCTCGTGGGGCAGCCGATCGCCCTCCCCCAGGACGGATTTGAAATCGGCGCCGGCGCAAAAATTGGGCCCCGATCCGGTGATAATCACGCAGCGCACGTCATGCTCGCGCTGGACCCTGGTGACCGCCGCATGGAAGGCGGTGAGAAGTTCGGCCGTCATGCTGTTGCGGTTCTCCGGCCGGTTCAAGGTGATGACGGCGATATGGTCATTGATTTCAAAAAGCACGGCGTCGGTGGACATGGCGGAAGCTCCCTCGTTGGTGGTGCCTCGGAAGGGCAATGGGATATCTCGAGGCTTTAGCAGGATCGCGCGGATTATGCCAGAAGAAGTTGGCGCCGCCAGCCGTCCCAAGGCAGCCAGCGTGTGGCGGCCGGGGCTAGAATTTGGCTTCCCGGATCTGGCCCATGGCGTTTTTGAAGGCCGCTTGCAACAGCTCAAGTTCGCGTTCCAGTCGGTCGATCTGGTCCTGCTGGCGCGTGACCACCTCGTTGAGCGCCTCGACCGTCTGGTCCTGATAGGCCAGGCGTGTTTCCAAGAATTCCAGGCGTTCTTCCATTTTTCCTCCCAAACGGTGCGTGGTGGCCGGGTATGGATGAGGGCGGCCGATTCGAAGGTTTCTGACGATTAATTCCGATTGTCGATATGGATGGGGTTGAGGCTTGGAACCGGTAAAACCATCACGCCGGGCCATCAGGACTCAGGGGCGCAAGATCCATCGAGACCACTTCGAGGTCGGATCTGGGCGTCCAGCCGATGTGCTCCCAGAACGCGCGCCCGGATCGATTGGCGCGGAACAGGAACAAATGACACTTGGGCACGCCGGCTTGTCTTGCGGCATCCAGGCCGTGCGTCACCAGATCACGGCCGATGCCGCGGCCGCGGTAACCCGGATCCACCGCCAGGTGATGCAGGTAGCCGCGCCGACCGTCCGTACCGCCTAAAACCGCACCGATCAACGTCC
The DNA here is from genome assembly GCA_030066455.1 of Desulfobacterales bacterium. The sequence goes on from JASJBQ010000031.1 coordinate 18,477, forward strand.
TGCCGTTCAAGGCCACGAAGCTCATGCCGGGGTTGCGCTCGAGGTAGGCCGCGATGTTCTCGCGCGAGTCGGACGCGCTCAGGCCGATGCCTTCGGTGGCCTGCCATAGTGCAATGGCGGCGGCATGGTCCTCGATGTCAAACGGGCGGATCAGGATGGTGCTCCGATGGTTGTCAGATGGCATGTGGTTGCTCATTCCTTCTGCGGGGGCGAAACCTGGGTTGCCGGCCCCGTGGCTGTGCGTTCGACCCGATCGCCGACCTGGAGATGGCGGGCCTCGTCATGATTGATCTCGAGGACCAAACGCGTCGGCCCCGGGGAGGTGATGCGCGTCAAACTTTGGGGCACGCCCCTTTCGACGGCGGCAATGCGGTTGTCGGCGGCGATGAAAACGATACCCAGCGCGACCGGGGTGTTCTTCATCCAGAAGACACGCCGGCGGGCGTCCCGGTAGACGAACAGCATGCCGGTGCCGGGCTCCAGCGCCGGGCAATCCATGAGTCCGCGGCTGCGCTCGGCCACGGATGCGGCCTCGGCCACGGTGAAGGCCGCGATGACCCGGCCGTCGCGATGGATCGTCACCCGACTGCGGGCGGGTTGCCCGCAGACAAGCGCGTCCGGCCGGGCCGCCTCCGGGAGAAGCAGAAGCAGCAAGGCGGCCGCCAGGCCCAACCGTCCGATTCGGCAACGATAGGCGGCGGCCGAGGGACCGGGAGGGATCGGTCCTGTTGGGAAGATCGGCGCCGAATCAATCATGACGTTTCACGACCGTGAGGCCACGGGTTTATACTCGTTCGCCGCGGACCAACGGCCCAGGTCTGGTGAAGGCGGTGGCCGCATCCGCACCTGACGCCCGTACCCATCAGGTGTCCGGGTTCTGGGCCTTGTGCAGCCGGACCGGTTCGATCCGGCGTCGGCGCATCTTGAGGTTGAGAAATTCGACGAAGCAGGAAAAGGCCATGGCAAAATAGATATAACCCTTGGGGATGTGCAGCCCCATGCCCTCAACCACCAGGGTGAACCCCACCAGAAGCAAAAAGGACAGGGCCAGTATCTTGATGGTGGGGTGGCTGTCGACGAAGTCGCCGATGGGTTTGGCCGAAAACATCATGACCACAACAGCGGTGACGATGGCCAGAACCATCACCGGCAGGTGCCGGGCCAGGCCCACGGCGGTGATGACGGAGTCGAGCGAGAAAACGATGTCGAGGAGCGTTATCTGGATGATGACGTGCGCAAAACCGGCGGTGGCCGCTCGGGCCTCGCCGTGCGCGCCGCCTTCCAGGCTGTTGTGGATTTCAAAGGTGCTCTTGATGAGGAGAAAAAGGCCGCCGCCGATCAGGATCAGATCGCGGCCCGAGAAGGCGTGGGTGAAAAGCGTAAAGAGCGGGCGGTTGAGGCGCATGATCCACGCTATCGAGAGCAGCAGCAGGATGCGCATACCCATGGCCATGGCCAGACCAATCATGCGCCCGCGCTGGCGCTGGTGTTCCGGCAGACGGCCGACCAAAATGGAGATGAAGATGATGTTGTCGATGCCCAGAACGATTTCCAGGGCCGTCAGGGTGCCCAGGGCAATCCAGGCCTGGGGGTCGGAAAGCCATTCCATGCGCGATTCCTTTAAGAATGTTGGGATTGGAAGCGGTCTCGGCAGTCATCCAGACAGGTCTGGCATTGATCCCAGTCGAGGCGACCGGATTCGCAGTAATTCGTGAAGGAGCGCAGCAGGTCGTTGCCGGCCCGCGGACACTGGTGAACAAAGTCGATGAAGCACACCAGGCGGTCCAGAACCGTGCCCTCCACCACGTGTTCCATACGGCAGGCGGTGGCTTCGGCGGTTTCGGGGGCGATGCGCAGCACCTCGGTCAGGAAATTGCGGATAACCTTGTGGCGTTTGTTGATTTCACCCGCAATTTCCGCACCCTTGGGGGTCAGGGTGATGTGGCTGTACGGGGCGTAGTTGATGAGCCCCTTCTCCTCCAAACTTTTGAGAGCGCCGGTCACCGTACCGCGCTGAACCCCCAGATGGGCGGCAATGTCCTTGGCGCGGGCCGCATCGTGGATGCGCTCCAGCAGCCAGATGGCTTCCAGATAATCCTCCATACTTTCGGTGAGCGCCGTTTTTTTTGTCATAAAGCCTCCAAAATTCAATATGTTGACTTATACTAACGGGGGGGTGTCGATAGTCAATCCAAAAAAGTTAGGCAGACCCAAAATATTCTTGACAGGTCAAAATGTTTGGTATACCAAACTTCCAAAAAATGGAGGCCGAATCAAATGCGGATACCAATGCGAAAGATGCAGGACAATCAGTCCGGTACCATCCGGGCGGTGCGGGCCGACGGCGAACTCGGCCGCCGCATCCGGGACATGGGGCTGGTGCCGGGAACCGAAATCCGCATCCAGGGGCGGGCGCCGTTGAATGACCCCGTGGCCCTGCGCGTGATGGGCTTTACCCTGACGTTGCGCAACAGCGAAGCCGATTATATCGAAGTGGAGGTAGACTAGATGGCCGAGACAACGCTTGCCCTGGCCGGTAATCCCAACTCCGGCAAGACCACGCTGTTCAACGCCCTCACCGGCGCTCGCCAGCACGTGGGCAACTACCCCGGGGTGACGGTCGAAAAGAAGGAAGGCGTTCACGTCCGCGAAGACCGCCGGTTCAAGATCGTGGACCTGCCGGGAACCTATTCCCTGACCGCCTATTCGTTGGAAGAGGTGGTGGCCCGGGATTTTCTGGTGAACGAAAGACCGGCGGCGGTGATCGACATCGTTGATGCGGCCAACCTGGAGCGCAACCTTTACTTGACGCTGCAGTTCATGGAACTGGGCGTGCCCGTGATCGTGGCCCTCAACATGATCGACGTGGCCCAGCAGCGCGGCATCGGCATCGATACCGAAAAGCTGAGCCGATTGCTGAACGTGCCGGTGGTGGCCACCATCGCCCGCCGTGGCGAGGGCAAGGCCGAGCTGATCGAAGTGGCCGAGCGGATCGTCGGCGCGGGGATCAGGCCCCAGGCCCTGGATATCTCCTACGGGGAAGACATCGACCACGCCCTGGCGGAAATGGAAAAAGCCATTAATGCGGCCAAACACCTGACGGATGTCTATCCGGCCCGCTGGGTGGCCCTCAAATACATGGAGAACGACGAGCAGATTCTCTCTCTGGGGCGCAAGGCGGATGCCGAGCTCTCGGCCTCGCTGGAGGCCATTGTCGCCAGGGTGACGGACCACATCAAGGCTACCCACGATCTTTATCCCGAGGCGCTCATCGCCGATCACCGCTACGGGTTCATCAAGTCGATCCTCCAGCAGGGGGTCCTGTCCGTCAAACACGACCGGGACCGCCTGTACATGTCCGATCGGATCGACAGCGTGCTGACCAACCGTTTCGCCGGTCCGCTGATCATGCTGGCCGTGGTCTGGGGCCTCTACCAGTTTACCTTTACCTACAGCGAACTGCCGGTGGCTTGGCTGGAAGGCTTTTTCGGATGGCTGGGCGGCATGGCCGAAGCCTACATCCCGGACGGGCTGATCAAATCCCTGATCATTTCCGGGATCATCGACGGGGTCGGCGGCGTTCTGGGGTTTGTGCCCCTGATCATGTTCATGTTTCTGGGCATCGCCTTCCTGGAGGACTCGGGCTATATGGCCCGGGTGGCTTTCATGCTGGACCGGGTTTTTCGGGTTTTCGGGCTCCATGGCAGCTCGGTGATGGCCTTCATCGTCTCCGGCGGTATTGCCGGCGGTTGCGCCGTCCCCGGCGTCATGGCCACGCGTACCTTGAAGTCCCCACGCGAGCGCCTGGCCACCCTGCTGACGGTGCCTTTCATGAACTGCGGGGCCAAGCTGCCGGTTTTCGCTCTGCTGACGGCGGCCTTCTTCGCCTCCAACGAGGCTTTGGTGATGTTTGTCATCACGCTGATTTCGTGGCTGGGGGCGTTGCTGGTGGCCAAACTGCTGCGCAGCACCGTGGTACGGGGCGAATCAACACCCTTTGTCATGGAACTGCCGCCCTATCGCCTGCCCACCTTCAAGGGGCTCTTGATTCATACCTGGGAGCGGACCTGGCAGTATGTGCGCAAGGCCGGCACGGTCATCCTGGGGATTTCGATCGTGCTCTGGGCCCTGATGACCTTTCCGGGTGCACCGGATGCCGTCCGGCAGCAATTCGAAGCCGAGCGTCAGGCCCTGATGATGGCGGCTCCCGATGCGGCCCAGGAAATTGAAACCACCGACGAAGGGGCCGCGTTGAGCCCGGCGGCCCAAGCCCTCCAGGGGGAACTCGACGGCATCGCCGCGCTCGAGGCCGAGGCGGGCCTGCGCTACTCCGTGGCCGGGCGGATCGGGACGACCCTGGAAGCGCTTTCGCAGTGGGCCGGGTTCGACTGGCGCACCAATATCGCCCTGGTGGGCGGTTTTGCGGCCAAGGAAGTGGTGGTGTCCACTCTGGGGACGGCCTATTCCCTGGGCGCTGTCGATCCGGAGGAAACCGGATCCCTGTCCACGAAGCTGGCCACGGCGCCCGGCTGGCGGCCCCTCACAGCCATCAGCCTGATCATCTTCACTATGTTCTACGCGCCCTGCTTCGTATCCGTGGTCTGTATCGCCCGCGAGGCCGGAGGGTGGAAATGGGGGGCTTTTTCGATGATCTTCAACACCGTGCTGGCCTTCAGCCTGGCGGTGGTGGTCTATCAGGTGGGCACCCTGCTGGGATTTTAAAAGGAGACATAAGATGGAAACCCTCATCGTCCTGATCATTGTCGCCATCGCGGTCGTCTATCTGGTGAAGCGCTACCTGCGCATTTTCCGTCCCCGCGAGGAGCCCTCCTGCGACTGCGGCTGCTCCGGATGCGGAGAGGCATCGACCTGCGACGCCGATATCAAGAGTATTCAGCCGCGGCCCTGATCGGGGCGCGTTCATTGTGGATCTAAAAAGGCGGCGGTCATCTGTCTTGCGACAGTGGCCGCCGCCTTTTTGATTTTCGATCTCAAGCCGGTTCTTCGGCTGGGGGAACCAGGAGGTTTTAAGAGGCCGTAGTAGAATTTTTTATTGATTGGATTGTTCATTTTCTTTCACGTGAAAGAAAGTTCTTCCAGCTGGTCGGCAACGTCCGCATACGTGCCTGCCAGTTGGCGGTAGTGGTCGGCCATGGACTGGTAGAGCTGGCCGACGACTTCCTCGGTGTGGGCCAGCTGGCGCAAGGCCCTGTCCTCGTCCCTTGCCTCCAGGATTTGCGCGTGCAGCGATGTTTTCAGCCGCCGGTGGAGTTCCTCGACCGGTGCGACGTTCAACACGGGCAGGTCGATACCTGCGGCCATGGTTTCGATGCGGCGGGCGTGGCGCTGGGAATGGTCCGCCATGAAGGAGAAGACGTCGGCGAAGGGCCTGAGATGCTTCACCTGACCAAGTTCCTGGTAGAAATCGGCCAGATCGTTTTCGAGCTCGGCGATCAGTTGGAAAAGCTCCCGGGGGGTCATGGCATATTCTCCATCGCCAGGCGGTCAGCCGTCCAGCGGCAGGTGGATCGCCTGTCCGGTTTTAAGGCTGCGGATGACGGCCTCGGTGAACTCCATGTAGCGGACACCGTCTTCGAACGTGGTCAGCCGCACCGGGGCCCGGCCCCGCACGGCGTCGATGAATTCTTCCTCCACCCGCCAGGCCCCCGCCTCCTCGGCGGGAATCGATACGTCTTCTAATCGATCGTCGCCCCGACGGCCGGCCAGCAGACGGCCGCTTTCAAAACGCAGCGTGGCCTCGCTGCCGTAGAGCACGGCATGGCTGGGGGCGGCGAGTCCCGCCACCCGGGTCGAGCGAAAATGAGCCTGGGCGCCGCAGGCCATGCGGGCGATGACATCGAGGTGGTCGGGCACCTGCACCGCGATCAGCCGTCCGGTGTCTTCGGATGGCAGCGGGTTGGCGAAGACCTGTCCCATGGCCACGATGCGGTCGGCGGTTCCCACCCAACGCATCAGGGCTTCGTACCAGATGCCGAGCATCATGGTGTTCACGCCGGAGTACCTGATTTCCTGTCGCCAGGAAACCGGGCCCTCCCGATCGATGAAGCCGCCGTTATCGCGGATATCGATGGCCAGAAGCCGCCCCAGGTAGCCTTCCGCGAGCAGACGCTGAACCGTGCGGTCCACACCCAGGCTGAACGGCGAAGGCACCACCTGGGCCACGAGTTGCGGCCGGGCGCGAGCGGTCGCCAGCATGGCGTGGGCCTCCCGGGCGTTCATGGCCATACGGGCCTCGCAGAGGACGTGTTTGCCCGCCTCCAAGGCCGCCAGCGTCACCAGGGCGTGCATGTAGGGCCAGGTGCCGATCATGACGGCATCGATCTCGGGGTCTTCGACGATCTGGCGCCAGTCGGCATAGACCTTGGGAATGCCAAAGTCCCGGGCCACCGCCTCGGAGGAGGCGCGGCTGCGGTTGCAGACGCCGGCGAGGGTGACGGCTTCGAGCGCCTGAAACCCGGGGATATGTTTGGCCCGGGTATTGCCCCCGGCGCCGACGATGCCGATGCGAATGGTTTCCGGGGCCATGATCATCATCTCCTGTTGGGAAAAAAGGTTATCGGCTTCGCCCGCGCCATGGCGATGCATTTCGGCCGGGGGACGCTTTCCCGGGCAAGCGCCGGAAGTGGAAAACCTGTGCTCGTCGCGACGTTAGATAATTACATGTTCAAAGTCAATTCAGACCGGCAGGCCGGATGGGGCCGGCGTCCGTCATGGCGTGTTCGCACCGATGAGGCCGGCGGTCAGCCGGAAGACGTCATCCGGCGTCTTGACGCGAAAGGCCCGTAAGCCGACGGCGCTTGCCTCCCGAACGTTTTCGGGAGCGTCAGCCATGAAGACAATCGCCCGGGTGACTGGCGGCGCGGCGTTTTCCTTGGCTGGGGGCGTCAAATGCCCCCCTCGTGGCGAAGGTCGTCGATCTCCTCATCCGAGCAGCCCAGTTCGGCCAGCACGGCGGTGGTGTTTTCGCCGAAGGCCACCGGCGGTGTTCGTATCCCCCCGGGGGTCGTGCTCATTTTGACGGGCAAGCCGATATGCAGATGGTCCGGATCGTCGGCCTTCCCTTTCGAGGCGGGCAGCATGTCCCGCGTCTGGAATAGGGGCGATCGGGCGGCTTCGTCGAAGGTGCGCACCGCCTCGCAGCAGATGTCCTGGCCTTCAATGGCGGCTTCCCATTCGGCCAGTGTCCGCGTTTTGAACACGCGACGCAGGCGACCGATGACTTCTTCGCGGCGGCTTTCGTCATACTGCAGCGGGGCCAGATCCGGCGTGTCCAGGAAGCGGCAGAGGTTTTCCCAGAAGCGGGTCTCGACACAACCCACCGCAAGGTAGCGGCCATCGCTGGTTTCGTAGGTGTTGTAGCAGGCGTAGCGATGGGCCAGCATGCTGTCACCGCGTTGCGGCGTTTGGCCCAGTAGCTGGCGTATCAGCAAGACCACGGGCATCATCGCCAGCATGCTGTCCGTAAGGGAAACGTCGATGTACTGCCCTTCGCCGGTGCGGTCGCGGGCCAATAAGGCCAACAGGATACCGACGGCCGCATTCAGCCCCCCGACCATGTCGGCCAGCTGGATGCCCGGTATGGCCGGGGGCTGGTCCTTGTAGCCCATGAGATCCAGGATGCCGCTGCAAGCCAGGTAGTTGACGTCGTGTCCGGCGCGTTGGCGATAGGGGCCGGTCTGCCCGTAGCCGGTCAGCGAGCAGTAGATGATATCCGGTTTGACGGCGCGGAGCGCCTCGTAGTCCACGCCCAGGCGATTGACCACACCGGGACGGAAGCCCTCGAGGACGACATCCGCCTGCGCGGCCAGTTCCATGAAAATACATTTTCCCCGGGGGTGCTTCAGGTCAAGCGCCACGTGCTCCTTGTTGCGGCTGATGGTCGTGACCATGAGGCCCTCGGCCCGATAGCGCGGATCTTCGATGTTGATGACGCGCGCGCCGTGATCGGCCAGCACCATGGAGGCGTAGGGGCCCGGCAAGAGGCGCGACAGGTCGATGACGGTGATGCCGTTCAACGCCCCGCAATTAGTCATGATGAGCTCCTTTTTGTCGGCCCGAGGGGTGCAGCGGCCCCGTTCCGTTATCGGTTGAATCATTTTGACAAGCGGAAGCGATTCTTCTACAGTCCGCAGGCTGCCGATTCTTTGCGCATTCTACAGGCAGGCAGCGCAAAAGTCGGCCTTGTCGTTCTCCAGGCGGCCATGATGGTGGCGGATGCCCGAAGCAAGCATTGAAAAACAAACGTCTTCACAGTCCCCGGCGGGTGTGGTCTACGCCGGGTCGGCTTTCCTGATCTGGGGGCTCAGCCCGATCTACTGGAAAGCGCTGGCCTCCGTTCCGGCGTTTGAAATCCTGATGCACCGCATGATCTGGTCGTTTCTCTTCCTGACGCCCCTGGTGCTCCTTCAGGGGCGGCGGCTCGAGTTCGCCCGGGCCATCACCACCCGCGCGACCCTCGCGATCCTTTTGGTGACGACCCTGCTCGTGGGCTGCAACTGGTTTCTGTTCATCTGGGCGATCAACGGGGGGCACATTCTCCAGACCAGCCTGGGATACTACATCAACCCGCT
>JASJBQ010000032.1 GCA_030066455.1 Desulfobacterales bacterium
ATCGCCGCGTTTGAGGCGGTTTTCGATCGCCTCGAGGCAGCGACGGGCATAGACGGCACACAGGGGCTCGAGCCCAGCAGGGGTCTGGGGAACCACCACGTCGATACCGGGCTGGCGGGCGTCCAGCAGGGATGCGATGAGCGCTGTCTTGACCAGCGGGATGTCGCAGGCGCAGATGAACACAGCTTCACAGCGGCTGTAGAAGAGGGCCGTGTGAATACCGGTGAGCGAACTGCGGGCATCCACCAGGTCGGATACGATGGTGGCATCCCGATCGGCGTGGTTCTGGGGCTGATTGGACACGATGAGAATTTCGTCGAAAAGGTCGTCGAACGCCTGGAGGATATGATCGATCATCGCTTTGCCGGCCAGAGGGATGAGGGCTTTCTCGCGGCCGCCGAAGCGCGAATTCAGCCCGCCGGCAAGAACAACCCCCGCGCAGGGGCTCCGATCGACGGGTGTCGTTGAAAGCTGCGGATTCATTCCGTTCTGCACCAGGCGTGTACGTTGCCGCCAGGGGACCCCGCCGCGGCGTCATTGACCATGGCCAATCCAATCAAATGGCCCCTGACGGTGTTCTCCGTTTTGCTGGATTCCTCGCCGCTGGTCGTATTGGCGCTGAGTCCCCGTGTTGCGGGATTGAGCATTGCCAATGTGAACCATCCAATGCATCGTGAGCCCGCTCAAAGTGCACACCAAAGGTTTGGTCGTGCCGCTTTGGCGCCGACGCACCTCGTCCGGCAGCCCGAATCTTGAAATTGGGGAGACGGCCAATAGATTGTAAAATATAATCTGCACTTTATTTGCCGTATCGGTTTCCGGAGGAATATAAATGATCCCCCCGGCCTTGGCAAGACGTATCGCGGCCTGCGCGGCGGCCGGCGCCAACAATGCGCTTGCTATTCCTCCGGGGGTTGGTATATGCCGATGGATAATCGCGTGCCCGTGGCATTGGCGACGGCGGCGATCGCCGCGACAACCTTTAAAATGCAAAGGGTGAGATCGGGGGAAGGCGATGAGCGCACAGGAAATGGTCATGGACGCCAAGGACATCGATCGCACCGTCACCCGTATGACCCACCGGATTCTGGAGATCCACAAGGGCGCGGCCGGTTTAACCCTGATCGGCATCCAGACCCGGGGCGTTTTTCTGGCCAAACGCATCCAGGACAAGATCAAGGCGATCGAGGGCACCACCGTGGAAACCGGCGACATGGACATCACCCTCTACCGCGACGACTGGACCCGCATCAGCCATCATCCGGTGGTTCAGGCCACGGATATTCTGTTTTCGGTGGATGAACGCGAGATCATCCTTGTGGACGACGTTCTCTTTACCGGACGGACCACGCGAGCGGCCATGGATGCCATCATGGACTTCGGCCGGCCGGCCCGAATCGAGCTGGCCGTTCTGGTGGACCGCGGCCACCGGGAGCTGCCCATTCAAGCCGAATATGTGGGCCGCTTCATCGAAACCCGGCGCTCGGAAACGATCAACGTCTTTCTGCAGGAGCACGACCAGGAAGACAAGGTTTTGATTGCAAGGAAGGCCTGATGGCGGAAGTCGCGCACAAGGCGTCGGTGCCCCGTAACCTGGCCGTGGGTATCCTGACCGTTTCGACCTCCCGCAGCCTCAAGGAGGATAAAAGCGGAAAATGGATGGCGCGGCGCTGCGAGCGTGAAGGCCATCGTGTCGTGGCCCACCATGTGGTGCCGGACGAAGCCCGCTCGATCGCCGAGGCCCTGGGCATGATTATCGACGCGCATCAGCCGCATGCCGTCATCGTAGACGGCGGTACCGGCATCACCCCGGCCGACGTCACCATCGAGGCCGTCCGCCCGCTGTTCGACAAAGAGCTGACCGCTTTCGGTGCGCTTTTTGCCCAGTTGAGCTTCGAGGAGATCGATTCGGCCGCCATCATGTCGCGGGCCACGGCCGGCGTGATCGGTCAAACCGTGGTCTTCTGCCTGCCGGGCAGCCTCAACGCCTGCAAGCTGGCCTGCCAGGCCCTGATTTTTCCCGAACTCGGGCATTTGGCCAAACACGTCCGCGGCGGCGGTTGAACCCGTTGCGCCGCCTGCCAGCCGGCCCTTCTTTTCCTCCCCACCCCCGCTTGGATGTCAAACCGACGATCCCAGCACGTCCGGGATGCCGAAAATGGCGGTGTTCAGGTTACGACTGAGCCCGGTCGGTTCGGCCAGGGGCGCATCGTCCAGAAGGGTGGCCGGGACCACCCCCATCAGGGCGTTGGTCAGCAGCACCTGGTCGGCCGAATAGAGGTCGACCGGAAACAGCGGCTTGGGCTCAATCCGGTAACCCCGGGCCTCCAACTCCCGGCAGACGCATGCTTCCATGACGCCGGGCAGGACGTGGGCGGAAACGGGCCGCAACACCGTCCGATCGCGGATGGCCAGCAGATTGGCCGTATGGGTTTCGGAAAGGCTGCCGTCCGGGTTGAGGATCAGGGCTTCGTGGGCACCGTTTTCCCGCGCCCATGCGCCCGCCCGCAGATAAAACAGGTAGTTGAGGGTCTTGTAGTCGGCCCAGGGGGATTGCCGCGCCTCGGGGTAGACCCGCAGATCGAGGCCCCGGGTTCCGAGAGCGGCCAGGCGGTGGCGATAGGGCTGGGCCGAAACCCAGAGACTGCCTGCGCGACCTCGCGCGCGATCACCGGCCGTGGCGGTGAGGCGCAGGGCGGCCGTGCGCGCATTCAGTGCGTTGCGGGTCAGGACCTGGTCAATGACCGTCCCCCAGGTCATGTCCGGTGGCGGCGTGTCGAACACGGCCTGCCAAGTCCGGTTGAAGCGGTCCAAATGCGCCTTCAGCAGCGGCACCCGGCCGTGGTCGGCCCGGAGGGTTTCAAAAAAGCCGTTGCCATAACGCACCCCCTCATCGGTGACGGGCAGGCGGGCATCGGCAGCGGGCAGGAGGCGGCCGTTGAACCAGACCCATTCGGTGGAAAGCGAAATCGGGGGGCAGTTGCGGCAGACATCGAAAACCGTGCGCCCCTTGTGGAGGGTTTCCTCGAATTCGCTGCGGGGATCGGAATCGTACACCACCCCGCCACCCACCGAAAATGCCATGCGCTGGCGGTAGATAACCGCCGTGCGAATGGCAATGGAAAAGTCCAGGGTCCGGTGGAAGCTGATGTAGCCGATGGCGCCGGTATAGACGTGCCGCCGGTCAGGTTCGAGTTCGTCGATGATCTCCATGGCGCGGATCTTGGGGCATCCGGTGATGGAACCCCCGGGAAATACCGACCGGATGAGATCGACGGCGTCCCGCTCCGGGTCAAGCTCCCCTTCCACGACCGACACGAGATGGTAGACGTTTTCGTAAGCCTCGAGCGCCTTGTGCCGGGTCACCTTGACCGATCCCCCGCGGCAGGTCCGGCCCAGGTCGTTGCGCAATAAATCCACGATCATCGAAAGCTCGGCGTCGTCCTTGGTGCTGGCCAGCAGTTCGTCGCGCATGGCCTGATCGGCCTCCGGCCCGGGTTGCCGGGGGCGGGTGCCCTTGATGGGCCGGGTTTCCACCTTGTTGGCGCTCAGCTTGATAAACCGCTCCGGCGAGGTGGAGACGACGCGATGGTCGCCGGCGTTGATGAACGCAAAGAACGGGGCCGGATTGGCTTCGTACAGGGTTCGGAAAAACCCGAAAGCGCTGCCCTCGAACCGGGTCTCGAAGCGTTGGGAGAGGTTCACCTGATAGACGTCGCCGGCGGCGATGTATTCGCGAATCGTTTCCACCGCCGACTCATAGCCCGCCTGATCGAAATTGGCGTTCACCGCCGCGTCGATGGCGAAGGTTTCATCCGGCAAGGCCTGTCCCTCGCGCTTGGTGGCCTCGGCCGCGAAATGGCCGCCCAGGGTACGCCCATCTTCGAGGGTGCGGAGGATTTCATGCAACACCACACGCCCGGTTTGTGTATCGTGCACCAGGATGGCGGACGGGGCATAGAGGCAGACCTGGGGCAGGCCCCACCGGTCGACCGATGTACGCGGCAATGCTTCGAGCTGGTCCTTAAGGTCGTAGGCCAGATACCCCATGAGGCCGGCGGCCAGGGGAACGCCCTCGGCGTCCGGTTGGCATTGGCATCGATCGGTGACGGCGCGCACCGCATCGAGGGGGTCCATTTCAAGGCGATGGGGACGGCCGTTGACGGTCAGTCGGACGACACGCCCGCGGCTCTTGAGGGTCAGCCAGGGATCGACCCCCAGGATGTGATGGCGGGCGCTGTCCAGGCCCCCGCCGCTCATGAGCACAACCGTGCCCTCCTCATGGGCCCAGCTGGAAGCGATGTCCATGAAGGGCCGCGTCGGCGTCCAATCGCCCCGCCTGACCTGCAAGCCGCCCGCCGCGTCCATTATTGCGCGCATCGATGTCATAGGCATTCGCTGTCCGCTGATTCGTGAATGGTCAACCGGGCCATTGGAAGGCGATCGTCATACGCGGAATCGCTTTGAGCGCCCACCAGGGGACCCAAGTCGAGAAAATTGCGGATGATGACAGCGCCGCCCGCCGTCAGGAAGCTCTCGGGGTGAAACTGAACCCCATGCAGAGGGTATTCCGGGTGGGACAGTCCCATGACCACGTCGTCGTCACTCCAGGCGGTGACCTGCAGCTCATCCGAGAGCACGTCCACCATGAGCGAATGGTAGCGCGCGGCTTCGAACGGGCTTTGAAGCCCCGTAAAAACGGCCTGGCCGTCGTGTCGAACCCGGCTGGTCTTGCCGTGGCGCGGCACGGGTGCCCGGATGGTGCGGCCGCCGAAAACCTCGTTGAGACACTGCATGCCGAGACAGACACCCAGGACCGGTATGCGACGGTACCAGGTGCGGATCAAAGCCATCGACAGACCGGCGTGGGCCGGATCTTTGGGGCCCGGGCTGATGAGAAGATAATCCGGCGCAAGCGCCTCCGCGGTCTCGAGCACAAGCTGATCCGAGCGGAACACCTGGATATCGAGATCGCAACACATGAACATTTGCACCAGGTTGTAGGTAAAGGAGTCGTAGTTGTCGATCACCAGCAGGCGCGCGCGCATCGCTTCCTCCATCAAGCAGAAACGCCACCCCGAATGAGTCTGGGTGGCGTCGGCCTAGTGCATAACTCATGATTTCAACACCTCGCATTGAAGGTGCTTCTCGCGATCGTTTCCAATTTCAATACCCTGATATGGCCACGAAGGCAAGTGCCGGGGCGACGGTTCGATTCAGGGTCCGGCCCGCTTGCGCGGCAGTGGTGTTTCACGGCCAACCCACAGATTATATTTTGGTTGTGCAGGCCTGTCTGTCTCGACAATCGGCAGAGGACCGATTGCGATATTCATGATTTAAGTGTTTACCATAAAATCTGGGCCGGTCGACAAACCGTTTGCTGCAGGGAGATTGCACCCGATGCCATAATGCCGGGGGCGCGCGACTGTAGACCATCTGGTGGGGCTGAATCGGCAAGCCATTAAATAAATTAATGGCATGAAGATAAATTAAAGGTTTTTCAACAATAATAAACAATCATTTGGATTGACGGTCTTACACGCAAACGGCGCGGCGACGGCAACCCCGTTGGGATTTTACAATAATTACGATGAAAAGACCGATTCGTCCGTATGGGCTAAAATGATTCGATGCCAAAACTAAGATTTAGGCTTGAAATTTGCAAAGACTTCCATTTGCAATAAATAGCAATCGCGTTTTTAAAATTTGTATACGGATCTATTTAAGGATAAAATCTCATGCTAGCGCGTTCAATTCTCATAATCGTATTCTGTTTTGCATTGCTCATTCCGCCGGTGAACGCGGCACCGTTAGATCAATTCGTCAACAACGACCTCGTCGCTGGCAATGGTCTGGCTCCCCCCGAAGGCTTCTTCGCATCCTTGTTTTGGTATGCGAGCAGCAATCTATTTGAAACGGATCAGGTTTTTCTGTTCCTGGATGCGAGCGGCGGCGTCACCTTCGAGGGCTGGACGCAGGCACCTTACTCGACTGGTGGGTGGTTTGGACCACCTGACCCCGTTTACTGGACCAATGATGTCATGCCGGATCCCAACTTTCAGCTTTCTGCTTCCGGTGAGCCATTTGGTACCAATCGTGCCTCTTCAGGCCGCTTCGGGGTCGAAGTCAGTGACAACACGCAATCATTTAGTCTGGAATACGCATTTCTGCTGAACGGCGAGCTTGTCGGATCCGGCACAGGGTATTGGGATGGAAATCTCGGCCAGTGGGCCAACTGGGATGGCGCTTTTGACCCGGACCATCTGGACAACCTCCACGCCCCCATCAGCGGCACGGTATGGCTCATGGCGTCCGGTATTTTGGCGCTGGTGGGTATCCGGCGAGGCAAGCCGATGCGTCGCAACTAGTGCTTCCATCGGCAGCATCGATTCCAAAGGCCGCCCGATCCGGGCGGCTTTTTTACTTTAAGCGCACCCCAGACCTCTCTCTGGCCGCCGGCATCCCCCACAAATGTCCGGAACGGACGCCATCCTCTTGCAGTCGGCCGCGAGCAGGTGCGCGCTGAATTCTTGCAATATCAAAATATCGCCTTATCTGTATCTATTGTAATCGTGTAAGCTGGAGATATTTGCAATGATCCAAACGGCGGAAGTCATCAAACTGCGATCCGCGTCACGCATATTCGAACGGCAGCGGGCGGCCAGCCGGAAAAGGCCCTACCTGCCCGTTTCCGAACGCCTCGAACTTCTCGACAAGCTGGAATCGGTGCTCATCGCAAACCAGGATGCCATCGCCGAGGCCATCGCCAAAGATTTCGGTCATCGGTCGCATCACGAAACCAGAATCCTTGAAATTTTTCCCTTGATCTCCGGACTGCGTCACACCCGCCGTCGTTTGAAAAAGTGGGTGAAACCCCAGCGGCGGCATGTTTCGCTGCATTTTGCCGGCGCCCGCAACCGCGTGATTCCTCAGCCCAAGGGAGTCGTCGGTATTATCGCCCCCTGGAACTATCCGCTTTTTTTGGTGATCAGCCCGCTGACCAGCGCGCTGGCGGCCGGCAACCGCTGCATGATCAAAATGGCCGCCAATTCCCAGCGCCTCTGCACGCTTCTCCACAGTTTGTTCCGCCGTGTCTTTGCGGAAGACCAGGTTGCCGTTCTGCCGGGGGTATCCGCCCATGAGTTTACACCTCTGCCCTTCGACCACCTCATCTACACCGGCTCCCCGGCCTCGGGGCGCACCGTCATGCAAACGGCTGCCGAAAACCTGACGCCGGTTACACTTGAGCTGGGCGGCAAATCCCCTACCATCGTTTGTGACGATTTCGACATCACCACTGCGGCGGAGCGGATTCTGCAGGCCAAATTCATGAACGCGGGGCAGACCTGCGTCGCCCCGGACTACCTATTTCTGCCCGCGTCCAAGCTGACGGCGTTCATCGAGGCGGCCCGACGCATCGTTCCCGCCCGTTATCCGCGGCTGGATGCGAACGATTACACATCGATTGTCGACGCCAAAAGTTACCAACGACTCAAGGTGCTCCTGGAGGATGCCCGCAAGCGGGGCGCCGAGATTATCGATCTGATTCCCGGGGCCGTCGCGGATGACGATGCGCGGCGTATGCCCCCCACCCTGGTCAGCGGCGTCAATGACGAGATGGCCGTGATGCAAAACGAAATATTCGGGCCCATTCTTCCCATCATGACCTTCCGCCGACTGGATGAAGTGCTGGCCTACGTCAACGCCCACGAAAGACCGCTGGCACTCTATCTATTCACCCGTGACAAGGATCGCCGTGAAAGCGTCGTGCTGCAGACCATGTCCGGCGGTGTCAGCATCAACGATTGTGCCATGCATGTGGCCCAGCACGACATGCCGTTTGGCGGGGTCGGCAACAGCGGTATGGGACATTATCACGGCTTCGAGGGATTTTTGGAATTCTCGAAGCTCAGGCCGGTTTTCGAGCAGGCCGCCAGGCCGTTGGGAGCGGCTTTTCTCTATCCGCCCTACGGTCGTGTTTTTGAACGTGTATACAACCTATTGATCCGGCTGCGCTGGATCTGAAACGAATGTGGCCGCGCCGTCTGTAACGGCCAGTTGCCACGGGGGTAGGCGTCTTCAAATCATTCCCTTCGATAGTTGTTCTTTGTGTCTTGATCGCGCCGGGACTTGTTTTACCCGCGCTTGCAGACGACGGTGCGCTGGATACCCTCAGGTCGACGATTGACGAGGGAATCACGATCCTGGACGATCCCGAGCTGGTTGGCACGGACGGCTGGGCGGATAAGGAGGAAAAACTCTGGCGATTGTCGGAGCGGCTTTTCGACTATCCGGCCATGTCCCGGTTGGTGTTGGGATCATACTGGGACGAGCTCACCCCGCCGCAGCAGGAGGCGTTTTACGTCGCTTTCACCGGGTTCCTGCGTCGCGCTTACGTACCGCGCCTTCTGGAGCGCTACAGCGGCCAAAGGCTCTATTACGAAGGCGAGCGGATTGTGTCGCCATCCAGGGCTGTCGTGGGGGCCTACGTTATGTGGATGGAGCGCAAAGTCCCCTTTAATGTCCATATGCTCCGACGCCAGGAAGGCTGGAAGATTTACGATATCAGCACCATGGGCGTGAGTGCCATCAAAAACTATCGGGCCCAGTTTCGCTGGCTGCTCCTAAGCGGCACCCTTGACCAATTGATCGCCCGGTTGAACGAACGGTCCAATCCCGCCTCCTGAGCGTGAATCCGACGCCAACCGGTGTTCACCCCTTGCCCCCGCCCATCAGCATGGCGAGATGGTCGCTCATCCCGCCGCAGTTGTTCTGGGCCCAGCCACCATCCACCGGAAGCACCACGCCACTGATATAGCCGGCCAAGTCGGATCCGAGAAACAGGCAGGCCATGCCAATGTCCGCCGGCGTACCCAGCCGGCCCAGGGGAACCCCTGCTGCGGTTTGGGCTCGGGTCTCAGGGTCGGGGGCCAGACGGGCCATGCCCTCCGTGCCGTCGATGGGGCCCGGAACGATGGAGTTGATCCGCACCCCGTGACCGCCCCACTCGAGGGCCAGCGTGCGTGTGATCATATCCACGCCGGCCTTGGCGGCGCAGACGTGAATCTGGGCCTGCATCGGTATGAAGGCCTGAGGCGCGGATATGTTGATAACGCTGCCCCCGGGTTTTCGCAGACAGGGAAAGACGGCCTTCATGACATGGAAGGTGCCGCGCAGGTCGATGTCGACGACGGATTTGAAACCGTTGACCGACAGGCTTTGCGCGAATGCGGGGAAATTGCCGGCCGCGCCGGAAACGACCACGTCGAATTCGCCCCAGCGGTCGTGCACGTCATGGATACCGGCGGCCAGCGCTTCATAATCGCGCACGTCAGCGGCAAATCCCGCGGCCTCCGCACCCAAATCCTTTAGGGCCGCCACGGTGGCGTCCACTTTGGTCGAATTGCGGCTGGCCACGGCGACGCGGGCGCCACGGGCCGCAAAACACTCCGCCACGCCGCGATTGATGCCGCTGGTGCCCCCAACGACCACGACCGTCTTTTGGCTGAAGTCCAGTTCCGGGGTCATTCAAACCTCCTTTAGGGATAAAGCCGCGCTTAATTGCTGATGCCCGCCAATCAAAAGGTCCGCCACGGTCCGGTGGCGGGCCGGCTTGTGCTGGACGGGCGCCGGAAAGACCATGCCCACCGGGCAGACCCTGTGAACGCTTCGGCCTTCACCATTGGCCGGTTTGGCGGACGGCCTTTTTCAGGGCCACCCTCAGCCCGGCCGGCGTCCAGCCGGGGGTGCCGATTCGTGTCTGGTATTCGCGCAGCACGGCGGTCAGAATCTCATATTGCGCGGCCCGGCCTTCGAAGCCCAGTGAATCCGCACGGAGGTACCATTTTCCGTCTCGCTGGACGATACGCATGGCGCCATTTTCCTGGATAACGGCATATTCGCGTCCACGGGGCGCAGGTTGCTTTGCCGCTAGCGCCCGGTAGGTGCTCAGTGGGATTTTATCCGGAAGGTTGAACGCGGGGACCCCGGCTTCGGGTTCATCCCGCCCGAATTTTTCCCATTCGGCTTGCCCGTAAACCGCGGTGTATTTTTGCCGGAAATCGTTGCTGGCCGCCAGGCAGGTGATGAACGTGCGGATAAAGCCGATCTGGTCCGGTTGTCCCACGATAACCCCCAGGGCCTGGTCCGGGTCGGCGCGAAAGAGGGCATCGATATACTGACGGTAGGCCTGCCCGGGGCTTGAGGCCCCCGTGGCCGACAGCGAAGCGGCCGTTACGGCGAGAACGACCAGAAGGACGCTGGTGCTTAGGATGAACGGTTTCATCAGGGGATCTATTAGCAGTTCTGATTTGTGATGACAAAGGAAATGCCGGCATGGGGGGCGCTCATCCATCGTGATCACCCTGGAAAAGCCCGCCAGGTGGCGGCAGCCATTTCTGGGCCTCACCGTGCGGGGGCACGCCAAACGGCGCTTGCGCTCGGACGCCGCTTTGATTAATAGTTAGCCCATGCAATGCCCGAAATGCGGAGCCACCATCAGCGGGGATCAGAACTTCTGCGGCGGCTGCGGCCATCAGCTGAAGAATGTCTGCTCCGGTTGCAGCAGCATCAATCCCCCCTTTTTTAAATTCTGCGGTCAGTGCGGTCGAAACCTGGCGGATATCGGTACCGTCATGCTTGATCGGGCCGGCTTGATGATCGAGACCGATGCCGCCGCATCGGACCTGCTCGACCCTCAAGCCGGCGGCCTTACGGGCAAGCCCTTCACGCTCTTTATCGATGTCGACGACCTGGTGCTTTACTATTCCCACTGGAACGAGCTGATCCGCTCCGGCCGTCGCCAGAATCTTGAAATCGTCCTCCGCCCCACCCGTGACGCCGAGATTCATGCCCAGCTCGTATTGTGCCTGTTGGGCGATCCGTCCGACGAGGGGGTCCGCGTCCGCATGGAAATCGGCGACGTCAGCGACCGCCGGCAAATCCTGCAGGCCCTGCAGGAAAAACAGGACCTGCTCGAAATCATCACTTCCCTGGCGGCAATATCGAAACCGCCTCTCAGCGGCGCGGGAGGCAAGACCATCGGCGGCGTGCTTGAAAAAATCGGTTTGATCTCGGAGGGCGATTACGGGTTTATTGACCGGATCGACGCGGCGCGCAGGCTTGTGGTTTCCGAGTTTCAGTGGCGTGCCGCCAAGATGCCGCCGGAAAAGACGCACCCAGATATCGCGATTGGCCTCAAGCGCCTGCGGCCCGTCCTCGCAAAGCTCCTCAAGGGCCGGCTCTATGTCGTCGAGGACATGCAGGCGCTATCGGCCCCGGAGCGCCAGACCTGGCAATTCTGGCGTCGCTGGGAGACGGGGGCCGTCTTGTGCCAGATGATTCATCAGCGGCAGCAGCCGGTCGGCATCGTCGGCCTGGCCAAGACGACGCCCGGCCGTTGGTCGCCAGCGGCCATCCTCCTGGTCCGGCTGGCAGGGCGGCTCATCGCAGATACACTGCCCCAGGCCCGGACCGGTCGTGCAGTGATCAAGCAGGCGCCGGCCGTGGCCGCCAAGTCACCCTCTGCGCTCAAACCGCAAAAAACCCCGGCGTTCATCGATGTCGAGGAAATCGAGGTCATCATCGATGAAGCAGACGAGGTCCGCCAGGCCGGTCCGCCGTCGGACCGCATGGAGATACACGCCGACGGCGAAAGCGGGGCTGCCGGCGGGCTGCGTCTTTTCGCCGCCGATGGCGCCGACTATCAGCTGACCTGTCCGAAATGCGGGCGCCAGGAAACCGTGGCGCCGTCGATATTCGAGAAGATGGGTGCGGTGCTGCGGGTCAACTGCCCCTGCCAGTGCTCCTTTCGCATCCTGCGCGAAATGCGGCACACTTTCCGGAAAGCGGTCCAGCTGGACGGTCTCTTTGCCCAGGATATGAGTCACCTCAACAAAATGGCGGTCGTCAACGTCTGGGGCCCCATGCTGGTGACGAACATTTCCAAGACAGGTTTGAAATTTACGGCCGAGAAGGCCTCGCTGCTGCACCTGGAAGACCGGGTCCACCTGCGGTTTTATCTGGACAACAGCAGCAAGACCCTCATCAAGAAATCGGCTCTGGTGAAATCCATCAGGGGCGATACGGTGGGGTGTGAATTTCTGGGCTCGGACCGCTACGACGTCACCCTCGGTTTTTATTTTCTCTAGCCGCCAAGCGCCACCTTGCATTTTCACGGCGCAGCCCTTCCCGGTGCAAGTTGCCAATTGACGCAGCGGGCGCGACGAGCGGCCTGAATTCCCGCGCCATAAAAGCCAAATCAACTTTGGGCGTTCAACGAGGGGGAATGGTCCTTGGCGATGAGCATATAGATGGACGGAATGACGAACAGGGTGAAGAGCGTTCCGATGGCCATGCCGCCCACCAGTACGAGGCCGATCGAATTGCGGGCCGCTGCACCGGCCCCGGTAACGAGCACGAGCGGGAAATGCCCGGCGATGGTGGCGCCGGTGGTCATGAGAATCGGTCGCAGCCGGGTCAGGGCGGCTTCGCGCACGGCCACGCGCTTGGCCACGCCCTGCTCCTGGAGGTTGTTGGCGAATTCGACGATGAGGATGCCGTTTTTGGAGACCAGTCCCACCAGGGTGACCAGACCGACCTGGGAGTAGATGTTGAGCGTCGTGGTCCAGCCCCGGGTCCAGAAGGGAATGCCGGGATCGGGCATCTGGAGAAAGGTGAAGACCAGCGCGCCGAACATGGCCAGGGGCACCGACCCGGCCAGAATCACGAACGGGTCGCGGAAGCTGTTGAACTGCGCAGCCAGCACCAGGAAGATGAGGATTACCGCCAGACCGAAGGCCTGAATGAACGTATTGCCCTCGGTGCGCAGCTGGCGCGACTCCCCCGTATAATCGAGAATATAGCCCTTGGGCAGAATTTTGGCCGCCTCGTCTTCCAGGAACCGAAGGGCTTCGTCCAGCGGGCGCACGGCCACCCCGCTGATGGAAACGGCGTTGAGCTGCTGGAAGCGGTTCAGTGAGCGCGGCACCGTGGTGTTCTCGATGGCGGCCACTGTGCTCAAGGGCACCAGCTGGCCGGCCGGGCCGGTGATATAAATGCCTTTCAACTGATCCGGATTGAGACGTTCCTGCCGTTTGATCTGGGGAATCACCTTGTAACTGCGGCCGTCGATATTGAAGCGGTTGACGAAGTTGCCCCCCACCATGGAGGCCAGATCGGCGCCCACCTGTTGGAGGTTGAGACCCAGATCGGCAACCTTGTCACGGTCGATCACCAGGCGCGATTGGGGTTGGTCGATTTTGACGTCGATGATCGGCGGAAAGGCGAACATGCCGCTCTGCATCGCTTTGAACTGAATCTGCCGGGCGAATGAAAGAATCTGCTCGGGTTCGGCCGTGGCCGTGAGAAAGAACTCCACCGGGAACTGGCCGCCCCCCGGCAGGGCCGGCGGGGTGACCGGAAACATGCGGATACCCGGGATCTGCATGAGGCCGTACTGCACCTCCGGCAGGATTTCAAAGACCGTGCGGGCGCGCTCCCCCCAGGGTCTGACCACCATGCCCCCGAAGCCGGAGGAGGGGGAGGTGACCTGGAAAGTGAATTCGGTTTCGGGGACGCCCATGAATACTTCGTTGGCGGCGGCGGCGGATAGACTGGTCTGATCCAGGGTGGCGTTGGCGGCGGCATCGATAATGCCGAAAATAACGCCCTGGTCTTCGGTGGGCGCCAGTTCCTTGGCCGACATGATGAACATGGGAACCGTCAGGAGGCTTACCCCGAACCAGACCAGATAGACCGCGGGCCGGGCATCGAGGGTGATGTCCAGGGCACGTCCGTAGAAGCTGCGGATGCGGTTGAACAGCCGGGACACGTGGCCGGCAAAACCCCTATCGGACATACCTTCCCGCAGCAGCTTGGCGGACATGACCGGCGATAGCGTCAGGGCCACCACGCCGGATATGACCACCGCGCCGGCCAGGGTAAAGGCGAACTCCCGGAAGAGGGAGCCGGTCAAACCGCCCTGCAGCCCGATCGGGGCGTAGACGGCCGCCAGGGTGATCGTCATGGCGATCAGTGGCCCGATCAGTTCGCGGGCGCCCAGCAGGGCGGCATCGGCGGGGGTCTTGCCCTCGCTCAGGTGGCGTTCGACGTTTTCGACCACGACGATGGCATCGTCCACCACCAGTCCCACCGAAAGAACGATGGCCAGCAGGGTCAGCAGGTTGACCGTGAAGCCGAAGGCCTGCATCAGGAAAACCGCGCCGATGAGCGACAGTGGAATGGCCACCACGGGAACGATGGCCGAGCGGATCGAGCCCAGAAAGAGAAAGATGATCATCACCACGATGAGCAGGGTTTCACTCAGGGTTTTGATGACTTCGCGGATGGCATTGCGGATGTAGTTCGTGGCATCGTAGGCGATGCGGGCATCCATGCCGCTGGGCAGCTGCTCCTGGATGGATTTCATGGCCACCTGCACCCGGTCGATGACGTCCAGGGAGTTGGCGTTGGGAAGCGGCCAGATGCCCATGAAGACGGCCGTCTGCCCTGAAAAGCGCACCTCGGTGTCATAGTCTTCGGCCCCCAGGACGACATCGGCGATGTCCTTCAGACGCACGATGGCACCGCCCTCCTGCTTGATGACCAGGCGCTTGAATTCGTCGACGGAGCGCAGGTCGGTATCGGCCACCAGATTCACCTGGACCAGGGCACCCTTGGTGCGGCCCACCGCCGCCAGAAAATTGTTGGCGGCCAGCGCTTCGCGGACCTGGACCGGGCTGATGTTGAGGGCGGCCATGCGCTCGGGTTTGAGCCAGATGCGCATGGCAAAGGTGCGCGCTCCTAAAATGTCGGCCCGCTGTACGCCTTCCAGGGCGGAGAGCTGCGGCTGCACGATACGCACCAGATAGTCGGTGATTTCGTTCTGTTTGAGCACATCGGAGGTGAAGCTCAAATAGGCCGAGGCGAAACGGCTGTCGGCGGATTCGACGTTGATTTCCGGCACCTCGGCTTCCGGGGGCAGATCGCCGCGCACCTGGTCGACTTTGGCGCTGATTTCGGAAAGGGCCTTGATCGGGTCGTAATTCAGTTTGAGGCGCACGGTGATGGTCGAAAGACCAAGAGCGCTCTGGGACTGGATGTAATCGATGCCGTCGGCCGCGGCAATGGAGCGCTCCAGCGGGGTGGTGATAAAACCCCGCACGAGGTCGGCGCTGGCACCGACGTAAACGGTCGTGACGGTGACCGCCGCATTGTCGCTGCGGGGATACTGGCGGACATTGAGGGAGAAGATGGCCTGAAGCCCGGCGATGATGATCAGAAGGTTCACCACCAGGGCCAGGACGGGGCGGCGAATAAATAGGTCGGTAAATTTCATGCGCTTTGTTCAGGGGGCGCCGTTACGCCCATCGGGATTTCCTGGTGCGGTGCTGACCGGGTGCCCTCAAGGCCGGCCGTCAACTGTCATCCGGCCGGGGTTCGGTTTGAAAGCTGGGTGCAAGTTTATTGTCCACGACGACTTTTTGTTTGTTGCGCAGTTTGAACACCCCTGTGCTGACCACTTGCTGGTTGGCTTCCAGACCCTCGAGGACGGAAACAAAATCGCCCCGGGCATCCCCAAGGCGCACGAACTGCTGGCGCAAGTGCTTGGCGGGGGGGGCATCCCCCTGAGCCTTGCCGGCTTCCACGAGAAAGACCGAATCGCTGTAGGGCGCGTAAAGGACCGCCGTCGTCGGGATGGCCAATACGCTTTTTTTACCGGGCAAGAGGACTTCCACATTGACGAACATGCCCGGCCGCAGTTTTTCATCCGCGTTGCGCAGGGTGGCCTGGACACGAATATTGCGCGTTTCCGCCTCCACCTGAGGATTGATGGCCGTAATCCGGCCGCTGATGGTCTCACCCGCCAGGACATCGGCCCGGATGCGCACGGTGAGCCCGGTTTCCAGGCGGGCCAGCTCGCTTTGGGGCAGCAGAAAATTGACGAAAATCGGATCCAGGGATTGCAACGAGACGATGGGGTCGCCGTCCTTGATGACCTGCCCCAGGTTGATGCGGCGGATGCCCAGGCGGCCGGCAAATGGCGCCTGGATGGTCTTTTTGCTGATGATGGCCTTGATCCGGTCGATTTCGGCCTGGGCCTGCTTCAGATTGGCCAGGGCCTGATCGTAAGCGGCCTGGGTGACCACCTGCTCACCGCGCAGTTCCCGGGCGCGGTCGAAATTCGCCCGGTTGAGGGCCAGGGTGGCTTCAGCGGCGCGCAGCTGGGCGGTCTCGGTGGCGATGTCCTGCTGAACGAGGAGCACCCCGGCGTCGACAAAAGCACCGGGTTCAAAGGCGATGCGCGCGACTTTGCCGGTCAACTCGGCCGTGATGGTGACCCCCTGCACGGCGTTGAGCGTGCCCACCGCGGAGAGACGCACCTCCCAATCCATTGTTGCGACCGGTGTCACGGTGACCGTTGTTGGCGGCATCGAAGATGCCTTGCCCTGGGCCGTCATGCGATCGATCTGTAGATATTTAATTCCGCCCAGAATACCGGCGATGATCACCAGCAGGAGGATGGATAGCGCGATGCGTTTTAACATGGGTTTGGGCAAGTCGCCTGTTGGGTGGAAGTGCCGGTGCCAATGGCCGCGGCCGGGCCGGACAGCCAGAGAAGACCCTTAGCAGAAAGAGAGGGCCGCAACAAGGCCGAAGCCGGATTTTTGCTTTAAGGCCGGTGCCCCCGCATTCCGGGAACGCCGCGATCGATTCCCAGTTCCCTGGTTTTTGTCCGGAGGGTATTGCGATGAATGCCCAGATGCCGGGCCGTTTCAGCGCGATTACCGCCAAATGCTTTCAGGGCCGCGATAATATGTTGGCGTTCGAAGGCGCGGGTGGCTTTTTTCAACGCGAGCCCCTCGAAGCGCGGGGGGCTGATGGCTTCCGGCCCAGCGGAGGGTTCGGTGGCCGCAGGCATTTGCCCCGCGTGAACATGGCAGAGCCTTTCCAGCAGGTGTTCAAATTCCCTTGTGTTGCCCGGCCAGTCGCAGGCCATCAGGGTGGATCGGGCCAGATCGGAAAAACACCTGCGCCGCACACCATTGCGGATGGTATCCTGATTGAAGATGTGCTCGAGCAGCAAACCGATATCGTCACCCTGCGTCTGAAGGAGCGGAAGATCAATCGGCAACGCGTTCAGGCCGGCATGAAGTTCATGGAGGAAAAGGCCCGCCTCGACCAGGGCCTGTAAATCATGGCCGGAGGCGGCAATGATGCGAACGTCCGCCTTGACCCGGCGATGGGACCCCGGGGCCTTGAATTCCTGGTGCTTGATGCATCCCAGAAGCTTGGACTGGAGATCCGGTCCCAGACGGTCGACATTGTCCAGAAACAGGCTCCCGCCATGGGACTGTTCGATTTTGCCGTTCCGGCCTGCCGCGGCATGGCAAGCGTCCCGGCGACAGCGCCCGAAAAGCGCCTTCTCCAAAGACCGGGAGGGCTTTCCGGCACAGTCAAGGGCGGTGTAAGGGCCTTTGGCGCGCGCACTCCGGGCGTGCACGCGGCGCGCGATCCGGCTTTTGAGAAGGTCGTTTCCGCCCAAAATCAGCGCGTGGCATTCAATCGGCGACAGGGCCTCGATGATCCGATCCAGTCTTTGCATCGCGCCATCCCGGCCGGCGCCGTCCATAGGCGCCGGGGCGGATTTCATTTGGATGCACGCCTGCAGACGGGCAAGGGCCTGCGTGGCCAGGGTGCGCACGTGGCCGGCGTCGATGGGCGTGGTGAGGAAATCCAGGGCCCCGGCCTTCATGGCGTCCACCGCCGTCTGAACGTCACGCACGGCACTCGCCATGATGACAGGTTTGTGGGGCGCAGACCGCTTCAGGATTTTGAGCAGTTCGATGCCGTTCAAGTCGGGGAGCTGAACACCCAAGAAAACGAGGTGGAAGGGGTGGCGTCGGAGCCAGCTGAACGCCTGTGCGGCGCTGACGGCAAGGTGGATTTGGTCGGCGTCCTTGAAAACCTGCGGCAAGGGTTTCCATACACGCCGCTCTTCGTCCACGATCAAAATGGATGCCCGGGAAACAAACGTCGTTCGCATGCGCTCTCCGTATTCTCGACCCGGTATGGCAATAAGGTTGTCGTTAATACAAAAAAAACCATAAATTAATTTAATACAGCGTGTCAATTTGTTTTTATTCTGTTTTTGGTGTTTGGCCGGGACATCCTCTCACCGCGGTAAAAAAACGGTTGGATACAGTCGAAGTCTGCGGGCATTTATCCAGGCGGCGGCCGAAGGCGCAGGGGAGCGCCGGGACGGCGCACGCATGGCGTCATGCCGCCGGCCCGGCGATGGCGCTTTGGGGATCAATCGCCGATGGGGTCGGCCTTTTTCACGGCCATCGAATAACCGCAACTTGTCTCTCGGAAACCGATTGCAGCGGTGATCATAAAGTTGACGGCGGCCCCTGCGTATTGTATGCCCTGATCAGTGGGTACTGGTCCTTTGATGTACCCGCACTTTTTTAACGACCCCATACCCCGCACGGCATCCATCATGGGCAATAAACTCACGATTGCATTTACGCGGCGCGAGGCCGAGCTCTACCGCTCGCAGGGTTTGTTCGAGGAAGCGCAGCAATTGTATCGCGATGTGCTCGATAACACGGATGCCTTGGGGGGGCGCCTGTCCAAATCGCTTCAAAACCAGATTTTGAAAATCGAGGACGAGCTGGCGGCCATGGAAGTGGACCTCGTGGACTTCGTATCCGCGCGTGACATGACCATCCTCAAACGCAGCTGGCTCGGTGCCGACTCGACCAGCGACATCCTGACATGCGCCACCGCCTTCGGGGACATTGGCCTTTTCGAAGCCGGGGTGGAAGAATACCGCAAATTGATCCGCCGCAAGCTTCCCGTGGCCAAGTTCGTCCGCGGACTGACAGACTGCCTGTTGGGTATTCATTCCCAGGCCACCATTGAGGGCGCCATCGAACAGATCATTGCCCAGGACTTCCACAACGGCCACCATCCGGCCCTATTGCGGGCGGCGTTCGCTCTGGATTTGGAGCGGCGCGGCTATTATCAGACCGCCCTGAATCTTTACAAGGCGCTGCTGAGGGAAGTGCCGCGATCGCAATGGTCGAAAGTGGCCCGTCGCATCAAAGCCCTCAAATCAAAGATGAAGACCGCGACCGCCCACACCCCTGAAAGCGAGGCGGTTGCCGACGCCGAGCCTGCCGATAAGTCCGCCCGCTTCCGTCGCCGAGTGGGCCGTCTGCGCAAACACCTGGATCAGCTGCGGGCGTTCGTCCAGCGCCACCAGCGGGCCAAATCGACCCCCTAACGGTATCGCTTCCGCGCGGCAATGATGGTCATCCACTGGCAATGGTCAACGGCGCAGGACCTGACCGCGGCTGAAATGCACGCCATCCTGGCGCTTCGCCAACGGATTTTCATTGTCGAACAAAACTGTGCCTATCAGGATGCCGACGCGCTTGATTTGAGCGCTTGGCACTTGACCGGGCGCCGTCCCGACGGACAGCTCGTGGTCTATCTGCGGATCAATGCGCCGGGTTCGCGCTTTGCCGAAGCCTCGATCGGACGACTGCTGACCACAGGCAACATGCGCGGTCAGCATCTGGCCAGCCGGGCGCTGAAACAGGCGCTGCGCCAGTGTGCCGCCCTCTACCCCGAGCAGGCCATTCGCATCGCAGCCCAGATCCATCTCGTGGATTTCTATCGACGGTTTGGTTTCCGTGCGGTCGGATCACCCTACCCCGAAGACGGCATCGACCATATCGACATGATCCGGTTGGCTGCTGTAGATGGGCGCTGAATGCGCGGTGCCCCCCGAATTGCCGTTATCGGTGCAGGGCTTTCGGGCCTGACCGCCGCCTGGCGCCTGGTACGGGCAGGTTTGAAGCCGACGGTTTTTGAGACCCAGACCCGGCCGGGGGGACGGATGCGCTCCGCATGGACCGCCGGGGCTTGCCATAAAAGATCTCCGAGGCGAAGGTCAGGGCGTGAGGGTCGAAGGGCATGGCTTTGGGGAGCGCTTTGACGGCGCGATCCTGGCAACACCGTTGCCGGAGGCCATGCAAGTGGTGCGCCCATGGCTGGATCCCGGCATCACCCGGTTGGTTCCCGGTTGGCCCCATGCATCCGCGTTGCTGGTGCATATGTCTTTGCAGCGGCAATTCCGGCGACCTGCACTCCAGGTGCTCCCGCCACGCGACAAAGCCGAATGGGGTTGTGGTTTTACGGTCGAGCGGGCGAAAAGCGCCCTCCGGGTTACCCGTGGCGGGGAGGCGGTGACCCTGTATGCCCGGCCGGAAAAATTGGAAACGCTGTGGAAACACAGCGACGATGACATCGCTGCAACCTTGGCCGACGAACTCGCCAACTGGCTGGTGTTGCCGCGTCATGAGATCGTCGTGCGGCGGGTGCGGCGCTGGCCTTATGCGGCGGCCTCCTGTGACACGGGTGCCGATCAGCGCTCGGCCTTCCTGAAGGCGCAGCTTAACCGGCTGGCGCGTCAAATTCCGATCTGGGCGGCCGGGGACTACCTTGGCCTTTCAAGCCTGGAGGGTGCGGTTGCCAGCGCCAATGAAGCTGCCCGCGCGTGCCGGATTCATTTTCAGTCGCAATGGGCGTGACCGTGCCGTCTGTCGTCGGGAACGCGGGGCGTCGTCGTTGGGGCAAGGCCCGCTGGCTGTCCATTGAACGGCGCACGGATCAGGCGAATCAATTAAGGAGATCACAATGGCTTCCCTGGAGACATTCAAGGCCACCTACGATACGGAAATGGTCGATTTTAAGGTGGGCGGGCGCCCCTTTC
Organism: Desulfobacterales bacterium; assembly: GCA_030066455.1. The sequence continues at coordinate 20,786 of JASJBQ010000032.1, forward strand.
GTTTTCATGTGCCCCGCACGATCGATAGCTTCATCGATCCGGATGACCCGATGCGCAACTTCCCGCTGTGGTCAAAAGTGTGGGAGGCCTCGCTTCTGCTGGCATCCAAAATGGCGTCGCGGCCGGTCGGCCGTAATGATCGCCTGCTCGAACTGGGAGCCGGTCTGGGGGTGGCCGGGCTGGTGGCCGCCGCTTTTGGTCACGACGTCACCGTGACCGAACACGACCCGCATGCCCTCGCCTTTCTCGAGGCCAATCGCCTGGAAAACGAATGCCGCCATGCCCGCGTCCGCCGGCTGGATTGGCACCAACTCGATTGGGACGCGCGTTTCGATGTCATTCTGGGTTCGGAGTTGATCTACAGGGAAAGTGATTTCAAGGTCATGCGTTCGCTGTTCCGGGAACTGCTCCGGCCCGGGGGCGAGATTCTCCTGGCCGGTGAAATCCGTCAGACCAACAAGGCCTTTCTGGATTGCATGCAATCCGTTTTTCGGATTCAAGTCGCCAAACACACCCTGCGCGGCGCGTCCCGGGAGCTCCCGCTCTTGCTGATCCGCATGCAGCCCAAGACGGAAAGCACTTAGCGCCTGGCCGTATCGGATCTTAGCGGCGATGTTTTTTCTGCGCGTTTCCGGTGCCCCCGCTTGCTAGTTCCCTATCCATTTGATAGAATTTCAATTGTTTTTATTACGATGCGTGCACCGGCCATCGCCTGCCTCTGCCCGGAAATATCGCGACACGAATCTTCCCGGTTTAGAGCAGGCGTTGCTTTAACACCACCGGGCCGGGGCCGTGTCAGTCAAACCCGCGGTATGGCTGTTGTGCAACGGGAATCAGGGTATGGATCGGTTTAATGTCGTTTTTCGTGGCGAGTTCCTGCTGGGCTACGATATTGATGCGGCCAAGGATAAGCTCGCCGGCGTCTTCAAGCTGAATGAACGCAAACTGGACGCCCTTTTTGCCGGTGAGCCGATAACGGTCACCAAGGGTGTCAACGAAATCAAGGGGAAGCAGATCGTCGACGCGGCGGCCGGCTGCGGCGTCGTCTTCGAACTGGAGCCTGCCGAAGACGCTGTGGCCCCTTCAGCGGCACCGCCGCCGGGCAGCGGCGGCCCGACGACCGCCGCCAACTCGGTGACGTGCCCGCATTGCGGCACCCGTCAGGGGCGGGCGGCCAGCTGCCTGCATTGCGGGGCCTATCTCATTGAGAAGGAAACCGCGGCGCGCTCGGCCAAGGTTGAAAGGGTTTCGGTCGAGGTCTCCTCCTCGGCCGGGGCCAAGACGTCTTCCGGCGGTGTCTTTAAATCAATTCGCATTTTTGTCCTGCTGCTTATCCTGCTGGTTGTGGGGTTGAATACGTTCCTCAGCGGTTTCCATGCCACCAGCTGGGATCAAACCCTCTGGGTGGGCGTCTACCCCATCAACGCCGATGGTTCGGAAGCCGTGGACCAGTACATCGCCCGCCTGGATGAAGATACGTTTCTGCCGATCACCGATTATTTCTCTGCGGAAGCTGAACGCCACGCACTTTCCCTGTCGGATCCCGTCAAGATGCTATTGGCCCCGGAAGTCAAATCCCTGCCGCCGATACCCCCCGAGAGCGGCAATCCTTTGGCGGTGATGTGGTGGAGCCTGAAAATGCGAGTCTGGGTCTACCGATCGGACACGTTTACCGAAAGTCCATCGCCGGAAATCAAGATTTTCGTTCTCTATCACCCCCGTGGCGAGAAGGAGCGGCTTGAAAATTCACTGGGAATTCGCAAGGGAATGTTCGGTGTCGTGCACGCCTATGCCGATTACGGCTCGCAGCCCAAAAACCATGTGATCATCGCCCATGAAATGCTGCACACACTGGGCGCCTCCGACAAATACGACCCGGCCACTGAGCTGCCCCGGTTTCCGGACGGTTTCGCCGATCCCGAGCGATCGCCGCTCTATCCCCAGCAGCTGGCGGAAATCATGGGCAGCCGGATTCCACAGTCCGAAGACCAGGCGTCCATGCCGCCCAGCTTGGATTTTACCGTCATCGGCGATAAAACGGCACGTGAAATCAGGTGGTTCAAATAAGATGACGCTCCGGATGGACCGGCTTTCCAGGGCCTGAGCGTCCATGCCGCCCAATCCGCGGCGGCCGCCGCAAGCAACCTTTATCCGTGCGGCCGATCGATCCACAAGGTTTAGAGGCCATGCGCATCTGGTTTACCGAAGCCACGCCCGATCAGATCAACCAACTGGCTCCCCGGACGATCGTCGAGCGGATTGGCATCGAATTCATCGAAGTTGGCCACAACTATCTCAAGGCCCGCATGCCCGTCGATGAGCGTACGGTTCAACCGACCCGGATTTTACATGGCGGGGCGTCGGTGGTATTGGCCGAAACCCTGGGCAGCGTGGCGGCGTACCTCTGCATCGATCCCGCGCTAAAAACGGCCGTGGGACTGGACATCAATGCCAACCATGTGCGTTCGGTCAGCGAGGGGCACGTTATCGGCAAGGCCACGCCGCTTCACCTGGGCCATTCGACCCATATCTGGCAGATCAGCATACACGACGCGCATGAACGGCTGGTGTGCATCGCCCGGATTACGATGGCGATTCTGGACGCCAAACAATAGCCGGCCGCCGACCAGGCGACGTGCAGCCCGACCGCTTCCCTTCAGTCCGCAAGGCCGAAAGCAAAGGAAGATCCGCCATGCCCCCCCCACACGGCGACCTGAACCGCCTTATCAACCCCAAGGCCATCGCCGTGGTGGGCGCCAGCAAGCGTGAAGGCAGCATCGGACGGATCATATTCGAGCGGCTCCTCCCGTCCCTGCGCAAACTCTACCCCGTCCATCCGGGCGGTGGCACGATTCTGGGGCATGAGGCCGTTACCGATGTCGGCGCCCTGCCGAAGGGCATCGATCTCGCGGTCATCGCCACCGGCGCTGCCGCCGCGGTCGGTGCGGTCGAAGCCTGTGCGGCCCGCGGCATCCCCTTCGCCGTCGTCGTCGCCGGCGGTTTCGGCGAAACCGGCGCCCGGGGTGCAAAGCTCGAGCAGCGTCTCCAAGCCGTCACCCAAACGACAGGTTGTCGGATTCTGGGACCCAACTCGCTGGGGATCTTCATTCCCGGCGAGCGGCTGGACACGATCTTCGTCGAGCATGGCGACAAAGCGCTGAGCCGGGGCGGCGGGGTGGCTTTCGTGACCCAGAGTGGCTCGGTGGGTGTCGAGGCCCTGGGACTGGCCAGCAATGTCGGTTACGGCCTGCGGGCCTTCGTAGGGCTCGGCAACAAATGCGACCTCGATGAGCTCGATTTTCTGGAATATTTCGGCGACGATCGTGATACCCGCTGCCTGGCCTTCTATTTGGAGGACATCGCCCACGGCCGCCGGTTTCTGGAGCGGGCCCGCGAGGTCACCCGGCGCAAAGCGGTCATCGTCCTCAAGGCCGGGCGCACGCCCGCCGGTGTGCGGGCGGTAAGCAGCCACACCGGACGGCTGGCGGGCATGGACGCCGTCATCGGCGGGGCCTTGCGCCAATACGGCATTCAGCGGGTCGTGGATGACGAGGAGCTCTGTGACGCTTCCAAATGCCTGGCCATGCTGCCGCCCACCCGCGGCAACCGGGTGGCCGTGCTCACGCCGGCCGGTGGATTCGGGGTCATGTGCGCCGACTATGTCGAAGGTGAGCAGCGCGGCATCCCTTTGGCGATGGCCCGCTTGGGCCCGCGGACAGTGGAACGCATCCGTACGGCGACCCTGCCGTATGCGGCCTGCAACAACCCGGTGGACCTGACGGCCAGCGCCGACGACGGCATGTTCGGGGCCGGCCTGGATGCATTGCTGGATGATGACGGCGTCGACATCGTCATCTGCACGGCCTTTTTCGCACCGCCGGCGATTTCCGACGGCTTGATCGACACGGTTGCCGCCCGCGCCCGTCGGAACGTCAAGCCGGTCATCACTTTCACCCAGTACGGCCCATTCACGGATCTGTATCTGCGAAGGTTTCACGACGCGGGGGTCGTCGGATTCCCTTCCATCAGCCGGGCCGTCCGGGCGGCCCGCTTTCTGGTGGAGCGCGCCCGCATTCTGGCTTCTTTGGGAGCGACGTCATGAGGGCCACCTTGACCCGATGGCATTCCGGCCTGACCGTGGCCGGCCGGCCCGATGAATATGAAGTTAAACGCCTTCTGGCGCTGCTGGGGCTGCAGGTTCCGGACGGCAGGCGATTGCTGAGCGGAACGCTCGATGCCCCGCCGCCGTTTGACGGGCCCTACGCCCTGAAAGTCTGTTCACCCGATATCCTCCACAAGACCGACGTCCAGGGCGTCGTGCTGAACCTGGACCGTGAATCGCTGAAGGCGGGCATACGGCGGATTGCCACGGCTTTTCCGCAGACCCCGCTGCTTGTCGAGCAGATGGCGGTTTCGCGGGGGCCGGAAATGATCGCCGGCGCGCTGATGGACCCCTCATTCGGCCCGGCCGTCATGGTGGGCGCCGGGGGCATTCTGACCGAGATCGCCCCCGACGTGGTCTTCCGATTGGCACCGCTGGATGCAAAGGAAGCCATGCACATGCTGGGGGAGTTGCGGATCGCTCCGGTGTTTGAAGGCTACCGGGGGCTTGACCTGGACGCCCATGCCCTGGCGCGCTTGCTGGTTGTCGTCAGCCGCCTCGCGGCCGCCTGGGACAAGGCCTTTGATCAACTGGATCTGAACCCCATCGTCTGGACCGGGCGGGATTGGATGATCCTCGATGCCAAGCTTGTCCTGAACCCTGCAAGCGCGGCATCTGCGCCCTAAGGCTAACAAGGCGGCCCGCGCGCCAGCGGACGTCGTCACAACACCGATGCCATGATCGAGCTTATGAAAATCCTCCTACCGGTTATTATCGTCGGGCTGGGCCTGCTCTATTTCTTCCAGGACGCCCTGATCTTTTTCCCCCAGTCCACGCCGGCTGAAAACCGGGCCCGGTTCGAGCCGCATGCGTATCGGGTGACGCAGGCCGGCGTCGATCTGCAAGGCTGGTTCGTTCGGGGGACGGTCTCCTCTGAAAGGCCGCTGCTGGTCTATTACGGCGGCAATGCCGAGGAGGTCTCCGTCAATCTATGGGATCTCGATCGATTCGAGGCCGGCGGGTTTCTGTTCATGAATTATCGGGGGTATGGCGACAGCGGGGGCAAGCCCTCCCAGACGGCCCTTTGCCGGGATGCCGTACACATCCTGGACCACATGGTCGACCGCCAGAATATCCCGCTGGAGCACATCGTTTTGATGGGGCGCAGCCTGGGTTCGGGCGTGGCCGTGCACGTGGCCGCCAATCGCAAGGTGCGCGGCGTCATACTGATAACGCCCTTCGACAGCCTGACGAACGTCGCCCGCCACCACTACCCCATTTTCCCGGTGCGTCTGCTGCTCAAGCACCCCTTCGATTCCCTGGCGCTGGCGCCGGCGATCCAGACCCCGGCGTTGATGCTGATCGCCGAGCAGGACGAGGTTATTCCCCCGCGCTTCGCGCTGAATCTGGCCCGGGCCTGGGGTGGACCGGCACAAACGGTCGTCATCGAGGGGGCCGGACATAACGACATCCACCTTGATCAGCGCTACTGGACGGCTATCGGCCGCTTTCTGGCCGGCCGCAAGGAAGACCCAGAGTAGATCATGCTGGAAGGACTGCGCAACGAACTGCAAAACCTGGCCGATCCTCGGGTGGCGGCCCATTCGCAGCGGTTCTTCAAGACCGGCCCCGGCGAGTACGGTGAAGGCGATCAATTCATCGGGATTCGCGTTCCCGTGTTGCGGCGGCTGGCGCGCAAATATGCGTCGCTGCCCACCCCAGCGGTCGAACGCCTGCTGCGCTCCACGATCCACGAGCACCGCCAGACCGCGGTGTTCATTCTCGTGGGGCGTTTTAAAACGGGAACCGAGGCGGAGCGGCGCGCCATTTATGCCCTCTATCTTCGCCATACGGCCGATATCAACAACTGGGATCTGGTGGACGCTTCGGCGGAACACATTCTCGGTGCCTGGCTGCAGCATCGCAGCCGCAAACCGTTGAGGCAACTGGCCGCGGCCGCATCCCTCTGGGAACGGCGCATGGCCGTGATGGCCACCTTTCATTATATCAAACAGGGGGAATTCGAGGAGACGCTGCGGCTTGCCCAAATGTTGCTTGGCGACCGTGAGGATCTGATTCACAAAGCGGTGG
>JASJBQ010000262.1 GCA_030066455.1 Desulfobacterales bacterium
GGCCAGTAGGAAGGGTCGGCGCGGATGGCCCCCATCAAATCGGCCAGCAGCGACGCCTCGCGATCCCCGTCGTGAATCGCGAAATAGGGCATGATGCCCAGGGACCGCAGGTTTTCGAAACTGAAGGCGAACTCGCTGGGGATCAGACCGCTGTCGGTCTGGCGGTAAACGGTGTAGCGCGCATCGATGCCGAAACCGCTCGTGCCGGCGATCAGCAGACCGCCTTTACTCAGAAACGATCCGGTTGTCCGCAGTATTTCCTTCTGGACCGGGGGGGGGAAGTAAACGAGAACATTCATGCAGCGGGCAGCCTTGGCCGGCGGCAGCTGGAGCGTTTGGATTTCGGCTTCCAGGAAGACGAGGTTGCCGGATTCGAATTCCCGAATCGGATTGCGGACCAGGCGATGACCGTTCCAGGCGGCGGTCCCCATCGTACTGTCTCCCGGTTCTGGAAGCCGCGGCGCCAGCGTTTCGAAGAGCTTTTCGAAATGCTTCCGGGTCGCTTCAGGATCGGCATACAGCGCCATTCCGCTGCGGGTCATCATGGGCTGAAAATACCGATAGGTGCCTTCGGCGTCGAAACAGGCGTAATGCCCTTCGTTGTCGTAGACGACATCGGTGGCAAAAAAGCGATCCACGCCGAAGATCTTCCAATGGGGCAATGCCCGTGCCGTGTCGACCGTCGTTACGGGCGGGAATCCACAGCCCAGGTCGATAAACACCGGGCGGGGCCTCATCCGGGGACAATCCTGGGCGGCGACGTAGACATCGAGCTTCCGGTGACGACCGGGCACGGTAAGGGGCGGGATGCGGCCGCCCCAGGAGCAGGGCAGAACACCGGGCACCATGGTGGCCAGCATGCCGGTCAGAAAGGGGTTGAAATCGGTGGCCGGAAAGCGGGCGCTTTTCATCAGGCCCAGCATGCGCCGCATGAGGGCCCGGGCGTCCTTTGGCTGCCCGGGGAGGTCGATCGTGTCGGCCATGGCGGGGGGCAGGCGCTGTCCCAGGTACTGTTCGACCAGGGCATTGAAAGAAGCGGGAGGTATCGTCGTCATGGCAGCCGCCTTTCTGATCGAGGCCTCAGGGTGCGATCCAGACGTCATCCAGGGGGATCATGCGGTGATCCGGCACCGTTACGTTACGGATGTTCTTGCGGGCAAAGACATAGAAGGTGCGCCCGTAGAGGTAAAGAAAAGGGGCGCCGGCATTGACCTTGCGGGCAATGGTGCACAGGGTGTCCGCCCGGACCTGAGGATCGGTGCTCGTGCGCTGCTTGACGAGCAGCCGGTCGACTTCTTCATCGGCGAAACGGTAGACGTTCCAGGGGCTCTGGGAATGGAAGACGGCCATGGTGATCAGGCTCATTTCTTCAAAGTCGGGGATCAGCCACGAACAGATATCGTACTCCCGGCTGAAGAGTTTCTTCATGATTCCCGGAAAATCGGAGGGCACCGCGTTGACCTTGACGTCGATAGCCTTGAGCATCTGCTGAAGGATCACCGCGGCTTCACGGCCGCGCGGGGTGGCCGTGTGGATGTATTCGATTTCCACCGACTGGCCATAAGCGGCCATAAGTGCCTTGGCTTCGTCTAGATCGTGCCGGGGGTAGCCCACCTCGCCGCAATTCAGCTTACGGCCGTACCAGTCCTCGCAGCTGGGAACGATATTTTTGAAACTGGCGCGAATGTACTTTTTCTGGTCCCAGGCATGGGCGATGGCACGGCGAACACGCACATCGTTTAACGGTGGCTTGGAGCAGTTCATGGCCATGACGGTGGCACCGGCACGTTCGAGGACATAGGTGGCAAACTCAGGATGGCCGGTAAGCTTTTTGACGTGTGCCGGCCGGTCGGTGACCATCATGTCCACCTGGCCGGAAGCCAGGGCGGCATAGCGCGATTCGTGGTCGGATATGGGCTGCAGGACAATGCGATCCACATACGGGCGCGCTTTCCGCCAGTAGGACGTGTTCTTCTCCAGCACGATGCGGTTTCCGCGCTGCCACGCCTTGAAGATATAGGGCCCCGTGCCGACGGGGGTATGATTTTGGGTGCCGTTCTCGACGGCGCGAGGCGAAGGAATCCGCGCCGTAAATCCGCGTGAGCCGCTGAGCACGGCTGTAAACGGTATCCAGGGGTGTTTGAGGCTGAACCGGACCGTATGGGCATCGATTTTAGCGACCGATGCGATCGGGCCCAGAAAGATCCTGCCGCGGTAGTGGTTGGCCGGATCGAGGAGGCGTTGCCAGTGCTGGACCACGGCATCGGCATCAAACGGGGTGCCGTCGTGAAACCTGACATTCGGGCGCAATCGGATGATCCACGTCTTGCCATCCGCGAACGGCGTCGCGGACAAACCCAGGACCGGGATTAAATTACCCTCAGCGTCCGTTTCGAAAAGTTTTTCCATGATCAGACCGGCGGCGTTCCCACCGGCGCCGATCGACGCGCGGGCCTTGATGGCATCAAAACCGGCTGCATCCAATTCATGCGCCATCCGCAGCGTACCGCCATAATGGGGTTCGGCCAGCACGGGCTGGAAAAGAAGCAGGCTTACCGCCCAGACCGCGGCTACCGCCTTCAGAATGCCTCTCCAATTCCTGTGGATCAATAAACGAAGCCGCCCGTTCGTCGGGTTCTCCATGGAATCCTCCTTTCGGGGTGTCGCGTTGACGCATGCGCGCTGGTGCCGCACGGCAGGTATCCATTCGCGAGGTGGAAGAGTGGTCGATCGCGCGGAATCCCTCTGAGACATATTATTAGGATACCAAATAAATCTTTGTCAAGTACAAAAGAGTATTTAAAATGAAAATTATTGATCTTTATTATACGGTGTAGGGATGGAGAGTGGGCCGAGTTTGGGTACAATTGATTGGTCTTATAAAAACGCCCCGCTATCGCGGCATCCGAAACCAGGCTCTAAAAAATGCGTCTTTCTACGTATGGCGGCATGAAAACCTGGATTCCACAAGGCCTTCAAACTGGACAAATACGGAAAATTTCTCCTTGACATGACACCCAATTGGATGCAAATTTGTGACATTAAAGCTGCGCTATAAGCCGAAGCCACCACCTTACTTCCCGCCAATTGACTGATTTTTATCATCACATCAACGCCACAGGGAGTCGTTATGAACCTCAAACAGCCTGAAATCATACAAATTCTCAGACGTCGTCGCAATATGAATCAAGGCGCTCTGGGCGCGGCGGCGTTCGACACCTCGTTGGAATCGGGGCGGACCAAGATTAAAAACATCGAGCTTGGACGGCAGAAACCGACGGCGGACGACCTTGAAAAAATGGCCGCCATTCTGGGTGTATCGGTTCATGATCTCGAGCCTGCGCGGGACGGCAGCAAGCCGCTAGGACGGGCCGGCGACGAGCCTGAAGGGGGGATTGTGATGCATCGCCGCGTACTGGACCACCTGCCCGGGGCGGATGCCTACATCGAGATGCTCAACAAGGCGGTCCGTCTGGACGACCGTGAACTGATCGGCCACATTGCAGACAAACTGGCGGGGTTGTTTGCCGGACTGTCCCATGCGAGCCTTGAAACGCAAAGCGTGTCCGGACAAGGAGGGTGAAATGCCCGAGCAATTCGAAACCTTTTATCAGCCCACCGATTTATATCTGCAGATGCTGCGCGAAGCCCAGCGGGTCGAAGACAGGAAATTGGTGCGCTTGATACGCAATCGTCTAAGACATGCCGCCCACCCACCGGTGCTGACCTCCGCCGGGTGTGAAATCATCGGCTTTCCCCGCCGCGTCTGTGCGCCCATCGTGGCGCCCATAGAGGACCTGCCGTTCTGGCCCCGTTTCGGCTTCAGCCAGATCGCGGCCTTTGCGGCGATTTATTGCCTGTTGGTTTCCTGCCATGTCTACTTTGCCTAACGGCTGTTGATCACGATCGATCCCGCCGCCGGCTGCGATCAGGATGATGGCCGCTGGCACCCAGCGGTCTGGCTCACCCCCGGTCTCAATGCCCCCGGGCCCCACTTCCCACCCCGTATGCGCGGTTTTCAAACTAGCCTCTTCGCATTTCGTTTGACCCAGCCAGCTAGCCCGGCAATCGGCACAGCCTGCGGATGAACGCTTGGCGTGGCCAGTGGCCCCGATGCTGTACCGTCGATGTTGCCCCACCCATTATTTTCTTGGAATCCCCAAATTTACCACTATATTTCCCAAATTAAAAAAAATAATTAAAAAAAGTACATTTTATTATTTATCAGGTACAAATATACTTTTTTGGTGCAGGGGCATCTGCCGGGAAAGATCTTTCGACCATTTTTGACCCAGGCATGGCCGCGCTTTTCCCGGCTGAACCATGGCTTCAATCATCGGCATCGTTTCTGTTGAAGCCGTCGCCATCGGGTGGCGCATTGAACGATTGAAACGCGGTCACGTGCCTGCCGAGCAACTGACCGGACATCCAGAAAGGGGGTCATATGAGTGGATCGACCTTGTGGATGCCCCGTCTGAATCCGGAAAGAAATGGCGCCGCGCCATGAAGGTGCTGGTGCCGGTCTGGTACCTGTTCGCCATTGGCCCCGCCTGCATCATCGGCAACAAGGCCTTTTCGTTTGCGGGTTTCCCACCGCTGTGGTCCTGGCAGTTGGTGTGGTGGCTATTGGGGATCATCATGATGTGGGCCCTGTGTTTCAAGGCCGAAATGTCCACGACCAACGAAGAACAGATTCATCAGGCCAATACGGACACCATGATCGTGATCAAGGAAACGTGACGTCGGACAAAGGGTCGCTATTAAACCAATGAAGGCGGCAGGGCGTCCAAGCTGGCCCGGCGGCCATGTCCCGGCGCCTGACTGCGGCCGGAAAGGGGGGAAGCGATGAAAAAAGAAGACCGTTATCTTCTGCTGGTGGTCGGATTCATCATCGGCTGGATTGCGTTGATGGGCCTGGGGGTTTTGGGGTAGCGCCCGCAACGCTTCAACGCCAAATGGCTGCCGTTTGCGATCCACGTCGCAGGCGGCAGTCATGCTCGCCGGCGCATTGCGGCGGCAATGGCGAGCGCAAGCCATCAGCCCACAGGTTTTTTAGGTCTTACAGACAGCCTTGTCCCTTCAAGGCATGGCTTACCGGCGCCAAGGGAAACATGGGGGCCTTCAAGCCGTCGGAGAATAACGACAAAGGGTTCCCGTTTGGGGAACTGGGGTTTATCGGTGTCGGGATCGGCATCGGATACCGTACGCAAGGGGATAATGACCACATTCGATTTCGATGCCGGAAGCGAGTCGATTTTCCGGAAGCATCCAGGTTGGTGTCCCCGACCGGGTACACCAAGATCAGCAGGGCGGGCAAGCGCCGTGTACGCTTCACGCCGTTTCGGCCGTCACCTTGTTATATGATTAAATAGCTTTCGGTATTGATTTGAGCTTAAAAATTCCAGTCTTCGGCTTCAATCGATCCTAATCACGATATAGATTTTCGAACGCAGCTTCTTGGAGACATGCTTCTTTCAAATCTTGGTGGATTTTTTTGGCCTCTTCTCGCTTGCCCTCCTTGCAAAGCTTGTAGATTTTTTCAATTACCACACGATACTTTTCTTTTTCGGAATCTTCTATTTCCTCGCAGTTTTTCAAATTGTTAAGCATCTTCACGTGGCCGCGATCGCAATTATCGGCAGCATAAATCGTACTGTAAAAAATGCAAAGCGTGGCAACGACAATCATACCTATCTTCATTTCCTCCCCCTTTACTTAAGCTGGTTATTGAAGAGGCTGTAAAACATGACCCCCATCATCTGAAGAAACAACGACCAGCGAAACCAGTTCGATTTAGGATTGATTCGTTCCATTATCCGAACTGCACTTCAAACGGCCAGCCGACAATGCCCCCTTCGATAAAGCCGACCCGTTCATAACCCGCGGCGTTCAGAATGCGCTGGGCCTCGTAGCCGCGCATGCTCACCTTGCAAAAGGCCAGGATGTCGCGGTCCCGCGGCAGTTCATGCATCCGCTGGCGCAAGGCGCCCAGGGGAATGTGAACGACATCGTAGGGCAGGCGCATCTCCTCCAGTTCGGCCGGTGTGCGGGCATCCAGCAGGACGACTTCGCCGGCTTCGATGCGCTTTTTAGCTTCCAGAGGCGAAACGCCGTTGGCCAGGCCGTCCAACTTGTTGGTGAGCAGATGGGCGCAGGTGGCCAGCGGTTCGATGGGCGGGCTGTAGGGGGGGGCATAGCAAAAATCGACGTTCGCCAACTGGTCGAGGTTGCCGCCGAAAAGAATCGTAGCGGCCACCACATCCAGATAGCCTTTGCCGGCCGTCGATAAGCCGGCGACCTGGATGCCCAGCAGACGCCGGTCCTTTTGGCTGGCGATCATTTTGATGGCCAGTGGTTTGGCGTCCATGTAGTGGGGCTTGTCGGGCCCGGCCCAGGTGGTGGTCTCGATTTCCAGTCCACTTTGGCGCGCCGCTTTTTCCGTGAGTCCCGTCCGGCCGATGGTATAGTCGAAGGCCCTGACGATGCCGGTGGCCGTAATGCCGCTGAAGGGTGTCGGTTTCCCGGCGATGTGGTCGGCGATGACACGGCCGTGCTTGTTGGCCGTGGAACCAAGCGGCACGAACATGGGATTGGCATCCCGGGTGCTGTAATGATTGATGACGCAGTCGCCCCCAGCGTAGATGTCCGGATCGCTGGTCTGGCAGTGTTGGTTGATGACGATGC
>JASJBQ010000263.1 GCA_030066455.1 Desulfobacterales bacterium
GGCATGATCTTCGACCTCATGATCCTCTTTACCTTTCAATCGATTTATGGCTTTGTGTTTTCATGGATCGGCGTTTTGATGGCGGCGTTCATGGCCGGAACCGCCGCCGGGGCCACCCTCATGACGATCAATCTGAATCGCATCACACATGATGTCAGGCTGTTCCTGAAGATCGACCTCCTTATCATCGGCTTTGCCCTGGCTTGCCCCTTCCTGTTTCAAACGGCCCATGCGAACCTGAACGGGTCGGGGTTTTTCATGACTTTCCGGATTCTTTTTCTGGTGGTGGCCTTTACCGGCGGATTCCTCATCGGCGCTCAATTTCCCCTCGCCAACAAGATCTATCTTGAACGCTCCGCCAGTTTGAGCCGGACCGCCGGGCTGCTGTACGCGGCTGACCTGCTGGGCGGGTGGCTGGGTGGTATCTTCGGCGCTGTCGTGCTCCTGCCGGTGCTGGGCCTTGCCGGCACCGGGGTCACCGTGGCCGTGTTCAAATTGACGAGTGCCATGCTTTTAACCGACCGGTTTTACCGGTCCTAACGGAGGGGCCCGCGATGAAATCGTTAATGGACAAGCCCTGTTCCCGAAGACACCTGTTGAAAGGCACGGTCAGGCTGTGCGTCAACGTCGGGTTGTCTTCCATCCTGCTGGACAACTTTCTGGGTTCGGCCCGCTGCCGAGCGGCGACGAGCGACGATCGGCCCGGCGCCAAACAGGCGCCCGGTTTTGAACCGGCCTACCTGGAACGGCATCGGAGCGGCGAACTCGGTCGACGCGCCGAGGAACTCTGGGCGCTTATGGAGGCCTGCGAGCTCTGTCCGCGAAGTTGCGGTGTCAACCGCCTGGAGGGGGAGAAGGGATTCTGCCAGGCGCCGGGTGCCGATCTGGTGGTTTCGGCTTTTCAGCCCCATTTCGGCGAGGAACGGCCGCTCGTGGGCCGGGGCGGATCGGGAACCATTTTTCTGACCCATTGTAATTTGCGCTGCGTCTTTTGCCAGAACTGGGAAATCAGCCAACTCGGCCGGGGCGCCCAACGCGGCATCGAGGACCTGGCGCAAATGATGCTCAAGCTGCAGGCGTTCGGTTGCCACAATCTCAATTTCGTGACCCCCACGCACTATGCGGCGCACATCCTCAAAGCCCTGGACATTGCGGCCGCGGATGGATTGCGCCTGCCCATCGTCTACAACACGAGCGGCTGGGAGCGCGCGGACATCATTGCCCTGCTGGATGGCATTGTCGATATCTACCTTCCGGATTTCAAGTACTGGGAAGGTGACCTGTCGGCCAAATATTCCGCCGGGGCGGAGAGTTATCCCGACCTTACCCGCATGGCCATTCGCGAGATGCACCGCCAGGTCGGGGTGGCCAAACCCGATGCCAAGGGGCTGATACGCCGCGGATTGATGATCCGGCACCTGGTGATGCCCAACAATACGGGCGGCTCCGAGGAGATCATGGCCTGGATCGCCGAAACGCTACCCAAGGACACCTATGTCAATATCATGGCCCAGTACCACCCGTCCTATAAGGCCTTTGATTATCGGGAACTGTCCCGGCGGATCACCGGCGATGAGTATCGGCGGGTGGTGAAGCGAGCCAAACAACTGGGGCTCAGCAATCTCGATATTCAGGGATACCAGTGGCTGCGGTAGGAGTTCAGCGATTGTGAGGCGATGCGAATGAGAGATGATGGGGATCAGGGCACAACATCTAACAGACCGGAAAGTGAGATTGTGACGGGTCCAAAAAATCGGAAATTTTGAGACGGACGTTTTTGCCGCTACAGATCACTATCTCGGTTAAAGCGGCGCGGATGGATTAAACCCAAATCGTTCCTTCAGATCCCTGCGGAGGCGGCAGATTCCCCCGGCGCCCGGCGTTCAGACTGTGGGGTGTGACGTCAAAAAATTTGCATAACAAGGCCATAAAGCGAATATACAGTTTCTGGATCATTTTCATGGTTTTCCCTCCCGAATGGAAAGGATCGGATCCCCGTTGTTGAGCGCTGAAACGCGTGATCGGCCCAGTATGGTGTCACATGCGCGTCTTTCTACCGAATTTTAATCAAGACGGTCGCGTTAAACGTCCGACCCGCCTGAGGCGCATAAATAGTGGTGTTACTTCATTCTTCGTCACGGCAGCGTACCATAAGTACACTTCATTCCTCAGAATTCGCAAGCCTCAAAAAAAACGGAATTGTTCAATATTAAAAATAGTTTCTATAAAAAACGTCGCAAGGCCGTGAACCGAATACAAAGAAATTTGTTGCCGATTTAAATACGCTTCGGGGGAGGAATGGATGCAGGGACATTCTCTTATCAACTTGTCAGGCAGGTTTAAGACCGTTTCCGGGAGGAGGGGGCCGCTGGTGTTGCTGCGCAGACGTCCTTTTCGGGATCAAAGGCGCGGATACGGGCCAGCAGGGATTCAAGATCGGTTTTAAGGCGCAAAAACGCCTCGGCAGTCAATCCGCTGCGGCATAACAATGTTTCCGGAACCGCCTGGGCTCGTTTCTTAAGCGCCTTTCCTTTGGCCGTCAAAAAGATATTCACGCGGCGCTCATCGGTTTGCGAACGTTGGCGCGTGATCAATCCGGACGAGGCCATCCGCTTCAGCAAAGGCGTCAGCGTACCCGAGTCCAGAAACAGCCTTTCTCCGAGTGCCTTGACCGACACCCCGTCCTGTTCCCACAAGACCAGCATTACCAGATACTGGGGATAGGTGATGTCCAGCTCGGCCAACAGCGGCCGGTAGGTTCGTGTCAATCCCCGTGAGCAGGCATAAAGGACGAAGCACAACTGGTTGTCCAGCTTGAGGAATTCATCGTTGCCCATCGGCCGTCTCCATCGATTCAAGGTCGAAACAGTAACTTGGCACCGATAAAGTCTAAAAACAACAAAAAATTGCGCAAATAATTATTGTGCACAATTAAATAATGTGCAATACAAAGTCCGGGCTCGAAAAACGCTTGAAACGCGGCGGTCGCCGATCAACCGCAAAGCCTTGAAAAGGAGACCGGACCATGAATTGCAAACCAATTGTCGACCGCAATCGCAGGATCGTGTTCCGGCGCGATACCGGGCTGGCCGCGCTGCCTGACCAAACCGCAACGCTGATCGAGGCGATTGACGTGCATATCCCTTGAATCCGGCACCTGTCGCCTGGTGGCGTTTCGGATGCGCCCGGTGCCTTTGAGACAAAAACCAAAACGCGTCCACGCCACCGAACAGGATGCCGTCATCCGGATGGAAACCCTTTTGATCGAGGCGCTGGATCCGGCCTGCCGTCGCATCATGAGATCCATTTTGCCTCACGAAAGGGCCCAGGCAGCGCTTTTGGGCAATGGGAATCCGGAGCGACAAGTCCCCGCGCTTATAAAACGCCCGTGGCGTCCAGCCCCAACGCGTGGCCCGCGTCCGGGATGCCATTGCGGTCCACGGGCCACGCATAAAAAAAGGAAGAACACGATGAACCTGAAAAAGAGCATGCCTGCGCTATTGCCGACGATTGCATTTGTGTTCACGGTGGGCGGCCTGTTAACCCTGATACCCCACGCCGGCGCCAGCGACGCGTCCATTTTGGGATACAAGGCCCTCTGCCCCTTCGCCCCGATCAGCACGATCCTGACCCTCTATGTCGGCGTCACGGCGGGGCGCTATCTGGCCAACAGGCGCTAGACGGGCGTTTATGGACACGCTCATGAAAAAAGAGAATTTGCATGCAAGGGTCGGTGGATTAGATTTTACTTGGGTGTTTGGGGATTATCTGCGATGCTGTTGATCAAAACCTGGACGCTATCTGGGCCTTATTTTCTCGGCCCTTGCGTTATTATGTGCGGCGCAATGGCGTCGCAGGACTTTTCACGATGCCCGCCCCACGGAAGGTCTGTTGACGGGAAGCGCCATGCAAACCAACACCTACAAGCGTCGTCTGGCCTGGTTGGGATACAACGCCCTGCGGCTGCTGTTTCCCCTGACCCTGCCCTGGGTGCCGCTTTTCCTGTCGGCCGACCCCCTTTTCAGAGCGATGCCCGAGGGGACCCTGCTCCACGATTTGCTTGAGCATTTGCTGGTTCCCGGCGCCCTGGCCCTGAGCGTCCTTGTTGCCGTATTGCTTTACCGAATCTGGCCCGGTTTCCTGCGCATCGATCAAAAGGTGCCTATCGGGTTTTTAATCTCGCGCACAATGATCAACCTGATCCTGGTTTATGCTTTTCTGACCGCCGTGACCCTTGTCCTGAGCCTCCTGCTCGACCCGCCGCCCTGGCAATCTGAAAACCCGCAATATATCCCCCTGGTTTTCTTTGCCGTGGTATTTTATCCGCCGACGCTCACCCCACCCCTGGCGATCATTGCGATCTGGCGGTCGATCGTGAAGCGAACGGCAGGCTGGTCATGAAAAAAGCCGGAATTCTCCTCATATTCGTGCTCGCTAACGCGGCCCTTCTCTTTTTGGCCTTGAATCCCTGGATCACCACCTGGCAGGGCCAGGCCCAGATGGTCCTGATCATCGAGGTGATTTTCCTGGTCATTATCGGCCTGCCGGTTTTGCTCTACCAGATGATCGTCAGAAAAAAGACGTTTCGCCAAAGCCTGTCCGATTCTTTGGACACGGTTCTGGATTTTCTATCAGGCTTTGGATGAGCAAGGCGGCAGGTCATTCTGGATGTTTTGGTGTTGGGCTTCTGGGTTCCCTGTTGCTGACGCCCTAATATCGACAGGCTGATTTTCGCCATGGATTTGCGTATTCGATCGTCTCGCACCACGTGTTGAATTCTCTCTCGCGGACTAATCTCCGGCTTCGCCACGACGCTTCCCACGCATTTTCACCTCGATTGCAAAACCGATTTCACGCAACCACTTTTTCGGCCCCAACGCGATTGCGCGGTCCCTGAAAATGTTTGATGTTCAAATCCGCCACCCATCATGCGACGGATCAGATTCGCCCAACCGTCGGGACGTTGTTTTCCGGCGACAGATTGATATGGATATGAAGACGAACGACAAAGGAGAGAACCATGGCTGGTATCTATCAAGAAATATGGAATGCCGATCAGGACCAGAACGGCATCGAGGCCATCCTGGATACCGAAACGGGTTCCCAGGATCAAGGCTATGTGAAAGTCAATTCCCGGCTGGAGAGCAGTTCCGATCCTGAGCTGCGCGTGCTGACGGAGGTCCATATTCCGCCGCACAAGAAACGGACGTATGACCTGTGCCGCAAGCTGTTCAATAATTATGCGCTGGCCGAACCCATGCCGGAATTCGATACCCCCCAGGAGCGGCAGGAGGTTCATGATTTTGTAACGGCCATTGTCGCAACCGAACCCATGGAAGTTGCGCGCCGGTACGTGGCGCGTGAAACGGGCTCCACGGTTTCGCGCGAGCGCTGGTACAACACGATCGTCGAAATGTGGTTCCGGCGGTTTTCTTCGGGGGGCGATCCCGCCCTGTCGGGCTTCGAGCACGTGGTCGTGGGCGAGCAGGAGCGATCCAAGGTGCAGGGGTATCATTTCTGGTGGAAATACCACCTCGATGACGGTCTGGCCCACTTGGTGGACGATGGCATGCCCACGCCCGATTTGCCCGGGCTCGACCGCGACCGCATCACCTACCACGGCTCGAAGCAGAGGACCGGTCAACGGCAGTTTCCCGAGAGTGTCACCATCTCCTATCGCTGGCAGGCCCCGGATTATGAAAATGAGGCCTTTCGTCCCCTGTTCAAGAAGATCGGCGGCTTCTTTGTGGGCTGCAGTGTCGAGGGTTTGATGGCCCTGGGCACGGTTCGGGCCCATAAGGGCGTCCGCGCACCCCGCGTGGCGGTCATCGAGGGGGCCCGCTACGATATGAAGCTCTATCATTCTCCGAATGGGCAGCATATCCGGACCTTTTATCCCGTCTTCCAGGGCGCCGCCGATCCGGCCGATGGCGGAAATCGTGATAACGGGGATGTCACCCCGCCTGAGAATGGCAACGGCACGGCAGCGGACCCGAATCCGGTACGCATCATCTCCGCCATGGTCAATCCGCCCGGTCACGATGTCGGCCAGGAGCGGGTCACCCTGGTCAATGTGGCGCCTGACACGATCCCCATCACCAATTGGCGCCTGGAGGATAAAAACGGCCGCCAGCGGGTGTTGGATGACAAAGTTCTGGCGCCCGGCGAGTTTTTCACGGTTCACTTGTCCGGCGAGGATGTGCAGCTCTCAAACAAGGGGGGGGAGATCCGTTTATACGATGCCCAGGCTAAACTCGCCCACCGCGTGAGCTATGCCAAGGCTCAGGTACGGCGCCAGGGTGCCACCATCCTGTTTTAATTCTTGTCACAAGGAGGGTCTGCGGGCCTCGCTGTTCCGGCCCCATGGCGCGCCCTGGATTTTCGGTGCCCAAGCGCTTGGGTGCTGGTCGGACCGTCTTATCTATATCCGGGTTTATATAGTTGAGGGTGTGCCTGAAGACATAAATCATCATCCCAGGCACGAAAAAAGGCAGAGCCTCGATGAGGCTCTGCCGACGGTACAATTCAGATTGTGTGCTACATGTCAGTACAGTTCAACTCAGTGCGGTATGAAGAGGTTTGCCTTTTATATCGAAACTCTGCCTTACTTCAGATATTGCAGGAGCCAACCATTTTACCAGTGTGTACACAGCTGTTAACAACATATCCGAGAAT
>JASJBQ010000264.1 GCA_030066455.1 Desulfobacterales bacterium
TGGGGACGGTATGCTGCAGCCCCCGCAGAAAGCAGTATTGGTTGAAGGGCACCAACAGGAAGGCAAACCCCAGGAGTTGAAGCCATTCGCGCGATGTGAATCGCGGGCGCGGAATCAGCGTGCCGGTGCCCAACAGGAAGATGATGGCCGCCCCCAGGGCCCGGGCCAGGGTAAGCACCGCCGGGTCTTCGAATCCCACGGCCGCAGCCTTGCCGAAGATGTACGACCCCGAGGAGCAGGCCACATGCAGCGCCATGAGGGCATAGAGGGAAATGCGGGTCATGGGCGGGTATCCGCTCCCGAACGCTGCGGCTTGAGGTTGTCGCGGATCATGATGGCCACAGCCGCCAGGATCATGGCGGCGCCGACATAGCCCAGCGGCGTGAAAAACTCGCCCCACCAGAAATAGGCCACAACCGCGGCCACCACCGGCTCCAGCGTGGCCGTAATGGCGGCCCGGCCGGCCTCCAGATGTTTGAGGCCCACGTAGTAGAAATGATAGGCGCCGTACGTGCAGAAAAAGGCCAGGGACAACAGGGCGGCCCAGGCCGCCGGCGACTTGGCCCCGAAGGTTACCCAGGGGGTCAGGAACACCCCGCCCATGGGCAGAATGAAGAGAAAAACCGTCTCGGCGGTGTAGCGGTCGGACAAAACTTTCCCGAAAATGTAGTAGAGCGCATAACAGAATCCGGCCAGCAGCCCGCACCCGATGCCAAGCAGCGACACCGGGGCCGTGCTCGCCACCGCCGCGGTCGACCCGCGAGACACCAGGGCGACGCCGACCAGGGTCAGACCGAGCGCCGACCATTTGGGGCCGGTCATGCGTTCCTTGAAAAAAAACGCGGCCATCAGGGCCACCCAGGCCGGCGCCGTATACAGCAGGACCGAGGCAAGGGCGGCACCGCCTTTCTGGACGGCAATCTGGTAGGATCCGTAGAAAAGGAATACCCCGGCAAATCCAAAAAGGGCCAGCAGCGGCAAATCGGTCGGTCGCACGCGCACTTTACGCAGCCAGACGGCCTGCCCCCCGAAACAGATCCAGGCGAAGAATGCGCGCCAGAAGGCCACCTCGAGTGGCGCGACGCCCTCCTGAAAGGCCAGTTTGGCCAGCGGGCCGATCATGCCCCACAGCACGGCGGCCGCAATGATGTAGAGATACCCTTTTAAAACCGCCATCGATTGTCCCACGCCGGTCACCGTCCCGAAAGCGGGCTGGACGGGATTGCTTGACAGGCTTCGGGCCTGCCATAAGATTCTGGTTACGACAGCGCGATATGATTGCCGGGATATTTAACGCCAATGGCTGCCGCCGGCATTCGATTTGTCGCAAAGGAGGTCACCATGACGGCGACTGCAACATCCTCACCAACGATAATCGATCTTGAACGCCTCAACCGCCTCAACAAGGAAGGCTGCGCCGCCTGCGGCCACAAGTTCAACCTTGGGGATCCGGTGGTCATGGCCTGCGGGGCCTGGGAGGGGGGACCTCGTTTGATTCACGCCTACGAGGCCGTCCGCGACCCGCTTTCAGGAGGGTATGTGGAGAAACGCTGCTACAATACCCGTCGCGGCCGCATCGGCTGAGGCCACCCCGCCCCCGACCGCGGTCAGGCGTAAAACACCGCAAGCGTTCCCCGGCGCGCGTTCACGTGCTGGACTGTCACTTCGATCACATCTTCGGGTTTGAGATTGAGACCACTGGTGACCGGAAGATCGCATTCGACTAAATAGTTCATGAGCAACACCTGATAGTTTTTCTTCCGGCGCATCAGGACGATGGCTTCCTCGCGCTCTCCGACGCGCGCCTCTAAATAACGCAGCAACCAGTACTGGTGCCGACTTTGCTGGACACGGGAGACCGCGCCCATCGTAGGTTCCAGACACTGCATGATGCGGGCGACCTCCTCTTCGCTGTAGGGCGCTTCCAACCCCAGCACCGCCCGCACCTGGCGCTGGGTGACCAGATCGAAGTATTTGCGGATCGGGCTGGTGGCTGTCACGTAGGCATCGAGACCCAGCCCCGAATGCTTCTCGCTGCGGGTATCGAGGACAAAACGGCTCAGCAGCCGCCGCTGCATCCAATTCTGAAAAAGGGTGCCCTCGTTGCGCGGGTAGAGGCGACTCTTGGGGTCGGGCTGGGACCGGAAGATGGCCGGCATGCCGTTGTCCCGCAGAAAGCGGGCCGTAAGCCAGTTGGCCATGATCATCAACTCGGTCACCAGCATGCGTGCCGGGCTTTCCCGGTTGATCTTGCTGACGCCGACCTGCCCGTTTTCATCCAGCCAGATATTGACATCCGGCAGCGAGATCTGGACCGCCCCTTGGTCCAGACGATGTTCCCGGAAACGGGTGGCCACCTCTTTCAAACGAATGATGTCCGGGTCCTCCTCGCTCATCAGGTTGACATCGTAGTAGGTGCGCTGGTGCCGGATCCGGACCATGCTGGCCAGAACGTCGTAGGAGAGGATATCGCCGATCGGGTTGACCTTGATCAGGGTTGATATGGCCGGACGCAGCTCGCCCGCCCTGAGACTGCACAATCCTTCGGCCATGACGGGCGGCAGCATGGGAATCTTGTGGTCGGGCATGTAGATCGAACTGCCGCGGCGAAGGGCCTCCGCGTCGATAGGGTCTCCTTGGGCCACGTGATGGGCCACATCCACGATATGGACCCCGATCAAAAAGTGGTCGCCGAAATCCTGGATGCTCACGGCGTCGTCAAAATCCAGGGTCGACTGACCGTCAATGGTCATCAGTTCGAGCTGGGTCAGATCCTGGCGTTTCCCCAGGGCTTCGGGCGTCGCGGGCCTGCGGGACCGGGTTGCGGCCGCGGTGGCCACAGCCTCCGGAAACGTCACGGAAACCCCCTCGCGGATCAGCTCCGTGTTTTCATCGACCGCCATGATCCCGGCACGCACCAGCCCGTCGAAGAATTTGTCGGGCGTTCCCGCGCCGGCACGGGCGCAGATGGCCTTGCCCAGGATGTGGTCGGGGCTTTCCTTGCCGAAAATATAGTAGTCCCGCAGAATGCGGGCCACCGCCTCACGGTCGGCCGGGTTGAGTGCCTCCACCGGGGGGATGGTCCCCTCCAGGACCTCCTGCAGCCAGGCACCGCCGGCCTCGACGAGGTGCTTGCGGCGGGCTTCTTCCCTTTCGCGGGCGATCAGACGCTCGACCTCGGCTTCGGAGTGGGGGAAGAAACCATCGTGGTTGAACTTGAAATAGCGGCGGTTTTCGAAGAACGCGCGCACCACGGCCGACTCGTGATCGCTGGTCGGGTCGTCGGGAAAGCAGAACGCCGTCATGGTGGGCAGGTCGATCCACTCCTGCTCACTGTTGAGCACTTCCCAGAGCTCGCGCAGATCGATCTTGCGCCGCAGGTCGTTGCGTCGCAGGGCCAGCGACTTGAGCGTGTCCACCATGCGGTCGCGCCCCTGGGTCATGTCGAGGCTGGTACGGCTGCGATGCGCGATACGCCCCGGGGAAAGGCTGACTTCGCGGTTGTTCTCGGTCAACAAGTGAAGTTTCTGTTTCTTGACCTCCAGAACCACGGCACACAGGATGCGTTGCTTGTCAATGTATTCGATGACACTTCCCGATTCCATAGCGGCCTAAATTATCAATCCGAACCGGATTAGTCAATTCGGAGACGGCCTGTCATCGGAAGAAAATTGTATTGATTTCATAATGTTTTCGAAAGACCCGCCGCGTGGTTTTCGCCGCTGGCGGCGAGCCGGCGCCAGGGGCGGAATCGTTGGCGACGCGCCGCAGCGCACCAACGGATTTGACCCGTCCGTAGAAGGGGATTATTGTCTCGCATGCGTTTAGAATCTCTGTACTTGATCACCCCCACCCTCGTCGCCAACCGCTCCCGGATCATCGTCGGGCTGATCAGCCTGATCATCGTTGATATTCTCCAACTGATCGTGCCGCGCATCATCAAAAAGGCCGTGGACGACCTCACCCTCAACGGTGCGGCCGCCGCAGATCTCTGGCGTCCGGCAGCCGCCATCGCCGGCGTCGGCCTTCTGATCGGCGCCTTTCGCTATGTCTGGCGCCGGAATCTGCTGGGCACATCGCGCCGGGTCGAAGAAGCGCTGCGCAACCAACTCTTCACCCACGTCCAGGCCCTGTCGCCGGCCTTTTTCGACCGAACGGCCACGGGCGACGTCATGGCCCATGCCACCAACGACATCAACCAGGTGCGTATGGCCACCGGCATGGGCATGGTGGCCCTGAACGACGCCGTTATCCTGGGAACCGCGGCCGTGGGCTTCATGGCCTTTATCGATCTGCGCCTGACCCTTCTGGTGCTGATCCCGACCCCGCTGATCGTTCTGGGCACCCGCTATTTCAGCCGCCAGATGCATCGCCGCTATCAAAAGGTGCAGATGGCCTTCGGGGAACTGACCGAGGTGGTGCGCGAACGCCTGGCCGGCATCCGCATCGTCAAGGCCTACACCTGGCAGACGCAGGCCTCCCGGGCCGTGCGCAGCGCCTCCACCCGTTACGTCGGGCGCAACATCGAGCTGGTCCGCATCACCGGGGCTTTCCTGCCCATGATGCTGCTTTTGACCAATGTGAGCATGGCCATCGTCCTGCTGGTGGGGGGGCGCCTGACCATCCTGCAGGCGATCACGCCGGGGGACTTCGTGGCCTTTATCAGCTACCTCGGACTCCTCACATGGCCCATGATGGCCATGGGCTGGGTGACCAATTTGATCCAGCGCGGGCGCGCCTCGCTGGATCGTCTCCGGGTGATTCTCGAGACCGAACCCGCGATCGAGGACCCCCCGGGCGGCCGAGAGGATCTCGGCCCACCCCTCACGCTGGTCTTCGACGACGTGCGCTTTCACTATGCCGGCCGATCACAGACCGACAATGCCGCTCCGGCCCTGGACGGAATCTCCCTGCGGGCCGCACCGGGGGAGCGTATCGGACTGACCGGCCCACCCGGGGGCGGCAAATCGACCCTGCTGCAATTGGTTCCCCGACTCTACGACCCGGTGGGGGGCGCGATTCGCATCGGCGGGCACGACCTGCGCACCATTCGGCTGGGCGCGCTCCGTGAATTGGTGACCTACGTGCCCCAGGAGCCCTTTCTCTTCGCCGCCAGCGTACGGGAAAACATCACGCTGGGCCGCCCGGTCTCCGAAGCGCAGTTGGCCCGCGTCGTGGACCAGGCCGCCCTGACCGCGACGCTGGACTATTTTCCCCGGGGTTTGGAAACGCCGGTGGGTGAAAAAGGCATCGTCCTCTCGGGAGGCCAAAAGCAGCGTATCGTGCTGGCCCGCGCCCTTCTTGCCGCGAGCCCTTTTCTCCTGCTGGACGACCCCATCAGCCAGGTCGACACGGCCACAGCCGGGCAAATCGTCACCGCCATCCACGGCCTGCAGGGTCAATGCACCCTCCTGCTCGTTTCCCAGCGGCTCTCGGCCCTGCGCCACTGCGACCGCATCGTGGTGATCGACCAGGGCCGCATCACCGCCGCCGGCCGTCACGACGATCTCGTCCGGCAGCCGGGTTACTATGCCGAGGTCTGGCGCCGTCAGACGCTCGAGGAGGAACGCGATGCAGCATGATCTGGGCTATTTCGAGGAAGGCCAGCTGGACAAGCCCTACGACCTGCGGCTGCTTAAACGCATGCTGCCCTTCCTGGCGCCCTACCGTCTGTGGCTGGCGTTTACCGTGGGCATTGTCGTCACCCTGACGCTCATGGACCTGGCCCTGCCCTATCTGACCAAAACCGCCATCGACCGTTATATCGTCCCGGCGGCCGCCACGCCGGCGGACGGAAGCCCCGGCGCCAACCGCATCCTGACAGTGCCTGTTGCCGATCCGGCCGTGCGGGCCGTGGTGGATAACCACATTGAACGCTTCCGCATCGACGGCCGCATAGCGCAGATCGCCTGGCGCGACCTGCAACACCTGCCGCCCGAGGCGATTCGGACGTTGCGGCAAAAAGACCTCGACGGCCTGCTGTGGATTACGGCCGCCTTCCTGCTGCTGATCGCCCTGGACTTCGGTTTCAACTTCGTGCAGCGCCTGGTGATGGAGTACACCGGCCATCGGATCATGCACGATCTGCGGCTGAAGCTCTTCGACCGCATCCTCGATCTTTCGCTGACCTTCTTTACCCGCAACCCCCTGGGCCGTCTGGTCACCCGCGCCACCAACGACGTCCAGAACATGCACGAGCTCTTCACCTCGGTGCTCTCCATGCTCTTCAAGGATTTATTCCTGCTGGCGGGCATTGGCGCCGTTCTTCTCGTCATGGACTGGCGGCTGGCCCTGGCATCCTTTGCCGTGCTGCCGCTGGTGGTCGCGGCCTCCCTGTGGTTTTCACGCCAGGTGCGGGAAGTCTTCCGCCGGCAGCGGGTCAAGATCGCCGAAATCAACACCCATTTCGCCGAAACCATCGGCGGGATCAAAATCCTGCAGGCCTTCCGCCGCGAGCAGCGCAATGAAAAACGATTCCGCCGGCTCAACCACGAAAACTACCAGGCCGGCATGGACCACATCCACATCCTGGCGGTTTTCATGCCCCTCGTGGAGGTCTTGGCGCTCGTCACCGTGGCTATCATCATTTGGTACGGGGGGTGGCGGATCATGAACGCCGACATGACCCTGGGGGTCCT
>JASJBQ010000265.1 GCA_030066455.1 Desulfobacterales bacterium
GGCAATGGGCGCGGTGGATGGGAAAATCAATTGGCGAAAAGGCGTTCATCATGCGTTGCAGGCACACAAGCTGGCTTATCGGTCTATGGTTGTTTTTCATCGTGGCGGCCCCCGGGCTGGCCGGCGATGCTGACGACACCGGGTATAAGCGTGTGACCGGGCCGTGCCGGTTCGAATTTCCGCGCGATCACGGGGCTCATCCGGGCTTTCGCACCGAGTGGTGGTACTACACCGGGAACCTCGAGGCGCCGGACGGGGCGCGCTTCGGGTTTCAGCTGACCTTTTTCCGGCGGCAGCTCAGGCCCTCCTCAGAGCGCTCCCATTGGCCCCCGCGCCCGTCGGCCTGGCGCACCAACCAGCTGTTTCTGGCCCACGCCGCCCTGACCGACATCGGCGGGGGCAAGCATTACTCAGCCGAGGATATGAGCCGCGGGGCGTTGGGCCTGGCCGGGGCGGAACGCCAGGGCGATACGGTCCGGGTTTTTCTGGGGGCCTGGGAGACCGTCATCGGACCACAGGTCCACAGGCTGGCCATGCAGGGTGAAGATTTCGGATTCGACCTTCTTCTGGAGCCGGGCAGGCCGCCGGTGGCCCACGGGGACGACGGTTACAGCCGCAAGGGCACGGATCCGGAAAGGGCCAGCTGCTACTATTCGTTCACCCGCCTGAAGACCAGCGGCACCGTCCGTCTGCAAGACCGCCGGCTGGCCGTCACAGGGGCGAGCTGGATGGACCACGAATACAGTACGGCCCCGCTGGAGCCCGGGATCCGTGGCTGGAGCTGGTTCAGCGTCCAGCTGGACAACGGCGCCGATCTCATGCTCTTTCTTCTCAACCTCGAGGCGGGCGGCTATCATCCCGCCTCGAGCGGCACGCTGGTGGCCGCCGACGGCACCGCGACGGCCGTATCTTTCGATAACATTCATGCGGAGGTCCTGCGGCACTGGACCAGCCCGTCGACCGGCGCCGAATACCCTCTGGGCTGGCGCCTGCAGCTCAAAGGCATCGACATGGACCTGACGATTCACACGCCGGTGGACGACCAGGAGATGCAGACCGGGCAAACCACGGGCGTCACCTACTGGGAGGGCAGCATCGCGGTCGAGGGCTTGGATGGCGACAAGCCCGTCAAGGGGCGGGGCTACATGGAACTGACCGGCCGGCAGCAGGCCATGGATGAAAAGCTTTAGCGCTGCCGCCGATCCTTCAGGCCGTTCGGCCCGAGTTGCCCGGAGCGGTCGGCGCGCGTTTCGAGCGGACGGCCTGGAGCCGGGCCAGCACGGCCTCGGCGATGTAGGACGGCGCTGATTCCGGGTAGGGGGCCACACTGCTGACGTTGATTTCGCACAGCACGTGGGTGTCCCGGCCCGATGCGTCCCGGGGGCCCAGCAGGAAATCGCAATCCCAGAGGATCGGCAGTTCTGCGGTGGTGATGTCGAGCTTGCGCTGCATGGCCGGCACCCATTCGGTCTCCACCCGGCGCTTCAGGGCTTGAAACGCGGACTTGGTGGGCGGGTGGTAAACGGCGGGTTCGGCCGGAATGCCCCGCCGGGCCAGGGACTGGAACACGGTTGCCAGGCGGTTGTTTTCCGGGGTGGCCGCCTGTCGCATTTGCCGGTCGCCGGGATAAAGGATCGCCACCCGTCCGGGTGATGGATCTGGCATCGGACATCCTCCGCAAGGGTTTGGGACGCAAGGCATATCCTTTCTGACAATGACCATGGTTGGCGGCGGGGCAAGGGGAGTTGTCGTCTGATGGCGGCCGTCAGGCCATCGGGTGAAAGGCTGCAAGCGTGCCTGCTGAAAAACGGCCGGGCCCGGGCATCCGGCACGGCCCGCCCCGCATTTCAAATGAAGAGGGGCTCGACCGAAGACGTTGGCCATTGCGAGATTGCCCACGTGACATACGACATCCGGATTGATTTGACGGCCTTCGTCCTCGGTCCTAACGGGTTCGCTTCAGTTCGCTTCGAATCCACTTTTCGGCCGTAGCGCGGTCCCGGAAGGACATCGCTTTGAATCCGTTGGCATCGATATGGGCCTCATACATCCGCGAAATACCGAACTGCAGGTCGGTTTCCGATACCAGGGCGACCAGCAGGTGTGGATTTATTTTCGCCGCTTGATTGTCCATTTCGGCAATGCGGGCCACATCTTCGGCGGTCACGGTATATTCCGTACACTGGGAACGGTCCACAATCCAATACTTCAGATGCATGAAAATAGCGCTGTTGTAGACATCCTCTTGCGCATCGATAATATCCTGGCCGGTAACTTTGCCGACAGCAGAAAAGACAAGGCCGATGCGGTCTTCAGTATAATGAATTTCGATGGTCATTGCGGTACGCCGTAAAGGCGGTCTGAGCGGTTGCGGCGCAGGGCCCCGGCACCCGACGCCAGGGGCAGAGGCGTTCCCCGATGCGAGCGGTACCATCAACGGGTACGACCGGATTGCTTGGGGGAGCACTGGCGCCGATGCAAGCAAAGGTTTCTGGCCAGGGGATCGATCAAGTTCATGATATTTGCCGTTTGCACGGCAGGGGGGCCGGCGGGGTTGGATGAAGATACCCATCTTCCTATCAGAATGTGTGGCAAGAGGCCACATGATTATCGACCCTGGCGCCCTTTTTTTGGCGTTACCATCCCCGAAAGGCATTTTTGGGCTCCGTCTAGGGCTGGCGCCCGCGTCAGGCCCTAAAGCCCGTCGAAGGCCGCTCAAGGTTTGATCCGGTTGGGCACGCTGCGAGCGGAAAAGGGGCGCTCATCGCCGGGCTTGACAGTTTAAATTGGATGCTGTAGCAAGATAAGAATCATTCCGATTAAGGATCATATGGATTGAAACGCAACCCCATCATCTGCCTCATCATTAGCGGCCTGCTGGTGGTCAGCCTGGCAGGCCAGGCCGCGGCCGCTTTGAAAATGGCCTGCGAAGGTACGATGTCCTGCTGTTGCCGGAACATGGCGGCGACGCCGGAAAGAGGCAACGACCCATCATCCACGGGCACGGGTTGCTGCGGAACATCCGCCCCCCAACCGTGCGACCTGTCCGGACCGGGTGCCATACCGGTCGGTCCCTACCTGCCGAAGCAGACCGCCTCCGAGCCCAGCAGCTCTGTGGCGCTCGCATCCGCGATCCACACGGCATTCTCCCTTGTCGATGATGATCGACCCAGAGGCGGTGGCATGCGGCCGACCCGCTTGTCCGGCCCCCCTATCTATCTGTTGGTGCAGACCTTTCTGTGTTGAAGCTTTCCTGACGGATTATAGAGTCTAACGAACACTTGCTAAATGGTGCCAGCGGGCTCGTGCCTGCGTGCGGCGCGCAAATCCTATTCGCGCCGTCCGCAACGACCGGCGCGAGGAGCTCGGACGCAGGCGCCGACCAAGACCGTCTTGCGTGGCATGACGGCCCACCGATCCGATTGAACGACAGGAGTAGATTCAACATGGCTAAAAAGCAAAAGACCAACAAGACACCGCAGTCCAACCCCAATACCAATGACCTGCGTGCCCGTAAGAAGGCGGCCGTCATGGGCACGACCGAAAAAAAAGGGGATTTTGTGCTGCCTATCGCCATCGCCCTTTTTATCGTGGCCGGCGTGGCCGGCGGCTATCTGGCCTTCGGTGGCAAATCCGAAACGCCGGCGACGACGGTCGCGGCCGGGGCCCCGAAAGCCGCACCGCTGCCCGACGGCAACCGGGTGACCTATCCGGTGACCATGTTCGCCGACGGCAAGGCGCGCCATTTCGAATTCAAGGACGGTCGGTACACCATCCGTTATTTCGTCATCAAGAGCGCGGACGGTGTCCTGCGGGCCGCCTTCGACGCCTGCGACGTCTGCTGGCCGGCCGGCAAAGGCTACTACCAGGAGGGTGACGTCATGGTCTGCCGCAACTGCGGTCGGAAATTTGCCTCCAACCGGGTCAACGAGGTCAAGGGCGGCTGCAACCCGGCCCCGCTCAACCGCCGGGTGGAAGGCGACATGCTGGTGATCGAGGCCAACGACATCCGGGCCGGCAAGGGCTATTTCGATTTCAAGGGAAAGGCTTAAACCATGACGCTCAGACAGATCGCGATCCGTAATCTCCTGCGGCGCAAGGGCAAGGCCGTGATCATCCTTCTTGGCCTGGTCCTGGGTATCGGCACGGTGATCAGCGTGATCACCTTTGCCGACGCCGTTACCGGGGATATCCAACACAAACTGGAAAAATACGGTGCCAACATCCTGATCGTGCCGCGTACCGAAAGTCTGGCACTCAATTACGGCGGGATCAACATGGGGGGGATCTCCTTCGAAATGCAGGAACTCTACGAGGCCGACCTGGCGCGGGTGCACCAGATCAAAAACGCGCGCAACATCGCCGCCATGGGGCCGGTCGTGCTGGGGGCCGTGGAGCTGAACGCACGCCCGGTGATGCTGGCCGGGGTGGATTTCGAAGAGGCCCGCATCCTCAAGCCCTGGTGGAAGATCGACGGCCGCAAACCGGCAGCCGACGGTTTACTGGCCGGGGCCGAGGCGGCCCAGGTGCTGGGACTGCGGCCCGGCGACCGGGTGACGATCCAGGAGCATGCGATGACCGTCGAGGGCATACTCGACCCCACCGGCTCCCAGGACGACCACCTGTTGTTCACGGCGCTGCCGTCCGCCCAGCGCGTTCTGGACAAGTCCGGGCGGGTCTCGATGGTCGAGGTGGCTGCCCTGTGCACGGCCTGTCCCATCGAGGACATGGTACGCCAGATCAGCGAGGCCCTGCCCGGGGCCAAGGTGATGGCCATCCAGCAGGTGGTGCAGGGGCGCATGGAAACCCTGATGCAGTTCAAAAAGTTCTCATTCGGGGTTTCGGTGATCGTCATCCTGATCGGCAGCCTGGTGGTGCTCGTGACCATGACCGGCAGCGTCCGGGAGCGCAAGGCTGAAATCGGCGTCTTCCGGGCCATCGGTTTCCGCAAGCGCCACGTGATGCGGATCATTCTGATCGAAGCGACCCTGGTATCGGTCTGCGCCGGTGTGATCGGTTATCTGGCCGGTATGGGCGCCACCAAACTGGCGTTGCGCCTGTTTGCCGAGGACCCTTCCATGACCCTGCCCTGGAATCTGCAGCTGGCGGCCGGCGCCATGGCCATGGCGCTGGCGGTGGGTCTGGCCGCTTCGATATACCCGGCCCTGACCGCCGCCCGCATGGACCCCAACGACGCCCTGCGCGCTTTATAACGAGGTGAAACGTGAGCCATATTATCGGACAAACCTTGAGCAAATACTACGGCCGCGGCGATGCCGCCGTCACGGCCATCGAAGCCATGGATTTTCAGATCCAAAGCGGCGAGTTCGTGGCGATCATGGGGGAGTCGGGGGCCGGCAAGTCCACCCTGCTGTCCATCATGGGGGCCATGAACGCCCCCTCGGAGGGCACCCTCACGGTCGAGGGCATCGACGTCTACAGTCTCGACACCGAACGGCGGGCCGACTTCCGTCGGGAATTCCTGGGTTTCATCTTCCAGAGTTTCCACCTGATTCCCTATCTTGACCTGGAAGAAAACGTCATGCTGCCCCTGGCCACCATACGGACTGCCCGAAGCCGGAAGAGGGCCATGGCCCGCGAAGCCCTGGCGGCGGTGGGGCTGGAGGGCAAACAGCAACGGCTGCCCGGCCAGATCTCCGGCGGTGAAAAGGAGCGCACGGCCATTGCCCGGGCCATCGTCAACCGGCCGCCGGTGATCCTGGCCGACGAGCCCACCGGCAACCTGGATTCCAAGACCTCCGGAGAAATCATGGGACTTCTCCAGGCGTTGAATGCCAAGGGGAGCACGATCGTCATGGTGACCCACAGCCGGGAGTGCGCCCGCTATGCCGACCGCATCCTGCAGGTCGCGGACGGACGCCTGGCGCAGGCCGCCTGATCACCTAAATCAAAAACCCTAAAACATGGCCGGATCTGGTGCTCTGTTCCGGATCCGGCCATGTTCAGACGATTTCTGCCATGATTTTAAAACGCTTCAAAGCAGGTGGCTAAGATGACAAGTTGCAGAATAAACCCAAGTTGATAGGGAATCTTATGTGGAATGTGGAAGATATCTGTAATTGAAGCCGAATGACCGAGACTGTGGTTCATAGCAATACCTGCATTCGAATCGAAATAAAGATAAACTATGGTAGTCTGCACTGATAGGATTTGATGAAATTTTGGATTGCCAGATAATATCTGCAATGGTTTGCGACTATCCCTTCATAGTTGGAATCTACTATTTGACAATATATAGAATTTCGTTTCGTTAATTAGACAAATCAATTCCAACGGAGGAAGCGGAACTGAAATAGCTTTATGAGTTCTTGATTATTCTCTTCCAGAGATAGTAAATCTAAATGGGACCGCATACTAGCGACACGCGGTCCCATTCTGCGTAGTTCCGGATGTAGGAAAGGAGTTTGCTGGAATTTAATTCTCGGACACGCTGGGCAACCAAAGCATCCAGGCCTCCCTCTAACTTTTTAGATTTTCCGTTCGCGGCCAGAGCAGCGTCCCTCATCATCGTCATCCGGTCTTGCGGTATTGCAAGTGAAGACAGCGCCCTGCTCGCGAGTCGGTTTTTTAGCGCATCCACCCGCTCATCCGTAACAAATTCGGGTAGACCC
>JASJBQ010000266.1 GCA_030066455.1 Desulfobacterales bacterium
ACCGCCGAGGGCCAGACGGAAGAGGTGGCGATATGAAAGAAGTGGTCGCAATCGTGCGCATGAACATGATGAACAAGACCAAACAGGCCCTGGCCGAGGTTGGGCTCGGTTCGATCACAGCCCGCAATGCCCTGGGGCGCGGCAAGGGGATCGTCGATATGCAGCTGCTCCAGGGAGCGGAGCACGGCTACGAAGAGGCCATCGCCCAACTGGGCCAAAGTCAGCGTCTGATTCCCAAGCGGGCGATCCTGATGGTGGTCAACGACGATCTCGTCGAAAAGGCCGTCAACACCATCATCACGACCAATCATACCGGCAAATCGGGCGACGGCGTGATCTACGTCATGCCCTGCACCGAGGCCGTTCGTGTTCGCACCGGTGAGCGCGGTGAAGACACGCTGGACGATGGGTGAGCGCGCAGTCGCGCAAACCCTTGCATGTATCGTTGTATTCCAAAAGAGGAGAATTTCCCATGGCCATGGGCGCAAAGCATAACAAACCGACCAAAACGGTCCGGCCGGACCCCAAGGATCCTGCAACCATCAAGGCCCGGCTGCTGGCCAAGTATCCCCCCAAGGTGGCCCGCAAGCGTGCCAAGCAGATCGTCGTCAACAAGGTCGAACCGGGTGGCGATGTGCCGGTGATCAGTTCCAACGTGCGTACCGTACCCGGACTGATCGGACAGCGCGGCTGTTGTTATGCCGGCTGCAAAGGCGTCGTTCTGGGGCCCACGCGGGACATCATCAACATCACCCACGGCCCGATCGGCTGCGGTTTTTACAGCTGGTTGACCCGCCGCAACCAGACCGACCCGGACAGCGGCAACGGCCAGAACTACATGCCCTATTGTTTTTCCACCGACATGCAGGACGAAGAGATCATTTTCGGCGGCGAGAAGAAGCTCAAACAGGCCATCCAGGAAGCCTACGACAACTTCAAACCCAAGGCGATCGCCGTCTTCGCGACGTGTCCGGTGGGGCTCATCGGCGACGACGTGCATGCCGTCTGCCGCGAGATGAAAGCCAAGCTGGGGATCAACGTCTTTGGGTTTTCGTGCGAGGGCTACAAGGGCGTCAGTCAGAGCGCGGGGCACCATATCGCCAACAACGGCATTTTCAAGCATGTGGTCGGTCTGGACGACACCGTCAAGGAAGGCAACTATCGCATCAACCTCCTGGGCGAGTACAACATCGGGGGGGACGCCTTCGAGATCGAGCGCCTTTTCGAAAAATGCGGGATAACGCTTGTGTCCAGCTACAGCGGCAACTCCAGCATCGATCAGTTCGCCAACTCGCACACGGCCGACTTAAACCTGATCATGTGCCACCGTTCGATCAACTATGTGGCCGAGATGATGGAAACCAAATTCGGGGTCCCCTGGATCAAGGTCAACTTCATCGGTGCGGCCGCCACGGCCAAGTCCCTGCGCAAGATCGCGCAATATTTCGACGAACCGGAGCTGACCGCGGTGGTCGAGAAGGTGATCACCGAGGAAATGCCCGCCGTCGAGGCGGCCTGTGCCGATGTGCGCTCGCGTACCGAGGGCAAACGCGCCATGCTTTTTGTGGGCGGCTCGCGCGCCCATCACTACCAGGAGCTTTTCAACGAACTGGGCATGAAGACGCTCTCGGCGGGCTACGAATTCGGGCACCGCGACGACTACGAGGGGCGCCGCGTGCTGCCGAACATCAAGGTGGACGCCGACAGCCGCAACATCGAGGAGTTGGAGATCGAGCCCGACCCGGAACGGTTCAATCCCCGGATCAGCGAGGAGAAAAAAGCGGATCTGGAGGCCGCGGGTCTGAAATTCGCCGAATACGAGGGCATGATGCCCGAAATGGAAGATGGCTCCCTGGTGATCGACGATCCCAGCCAGCACGAGACCGACGAGCTGATCAAACAGTTCAAGCCGGATATCTTCTGCGCCGGCATCAAGGAAAAGTACGCCGTTCAGAAGCACGGCATCCCCTTGAAACAGCTGCACAGCTACGACTACGGCGGACCGTACGCCGGATTCAAAGGGGCCGTCAATTTCTACAAGGAGATCGACCGCATGGTCAACAGCAAGGTGTGGCAGTACATGCGCGCGCCCTGGGAGGAGCACCCCGAATTGTCGGCTACCTATGCCTGGGAATAGTTTCCATCCAGAGACCGTATACCTAACAGGAGATCGCAGATCA
This sequence comes from Desulfobacterales bacterium, assembly GCA_030066455.1. Next base: position 2,181 of record JASJBQ010000266.1, read on the forward strand.
TGTTGCTGAGACATACACCGACTGAAATCAGAGAACGCAGCGCTTTGACGGTCAATCCGGCCAAAACCTGTCAGCCGATCGGGGCCATGTACGCCGCTCTGGGCATTCACGGCTGCCTGCCCCACAGCCACGGCTCCCAGGGATGCTACGCCTATCACCGCAGCGCCCTGACCCGGCATTATAAAGAGCCGGTCGTGGCCGCCACCAGTGCCTTCACCGAAGGGGCTTCGGTCTTTGGCGGCCAGGCCAATCTGGTGCAGGCCATCGACAACATTTTTATGGTCTACAACCCCGACGTGATCGCGGTGCATACCACCTGCCTTTCCGAGACCATCGGCGACGACGTGCCGCAGATCTTCGCCAAGGCCAAGGCCGACGGCAAGGTTCCGGAGGGCAAGTACGTCCTCCATGCCAGCACGCCGAGCTATGTCGGCTCCCACGTCACCGGGTTCGCCAATATGACCAAGGCCATGGTGGACTATTTCGCCGAGTCCAACAGCCACCGCGCGAAGACCGTCAACCTGATTCCGGGCTATGTGGAGCCCTCGGACATGGCCGAGATCCGGCGGATCGCTGAGCTTATGGGCGTGCCCACGATCATGTTCCCGGATACCGCCAAAGTCCTTAACGGGCCGCTCACGGGTAAGTACAGAATGTTTCCCGAAGGCGGCGTGACGATCGAGGAACTCAAAAAGAGCGGCAGCAGCGTCGGCACCATCGCCATGGGACGCACTGCGTCCATGCCTGCGGCCCGGGCCCTGGATGCCAAGTGCAAGGTCCCCTGTGAGATCCTGGGCCTCCCCCTGGGGCTGCACGGCACGGACGAATTCGTGGACACCCTGCGCCGGATGGCCGGTGTCAGCGTGCCCGCGGCCCTGAATCTGGAGCGCGGCCAGCTGGTGGACAGCATCTCCGACTGGCACCAGTACCTCTACGGCAAACGCGTGGCCCTTGTGGGCGATCCCGATCAGGTCCTGGCGCTGACCCGCTTTCTGGTCGCGCTCGACATGCAGCCCGTGCACATCATTACCGGTACACCGGCCGGGAAGAAATACGAAAAGTCCCTGCGCGAGGCCGTGGCCGGGGTGCCCGCCGATGTGAACATCAAAGTTCCCGGCGACATGCTGCTCTTCCACCAGTGGATACAAACTGCGCCGGTGGACCTGATCATCGGCAACACCTACGCCAAGTATATCGCCAAGGACGAGGACACGCCGCTGATCCGCTACGGGTTCCCGATCTACGACCGCCTGGGGCACAGCTACTTCGCCACCATGGGTTACCGCGGTGCGCTGCGTCTTCTGGAGAAGCTGCTGGATGCCATCCTGGACCGCAAGGATCGTGACGCGGATGACATCAACATGGAACTGGTCATGTAAACCGGAGCGAATAGCGGCGCATCAGGCCGTCATGCGGCGTTGGCGAACTCCGGTAAATGCTCACAACCAAATGGTTGCTGCGCTTTCCCGATCGTCCGCCGCCTTGCCTGACGGCCTGATGCTTGCTCTTCGCTTCGGTTTGTTTTTAGCGCCAATTGAGTGCTTCGAAGGGACAGCCTTAAATAGGAGAAAACGATGACTTCCATCCCGATATTGGAAGAACGTCAGGCCCAGATTCACCAGAAGGGGAGCCAGCCTTTCGAGATGGACTGCGGGCGCCACAGCCTGGCCGGCTCGGTCAGCCAGCGGGCTTGCGTGTTCTGCGGTTCGCGGGTGGTGCTCTACCCGATTGCCGACGCCCTGCACCTGATCCACGGACCCATCGGCTGCGCGGCTTATACCTGGGACATCCGCGGGGCCCTGTCTTCCGGGCCCGAACTGCACCGCATGAGTTTTTCCACCGACCTGCGCGAAAAGGACGTCATCTTCGGCGGGGAGAAAAAACTGGCCGCCGCGCTGGACGAACTGATCGACCAGTACAAACCCAAGGCCGCCTTCGTCTACTCCACCTGCATCGTCGGGATCATCGGTGACGACGTGGCCGCCGTCTGCCGGCAGATCGAGAAGGCGAAGGGCATCCCGGTGCTGCCGGTCCATTCCGAAGGGTTCAGGGGGACCAAAAAGGACGGCTATAAGGCGGCCTGCGACGCGATGGCCAAACTCGTGGGCACCGGTGCTACGGACAAGATCGCCCCCGTGAGCATCAACATCCTGGGCGAGTTCAACATCGGCGGGGAAGCCTGGTTGATCAAGAAGTACTACGAGGAGATGGGGGTCGAGGTGGTTTCGATCATGACCGGCGACGGCCGGGTGGACCAGATCCGCCGCAGCCACGGGGCCGCGCTCAACGTGGTGCAGTGCTCCGGGGCGCTCACCTTCCTGGCCGAGATGATGGAGGAAGCTTACGGGATTCCCTATATCCGCGCGTCCTACTTCGGCATCGAGGACATGGCCACGGCCCTCTATGACGTGGCCGCGCATTTCAAGGATCACGCGGAGGTCATGGCACGCACGCGGGCCATCGTGCGCCGCGAGGTCGGGGCCATCATGCCTGAACTGGAGCAAATTCGAAAGGATCTGGACGGCAAGCGGGCGGCGGTATACGTGGGTGGCGCCTTCAAGGCTTTCTCCCTGATCAAGGCCCTGCGCCACCTCGGCATGCGGGTGGTGCTCGTGGGCTCGCAGACCGGCAACGCCAGCGATTATGCCACCCTGCAGGATATGTGCGAGGACGGCACCGTGATCCTGGACGACGCCAACCCGCTGGAACTCTCCAAGTACATCATCGAGAAGCAGGCCGATCTCTTCATCGGCGGCGTCAAGGAGCGCCCCATCGCTTTCAAGATGGGCATCGGCTTCTGCGACCACAACCATGAACGCAAGATGCCATTGGCCGGGTTCGCCGGCATGCTGCAGTTTGCCCGCGAGGTGCATACCTCGGTGACCAGCCCGGTGTGGCAGTTCGTTCCGGCCCGGGCGGCCGCGATGGCGGCCGGAGAGGAGACCTCATGACATCCGCCCCGTCGACCGAGCACTTCACCGCCACCCAGAACGCCTGCAAGCTCTGTGCGCCCCTGGGCGCCGCCCTGGTCTTCAAGGGCATTGCCAACACCGTGCCGCTGCTCCACGGCTCCCAGGGCTGCTCCACCTACATCCGGCGCTATATGATCAGCCACTTCAAGGAGCCGCTGGATATCGCCTGTTCCAATTTCGGAGAGGATACGGCCATCTTCGGGGGCGGGGCCAACATCAAGCTGGCCATCGACAATATCCGCCGTCAGTATGATCCGGACCTGATCGGCGTGGCCACCACCTGCCTGTCCGAAACCATCGGCGACGACGTCCCCATGTTCATCCGGGCCTATCAGGCGGACCACCGCGACGAGGATCTGCCGGCCCTGGTCCACGTGGCCACGCCCAGCTATCAGGGCACCCACATGCAGGGCTTTCACGGGGCGGCACGGGCGCTGGTCTCCGCTCTGGCCGAGCCGGAACCCGCCCGGGAGCCCACGCGTGTCAATCTGTTTGCAGGCATGGTGTCGCCCGCCGACCTGCGCGAGCTCAGGACCATCATCGCTTCCTTTGGCCTGACACCCGTTCTGGTGCCCGATTACAGCGATACCCTCAACGGCCCCTTGTGGACCGAATATCAGCGCATCCCCGCGGGCGGCACGCCGGTGGCGGCCCTGCGCCGTACGGGTTCCGCCGCGGCCAGCATCGAGTGCGGCCTGGTGCTCGCCGGTGCCGGGGAGACGGCCGGCACCTGGCTCAACGAACATTGCAATGTGCCCCTCCATCGGCTGGGCCTGCCGATCGGTATCCGCCAGACCGATCGTTTCTTCGACTGCCAGGCGGCTCTCAGCGGGCGCCCGGTGCCGGACAGGTATACGGCCCAGCGCGGTCGCCTGCTGGATGCCCTGGTGGACGGGCACAAGCACTTGAACGGCGTGCGGGCCGCCATTTTCGGCGAGGAAGACCTGGTGGCCGGCCTGACCGGCTACTGCGGCGAGTTGGGCATCGTTCCCGTGCTGTGCGCCACCGGCGGCGGCGACGGGCGGTTTGCGACCACCATCAGGCGTGTGGTGCCGGCGGCCCAGCACGACCAGATGCAGATTCTTGAAGATGTCGACTTTGTCGACATCGAGAAGGCACTGGCGGACATGGACGTGGATCTGCTGATCGGCCACAGCAAGGGCTACACCATGGCGCGGCGGCTTAAAAAGCCGTTGGTGCGGGTGGGATTTCCGGTCCACGATCGGGTGGACGGCAGCCGTTTGACGCATCTGGGCTACCGCGGCGCGCAGCAGCTTTTCGATCGTGTGGCCAACACGTTGATCGAAGAGAAGCAGAAGAACAATGCGGTGGGGTACACATATTATTAGGCCGCGTGTGAATATCTACTCATATTGAGGGTTGTGTGAATATGCCAAATCAGCCCGTTACAGGCGTTATGTTCATTTTCTTGCGCGCGCAAGAAAACGAACCAAAAGAAAGCGCCCGTGTCCCGT
>JASJBQ010000267.1 GCA_030066455.1 Desulfobacterales bacterium
GGCGCGTTGGCGATGATGGTCAGCCCGCCGCCGGCCACCGCTCCGGCCACCACCGCGTATTTGAGCCCGGCGGTCAGGTTCGGCACCAGGGTGCTCAGATAAGTGATGGCGGCATTGTCGTTGAAGGCCGTCAGCACGGTGGCGATCAGCATCAGGGGGATATCCGTCAAGGCGCCAAGAACCGGTGCGATCCACCATCCCTGCACCCCGCCGTGGATCACCAGCCCCCCGAGAAAGAACCCCACCAGAAGCGGCGGTTTGAGATCGATCCGGTTCTGGTAAGGCGCGGTCACCTGGGAGAACCCCAGGAAAAACAGCACGCCGGGCACGAAGATGGCTGGATCGTGGGCGTTGACGATGGTCCACCCCATGAAAACGACATGCATGGCGATGACCCAGGCGGGCACCGGATCGTCGCGGTTGTCCCACTCCGGATCGCGATAACGTGGGCGCTGGTCCGCGGGCAGCAAGCCCGGAAATGTCCGGCGCAGGTTCTGGCGTTTGATCTCTTCAAAACGCGTGTCGAAAGCCTCCCGCGCGAGTTTCAGGTCGACGCGGCGGGTGTGGATGTCGTCCTTGTATTTGTCCCACAGCCGCTTCTCGATGGCCTTTTTCAGGGCGGCATAACGGCTTTCCACCGCCCAGCGAAACCCCAATTCTTCACCGAGCTCGTCGCCGGTGCGCTCAAACTCCGGCTCGAATTCGCTGCGATGAATGTAGGTGCGCTGGATGTCGTCCTTGAGGCTCGTCAGCGTAAAGTTCTTCTCGAGCGCGTCCAGTTCGCGACGGAAGATAAAAAAGTAGAGGCCGTTGGAAAGCACGATCGCCAGCGCCGCCTTCCAGCCGAAGTGCGTCACCATGTAGCTCATGTCCCACTGCCAGGGCCCGGCCACCATCAGCACGGGCGGCGCCGCAAAATGCGACAGGGTGCCCCCCACCGAAACGTTGACAAAGAGCAACCCCATGGTGGCGTATTTAAACGGTCGGGAAGGCTCCAGGTCGTAGAACTTGCGGGCCAGCAGCAGGGCACAGATCGTCATGGCCGCAGGCTCTGTGATCAGCGACCCCAGCATGGGACCCAAAGTCAAAAGGGTCAGCCACCAGGCCTTGAGAGAGCCGCCCAGCATCCGGGCCACCCGCGCCAAAGCGGTTTCGGCCAGTTTGAGGATGGGGCGCGTGGCAGCCAGGGTCATGATCACGACCACGAACATCGGTTCGGTGAAATTGACCCGTCGGGTGATGTAATGGTGCAGCGTTTCCCAATCGTAGAACAAGAAGATGGTCCAGGTCAGGACGGCGGCCCACAGGCCGAAAACCACTTCGATCTCGCCCAAAAAATGGAAGATCTCCGCGCCGATATGCACGGAATAACGCTCGGTACCCCCCTTGGCGATCCGTGCCTGATGCTCGCGGGTCCAGCGGTGGGCGATGGCCATGAAGCGGCTGGTCAGAAAAGTGTGGAGGATGGCGGCCAAAAAGATGACGGTGGCCACCAGATTGAAAGGCTCCTGGCGAATGCGGTTAACGATGATCGCCCCCAACCCATCACCGGGAATATCGCCGTAACTGTCTAGCGGTTTTGGGAAAACGATTGTTCCGCTCGACGCTGAGGGGCCGCCGGCCGAGGTTGGCAGGGCGAGCATGACCAAAGCGGTGATCACCAGCACACAAAGCAAACCGGGGCCTGTCCATCGCGACATCCCAGGCACTCCTCTCTTGATCTGGATGAGGAATTGGGGGCTAAGGGGCGATCAAAACCGATCGTCGGAAGGCAAAAGAATCGGCGACCCGCATGGTCCAATGCCAGGTTGCGCCCGCCGCAGAAGGATACCTGGGCGGGCACTGGTTCGTCCGCACGCAACGATCGGTCACGAATCCTTCTGCCAGTAGGGATTGATGAGATCCTCGAATATCGTCATGGCGGCCTCGGAGCCCATACCGGTAGCGGTGACGATCTGCTTGTAGCCGCCCTCGACGTCACCGGCGACGTAGATGCCGGGTATATTGGTACGGTGTTTGGCATCCCGGGCGATGTAGCCGTCCTCGTTGAGTTCGATACCGACTTTTTGGGCCAGTTCCACCGCCGGTTCGTATCCAATGGCCAGAAACACCCCATCTGTTGGCAGGGTAGAGATTTCACTGGTCTGGTTGTTGATCAACTCGACCGCGTTCACCCGCTCTTCCCCCAGGATGTCCTTGACTTCGGTATTCCAGAGCACGGGGATGCCGGATTCTTTGAGATTTTTGGCCAGATGCTCCTGGGCGCGCAGCTGGTCGCGGCGGTGGACCAGGGTGACATCCACACCCATGTGGTAGAGATGGAGGGCCTCGGTTACGGCGGAGTTGCCCCCGCCGACCATGATGACTTGTTTATTTTTGAACAGCGGACCGTCGCAGGTGGCGCAGTAGCTGACCCCGCGACCGCTCAGTCGCGACTCACCGGGCACGCCCAGGTGGCGATGACTGGCACCGGTGGCCAAGAGAATGGTTTTGGTCATGAACCGGCGCCGGGTGGTCAGCACTTCATGCGGTGTGCCCGGTGTGATGTCGATGACCTTCTCCCCCTGGAAAATTTGGACGTACTCGAGGGCGTGGTTGACCATGATATCCACCAGGGTCTTGCCGCCCACCTGGGTGAAACCGGGATAGTTCTCGACGATCGGCGTCAAGGCCACCTGGCCGCCAAGTGCGTCGGCCTCGACCAGGGCCGTTTTGAGCCCGCTGCGAACGGCATAGATCGCGGCGGTCAGACCGGCTGGCCCGCCGCCGACGATCGTGAGATCGGTTTCCACCACTTCGGCATCCACGTCGGGGATGAAGATCGTCTGCGGATCGAGCTTCTGCAGCGAACTCATGAAGACCTCTTCGGCCTGGGCGCCCTGGCCGATGAGGGTTTCGTTGGCGTAGGCCACGGGCACGCTGTGGGCGGAATACTGCTGTGCGATATCGGGTCGGCACTGGATATCGATCAGTTCCAAATTAATCAGATCAGGGCGAGCCACCGCCGCCTTGGCGGCGTTGACTGCCTCCTGGGGGCAGTAGGGGCAGGACGGACTGATAAAGACCTTGACGTTCCGCGGCCCGTCGATACGATCCAGGACCTTGAGGGATTGATCGCTGACGTTGCTCTGCCCGGTTCCGACCAGAATCATCAGTTCCAGAAATGTCCGGGCTTCCTCTCCCATGGGAGCGCCGACCCAGCGAATGTTGTATTGGTCCGGGGCGATCACCAGGGTCGGCGCAACCGTAACATTGAGCTCGCGTGCTTTTTCATGGTCCAATCCGTACTCCCGCAAAGTGATGCGGTCGGTCAACTCACGGAAGGCGCGAATGACCTGGCGGTTGGCCTGGGCGAAGACATCCTCCTGAGCCCGATCCGTAAAAAGCAAAAGCGGTATATCGTTCGGCATTTGCGCAAAAGTAGCTCGCAGCTGCTGGAGAAAAGCTTCACCGTCTTGTCGATTCGGGGGGGCCTGCGCTTCCATACCTGCCATTTCCATGTCTCGTCTTCCTCCTTCGACACTTTGTCTCGTCTATGTGGGCCTGATGCGTAGTCGTCTCTCGAGCGTTTGCATCGCCAGCCGCAATGTGTTAGCCGATATCTGCCGGTCAATAACTTCAACCGATCAGGTGTTGCCGGGCATGGTCAAGGTTCTAAAGCTCGGCGGTCGACAAAACAATATAGGTACAGAAACAAAAATGGCAACGATACCGACCCGAGTCGTCATCGGCGTCATGGGAGGGGGACGCGCCGATGCGGTTCAGAAATCCAAGGCCTACCGTTTGGGGCGCCTGATCGCCGAGCAGGGGTGGGTGCTGCTCAACGGCGGCCGTTCGGCCGGTATTATGGAAGCTTCCGCCCGAGGGGCCTGCGAGGGCGGCGGCCTCACCGTGGGCGTGCTGCCGGATGCCGATCGACGCCATCTGTCGCCTTATATTCAAATTCCGATTCTGACCGGCATGGGAAGTGCGCGCAACTACGTCAACGCCCTTTCGAGCGACGTCGTGGTCGCCTGCCGGGGGGGGGCTGGAACCGTTTCCGAGGTAGCCCTGGCGCTCAAACACGACCGACCGGTGGTCCTGCTGGACTTCGATCTGGGCCTCGTTTTCCCGTCCTACATCGAAAGCGGCCGCCTGCGATGGGTGGCGACCCCCGAAGCGGCCGTAAGCGCCATCGAGGCGTTCCTGTCGGCAGCCGCTCCCACCGCCTGATCCGCGGTCTGCCCGTATGACCGGCACTTCAGGTTTGGCGGCGCTGCCGCCAAATGGCCTCGGCCAGGACGAGGTCCTCCGGACAGGTAATCTTGATGTTGGCCGGGCTGCCCGGCACGATGAACACCGGCGCCCCCAGGCGCTCGACCAATTGGGCGTCGTCGGTTCCTTTGAAGCCGTCCTGCCGGGCCTTGCGGTGAGCGGCCCGTATCAGACCGAGTCTGAAACCCTGCGGGGTCTGAGCCTGCCAAACCGCATCCCGGGGCAGGGTTTTGACGATCCGGCCATCCGGCCGACCCTGTTTCAAGGTATCGGCAGACGGTACGGCCAGGATACAAGCGCCTTTCTCCGCCGCCGCGGTCAGACAGGCCTGCAGGCTATCCACCGTAACCAGAGGACGAACCCCGTCGTGGATCAGGACCAGGTCATCGTCCTGCCCCTGGCAGGCCTCGAGACCGGCGCAAACGCTTGCCTGCCGCTCGCGGCCGCCGGCGACGACATGGACAAGGTCGCCCAGCCCAAGGGGCACGAGCACTTCCCGGCGGCAGGCGTCCATGTCACCGGCCGCTGCCACCACGATGATTTCGCCGAAGCGTCCGCTCTGGTGAAAGGTCTCCAGGGTGCGGCCCAGGATAGGCACCCCCCCCAACCGCCGGTAGGGTTTGCGCCTACCGCCCCCCATGCGCCGACCCCTTCCGGCGGCGACGATGACCGCAGCACTCACGCGGGCCATCCAGAAGCGGCGATCGCTGGTTGCAGGGATCGGATATATGGGGTCCTCACGGGTGATCGTCTTCCTTCAGCGCAGGTAAAGCAGTTCTTTGGGCAGTGGCACGCCTTTGCCCATGGTGTCTTCGCCATAGTTGACGCCGGCCAGAATTTCGATGTCGTCGAGGGCCCGTGTATCACCTTCGAAGATTACTTCGGTGATGTTCTCCTTGTTGATTTTCCCCCCGGCCCACTGGATATCCAGAACACTGCTGGCGTCAAAGCGATCATCGCCGATGCACAATTCAACCTGACCGCCGTAGTGCTGAACAATTTTGGCCACCAGCAAGCTTGGCCGGCTGTGAAAACCCAGTTTGACCGGAATGCCCACAGTAATGCGTCCGCGTTCGATGTTCGCGTTGAGAATATCCTTGGCCAACGCCTTGCCGGTATTCAGAAAATGGCAGGCGTAGAAAAGTCCGAAGTTGATCGTGCGGTCCAGAAGCGCCTCGGGTTCGACAAGGGCATACAGACGTTCCTGAACCTGCTGGTAGATGTTTTTGAAGCTGGTGGCGTGCTGGTGGCGTTCGTAGAAATGCAACAGCCGGCCGGTAAGCTGCAGGAGGTGAAACACCACCGAGAAATGACTGCGCAACTGCTTGAGCTTGCGGTTGCCGTAGCGGTAGCCGCCGTGGATGACATAGGAGTCGAAGGCGGACTGCAGGTTGTGCACCAGCATCTCAAATCGCCGCACCTGGACTTCATTGACCTTATCGGGAACGATCGTCAGTATCTTTTCCAGGGGATAGGGTTCGTAGAACCCCATCTGATCGAACTTCTGACCAATGCTTAAAAATTCACTGGCGATCTTGACGATGTGCTGCTTCTGCAAATCCTTGTTTTCATCGTCGATGTCATAGGCCAGCATTTCCGCCGAGGCGATGCTGGGAAACTTGGCCGGGTCGAAGCCCCGCTCGGGTTGGGGGATATTCAGCCGACGGGCTTCGTCCATGATCGCCGGGGATAGGTTGACCAGGCAGGTGTTCAAAAACTCCAAGGTCTTCTCGCCTTGAACGGCAAAGGCGTCGGCATCCGGAAGATCGTAAAAGACCAGCCGGTTGGCGATATGCTTCTGGGAGTAGGCACCCAGACTGAGATGCCGGACGGCCGCCGTAAGCTCACGATAATAGTACCAGTCCGTATTGTTTTTGGCGCCATGGAAGTCCAAAAAGTCTTCCATCAGCTGCGTGGTGCCGATCAGTTTGGAATAGAGTTTTTTGGTAAAGATCAGCCGCCGGTCACGGGCCTGGGAAATGTAGACACAGCACTTCAGGTAGTCGTGGGAGAAAATGCGCACTTTTTCCTGGTAGGAGATTTCACCCGTCTGTTCCGCTTGCATGTTTCTTCCGATCGATGGCGTTGGGGGAGGTCCTGCCGGGGTGGACCGTCACAATCGAAAACGGCCAGAGCAGCCCATAAGCCGAATTCTGTTTCCCGCCCCGGTTGCCCGGAGCCGGACGGCGATCATTCATCTACGGGCGACGGTTGCCCGCCGCCTCCTGCGACCTACCCGGGAGCTCGGGCGGGCCGCCCTCGAACGCTCCTCTATTTGGTCTTGCACCGGGAGGGGTTTGCCTAGCTTCCCCGGTCACCCGGGGAACTGGTGCGCTCTTACCGCACCGTTTCACCCTTACCGCACCCCT
>JASJBQ010000268.1 GCA_030066455.1 Desulfobacterales bacterium
CATCCCGGCCCCGGCGGCCGCTATCAGGGCCGTGTAGACAGGCCCGCAGGGTAAAAGGCCCAATAGCAGGCCCAGCGGAAAATAGGCGGCCGCCGAACCATTCCGGGACAGCTTTTGATAACCTCTGACCAGGAAGCCCTGTGGGTTGTGATAATCCCCAAAGATCCTTCCCAGGGGCAGCCAGCCGCTCATGGCGAGTGCCATGACGATGATCACCAGGCCGGCAAAGACCAGGGCGCCCTGCTGAATGCCCGCGATATTGGAAGCCACCATGGAGAATGAGCCGGTGGCCCCCATGATGCCCCCTAAAAAGCTGTAGGTGGTGACCCGGCCTGCGTTGTAGAGGATATGGGGCAGGTAACGATGGCGCTTCAGGTTAAGAGACAGTGAGACCACGATCGGGCCGCACATCCCGATGCAGTGGCCGAAGCCCACGGAAAATCCGGCGGCCAGAAAAACCGGGTATAAGGGATCAATAAACGACATCGAAGACGAACCGGGCCTCTCCGGCACCGGGAACGACAACATGGGCAAACCAGGTCCGACGGCCGCTTTTGCAACGCACGATAATCCCCTTGCCCGTATAGGTGCCATCACCGCTCGGTTTGAGCTGAACGCGGTTGGGCCCCATCTTCATGGCCGGCATCCCCAGGTCGATAAAGGGAGGCTGCTTGGGCGCCGGGCCGGTGAGTGTGACCGTGAAGGTTGAATCCTGCATGGCGGTGACCGGTCGCGGATTTATTTCCAGCGTCACCGTCGCATTACCCATTGGCAGGACGCATTTACCGTCGTGGGCCCGACAGTTGATGGCGGATGCCTCCGCAGCGGCCGTAGCCGCTCCAACCCCGGCCAAAAAAAGCAAAATAACACAAGCAACGCCAAAAGAACCCGTGTGAATTGGTCTGAACATGGTCAACCCCGCTGAAAATGTTATTCACCCACGAAGCACTTGGAATGAAACATTCACCTGATGATCCAAAGCCCACCAGGATACTGGATATACTCCATAACAAGCGGTCGTATCAAAAAGGATTAAGCCCATACGTTGCCGTCAGAAGAGCCTTCGATAAAACGGCCAAAAGAAACACGCTACAGCGACGAAGGCCCCAGCGCAAGGATCGCCCAAGCGGTTATATGCTGAATCGCCGAAGCCCGGCGCGATCGATGGCCGCATCCAACACGGGTAAAAGGGGTCAGAGCAGTCGGCAGCCGTTAAATGCGTGGCCAGCCCGGCGTTCCTCGCACCGGCCGTCGGCGGGATAGCGTCCCATACCATAGCCGTTGAACACGAAACGCCTTTAAAGTGCGTTTGAATAGCGATACATGATACGGAGCGTGTATCCGCGTATCGTAATCCCGGGCGATGTGATGATCGGAATACCTGTCGGCGTTCGCTACATGCTGTTATCCGCGCTAAGTTTTGCCTTCATGGCGGCTTGTGTCAAAACCGCCGCCCAGAGAGGGATTCCCGTGCTGGAGATCGTCGCCGCCCGCGCCTTGATCTCGGCATGTATCAGCTACATCGACATCAAACGCAAACGAATAAGCCCATGGGGGCACCACAAATTCCTTCTCACGGCCCGGGGCTTGATCGGCACACTCGCCTTGATGTGCGTATTTTACGCGGTCACCACCCTGCCCCTGGCGGAAGCAACCCTGCTGCAGTACCTGCACCCGGTTTTTACCTCGTTGCTGGCTTTTGTGTTCATCAAGGAAACCATCCAGCGCTCCACGGTGGTGTGTATCGTGCTCAGCCTGACCGGGCTGTTGATCATGGTGCAACCCGCATTTTTGTTCGGCGGATGGGCCGCCGGTACCCCGCCATTGCCCCTGCTGGGCGTTGGGGCGGCTTTGCTCGGGGCGTTGGGCAGTGGCGCAGCGTATGTATTGATACGGCGCCTGAGCAGCGCCGAAGATCCGTCCGTGATCATCTTTTATTTCCCTTTCATTGCCCTTCCGGTGGCGTGCATTCTTTTGGGTGACCGATTTGTCATGCCGACCGGATGGACTTGGATCCTATTGCTTCTGGTGGGCATTTTCACCCAGGTGGCGCAGTACGGCCTGACGCGGGCCATGCAAACCGAGGATGCCAGCAAGGCCACGGCGTATTCCTATGTCCAGGTCATCTTTGCCGCCATTCTCGGATGGCTGCTGTTCGACGAGATCCCCACCGCCAGTACGCTTATCGGGGCGCTGTTTATCACCGGGGGAGCCCTGGTCAATGTCATTTATCGCAAACGCCCGACGGGGCGCTGAGAGCACGGGAGTTCTATGAACGCGACAACAGCTATCCATTCGGTTTTCTACTTCTGTTTAGCAGGGCTTTGCGAAATCGGCGGCGGCTATTTGGTATGGCTTTGGCTACGCGAAGGCAAACCGATTTTGTACGGACTGGGCGGCGCCCTTGTCCTCGTGATCTATGGCGTCATCCCCACCTTGCAGCCCGCCCATTTCGGCCGGGTGTATGCCGCCTATGGCGGCGTCTTTATCGTGCTCTCCATCATCTGGGGCTGGAAGGTCGACGATATCGCCCCGGACCGGTTTGATCTTATCGGCGGGGGTATAGCGCTGTTGGGCGTAGCCATCATCATGTATTGGCCGAGAACCTGATACCGCTGAATCTGGTATCAGCGCCACCGTCGAAAATGGAAAAGGTAATTCAGTAGATAAAGCAGCATTTGTTACCTATGGCGTGCCAATATATCGAACACACTCTATCCACGGATTAAGTGCCATTTCGTCTATCGTACCCTCCCTTTCCATTCTTTGCTATTGCACCTTCACGATCCATTCGCTACGCATAAGAGCGCATCGGGTCCTCGTTCCATTTGGCATCGGTTAGATGCGGCACACTTACAGGACAATAAAGGAGGATGTATGAATCACCAGATCAAGCTGTTAACGCTAATTTTGATCTTGGTCGTGACGGGCGGAGTAGCCTGGGCTCAATTTGCTAAACCCGACGATGCAATCGCCTATCGCAAGGCCGTGATGCAGGTCATCGGTAAGCATTTTGGGGAAATGGCCGACATGGTCAAAGGCTCGCAGCCCTACGCCCAAGACGCCTTTGAAAAGGACGCCCGGATCGTGGCCTTGATGGCCGCGCTCCCCTGGGAGGCTTCCCTGGTGCCGGGTTCCTACGACGGCGGAGGCACAACCCTCAAGGAGGACGCCTTGCGGGACCGCGAGGGTTTCATGGCGGCCGCCCAGGAGTTCGAAGCGGCCAGCCAAGACCTGCTGACTGCCGCGCAAGGCGGCGATCAGGGTGCCATCAAGTCAACATTCGGCGCTACCGCCAAGAGCTGCAGCCGCTGCCACAAGACCTACCGCAAATAGGCGGCTGCATAGCGCACGATAAAGAAAACCACCCCCGCGCAAACGCCGGCAATCGCGGCGGCCGACCAGAGGCTGCCGGCGGCAGGCGGGGCTGGACCGCGCCAGCGTTTGCGGCCGTGGATCATCGGCCCGATCAGGTTGTCGCGTTTGACGACCAGGTAAAACAATACCGCCAGGATATGGATGGCGATCAACACGCTGATGACATCGGCGTTAATCCTGTGAATACGCGTAAGCATGTCGGAAGCCGCTTTGCTCACCAGGGGATACAGCGGTCCTTCCGTAAAAATATCGTCATTGGCAAATAGACCGGCGGTGGCCTGCAGCAGCAAAGCCCCCAGCATGGCCATGATCGACCAGCCGCCGAGAGGATTGTGGCCCAGATGTGGGGGCGCATCTTTTTGAAAAAGGCCCGCAGCGTGACGCCACACGGTTCCCGGACCGCGCAAAAAAGAACTGAACCGGGCATGATAACCGCCCACCATCCCCCAAACCAGGCGGAACAGTACGAGCGCCAAAACCCCGTACCCGCTCGTCATGTGGACATTCAGCCAATCCAGGCCCAACTTCCCGGTCAGGAGGCAAATAGCCACCAGGACAAGGGTCGTCCAGTGAAACAGGCGCAACGGCAGATCCCAGACCAGTACCGTCCTTGTTGATGCGTGTTCGTTCATAAAGGCAGCAGGTTTTAACCCCATGACAGGCGAGACGGGCCCGTTTGCTGACCCGTCATT
This sequence comes from Desulfobacterales bacterium, assembly GCA_030066455.1. Next base: position 4,071 of record JASJBQ010000268.1, read on the forward strand.
TGCTTCGAGAGCTCGCCTCAAAAGCGGGGCTATTTTTCCTTCTTCATTTCCGCAATATGCTCCTTTACCGCTTTCACCTGATCCTGCAGATCCGCAAGATGGTCCTCTAGACTGGCGATCCGCTTCGCCTTGGTCATGAATCGCGGTCTTGAAAATTCACCACCGAGACATCCACAGCCACATGCCTGTTGATGCCCCCATCTCTGTCCCCTGTGATGAAGACCCGCGTTACAACACATAAGATCACCCCCTTTGCATAAACCATATTTGGACATTTGCACATACCAATATTTAGTTATGCGAAAATGCGTCAGTCTGGGATGAATTCTTTTCCGAGCGTGTCGTGCAGGACTGTGCGATAGCGACTCAGGCCATTCGGATCGAGCGAATAGTGCATAAAATTGCCGTGCCGCTCACCGCGAACCAGACCCGCCTGTCTCAGGATTCTAAGGTGTTGTGAGACTGCCGATTGGGTAACACCCAGATGGTGTGCCAGGGCATTGACACACAAGGGCCCTCCCTGGCAAACGCCCGGTTTGCAATTATTCAACAATTGAACCAGCCTTAACCGGGTCGGATCTGACAGGGCTTTGAAAATTTCGGATAATTCTTCGATTTTCGCCATGATGCGCCACGCAAGTATATTAGTATATGCTTATTTAATAATATTGAGTCGCCTCGGGTGATTGTCAAAAAAATCTTGGCGCATCTTTGCTCTTCTCCCTGAAGTCCGGCTTACAAGGGGTGCATCTCATTGCGCTGATGGGTGTTGATCGCGGCACAAATAATACTGTTGTCCGCTCCGATTTCGGATTGCTTCAGACAACCAGCGTCAACGCAGCCGTTTTGGACCGCTCCCAGGTAGTTGGTGAACGCATGCCAATTGGCGAAAATCCGTTGCTCCGGCAAAGCATTGATGATTTCAAACACCTCCTTGATGTGGGGCTGAAAATTCATCAGAACGACCCTGCCGCCTTGCGCGTTTATCGCCCGGCAGGCCTTAAGAATGACCCGCAGCCCTTTGGAGTTGAATTCAGGCCGCACGCTGCGATGCAGGCATTCGTGCGTTTCTGTTTAGGCGCTGTTTGCTTTCGCATCAGGTCATTGGGATGCTGGGAACGGCTTCCCCATGCAAGCCGTTCCCTTTTGGAATCATCCCGCCAACGCTTAGCTCGTCGATGATTTTCTTCCCCTGCGTTTTGGAGGATTGTCCGGGCGCAGGAACAGACGGTCACCCTGCTGCACACAGGTGCCCGTGACCGTATCGCCGCGCGGGCTTTCAAACTCGGCCTTGTCCCCGGGCGATTTTCCCTCGCAGGCGATATAGGCTTCCGGCGGCGGCTCTGGCCGCCTTCCACCTCGATCCTGCGCAAAAGCGCCACTCCCGAATGCACCGATGGCAATAAAGATCACCAATAGAATGATTACGATGGGGAAACTTTTTGCGATGATCATTGCATGCTCTCCTTAAATTTGATTTTTCTAGAAACTATCTCAAAATAAAGATTAGGGTTCCTGGCAAGGCGTGAGACGGCGAGAAAGCGGAGCATACAAATAGTATGTGAGCATTTTGAGCCGGTTCACAACACCGCCAGGGGCACTTAGATTTTTTTGAGATAGGTTCTAAAAAGGTCGTCAGGGATAATTAGGCCGCATGATTTTCGATGCGGCCCTTCCGGCCAGTCTGGGGACCCCGCTTTTTCTCCTGCCATAGTTGCTGTTTCAGCTTGTCCATCTGATCGGCATTTAGAATTTCTCCCAGCGTGAGGCGAGATTCAATTCGCTGGATAAAGAGGCGCCCCCTCACCTCCGAGATCTGTTGCGCCAGTTTCAGGATTGACTGTTGATCAACCGTGTCAGCGGAAAAAGCCTTTTCCATCTGCAGGTCCAAACGGTCGAGTTGGGCTTTCAGTTCCAACCGTTTTTCCCGGGAAGTGAAATCCGCATCCCGAAGCTTTTTGATTTGCGCTTCCGTGAGTTCCAGCTTCTGGACCATCTGCGGGTCCTGCCATATGCCCAGGGGGGGGCGGTGATGCCTGTGCCGCTCCATGGCGCCCTTGTGCCCAACGGCTGTCTTGGCGGATGCCCCGGCCATGGCCGGCAGGGCGCCGGCCGCCATGAAAAAAGCCGCCAGTACCAAAACCATGATGCTTCGGTCTACCGTCCTTCTCAGTTTCGCGTCCATTTTTTATCCTCCATTAAGCAAAGTGGTTGTGGGGATCCGTCTCCCCGGATTTGCACTGAGGATAAGGGATGGATGTAAAGGTTATTTTTCGATCAGGGGCTTTTTTGTAAAGAATTTGTAAAGTCGATTGCCCTTGGCGCCGCTTGAGGTATAAGACAGGAACCATTGATTGGGCCGGGAACAAGTTGGCGTTGTCTCGCAGCCCTCAAAGCGTGAATAATCTGAAATGAAAATCCTGATTGTGGATGATGACAAAAAACTCTGCCAGCTGGTAGCCGACTATCTGGAGCCGATGGGCTATGATGTCGATGCGGCCCACAATGGTCCCCATGGATTGGA
>JASJBQ010000269.1 GCA_030066455.1 Desulfobacterales bacterium
GAGCGAATGGATCAGGCTCGCGGGCCTGTCTGAGCGCGGCGCTTTTCCTACCGCCAGGATTTAGCATTCGATATCGGTAGCGCTTATCCAGGTCCGCCACCAGAAGCTGATGGTTTAGATCAAAACTAAGCCCGTTTAACACTTAACCTTCGCGCGTGCAATTCAATTACCGGAGATAAACGATGATTTCGCGGGAACAGGAAAAACGCCTCCGGACCACCCTGGGTGAGGCGGGATTGGTGACCGTCCTTACCGGAGCGGGCATCTCCGCCGAAAGCGGCATCCCCACCTTCCGCGGCCCGGAGGGATACTGGACGGTGGGAAGCCAGGTCTACCACCCCCAGGAAATGGCAACCTTCCGGATGTTCAGCCGCCGTCCCGACGACGTGTGGCAATGGTACCTCCACCGGGCCACGGTCTGCGCCCGGGCCGCCCCCAATGCCGGCCACCGGGCGCTGGTGGCGCTGGAAAAGCACCTGGGTGCGCGCTTCCTGCTGATCACCCAGAACGTCGACGGGCTGCACCTGCGGGCCGGAAGCAGCCCCGGGTGCACCTACGAGATCCATGGCAATGTCTTTTTCATGCGCTGCGCGGCCGAGTGCCGAGCGGACCTGGTGCCCCTGCCGTCAGATCTGATCGGTCGCGACAGCGGCCAACCCCTTGCGGCCCGTGAGGCCGCCATCCTGGTCTGCCCCGCCTGCGGCGGCCGCACCCGCCCCCACGTGCTCTGGTTCGACGAAAGCTACAACGAGCACCATTTTCGTTTCCAGAGCGCACTCCAGGCGGCGCTGGACACCCGCCTGCTGATCGTGGTGGGCACCTCGGGCGCCACCAACCTGCCCAACCAGGTGGCGTGGACGGTCCTCAACAGCGGGGGCACCATCTATGACATCAACATCGAGGACAATCCGTTCTCGGAATTGGCCCGCAAGTCCCGCGGAGGCGCCTTTTTTCCTTTCCCCAGCAGCCGCCTGCTGCCCGAACTGGTCGCCATGCTTTCAGCCTGAAGCACGTCCAGGCCTCGAGATTGCGCATGCCCCGATACTCAAGGACTTGTCCCTTGACAGAAACGCGCCTCTCCGCTTATACGACGAGGCTTGCGCAGGCAACGCCGCCGGGCGGCGCTGCCGTCCGTGAGCTTCTGGCGCATTCCGACGGAAAGGATCCCATGAACACAGCCCACCTCCCCCGCGTGGCGGCGGAACTCAACATCACCCCCGGACAGGTCCAATCGGTGGCCGCTCTGCTGGCCGAGGGTGCCACGGTGCCCTTCATCGCCCGCTACCGCAAGGAAGCCACCGGCAGCCTGGACGAGGTCGTCATCACCGCCGTCCGCGACCGGCTCGAACAGCTCGCGGAGCTGCAGAAACGTCGCGAGGCCATTCTGAAGTCCCTGGAGGACAACGGCCACCTGAACGACGAACTGCAGGCGGCGGTCGAGACTGCCGAGACCATGAGTGCGTTGGAAGACATCTACCTGCCCTACCGGCCCAAACGACGCACCCGGGGCACCATCGCGCGCGAAAAAGGCCTCGAGCCCCTGGCCACGGCTATTTTTGAACAAACGGGGATCGCCCCCGAGAATCTGGCCGCCGATTTCGTAGAACCCGCCAACGGGGTGGCGGATTCGGCCGACGCCCTGGCCGGCGCCCGGGACATCATGGCCGAGTGGATCAACGAAGATGCCCTGGCCCGCGAGCGCCTGCGGGGGCTGTTCCAGCGACGGGCGGTTCTGAGAAGCCGCGTGGCCACCGGAAAGGAAACCGAAGGGGCCAAATACAAGGATTATTTCGAATGGCAGGAACCCGCGGCCGCCGCACCCTCCCATCGTATCCTGGCCATGCGCCGGGGCGAACGGGAAGACTTTCTCAACCTCACCGTGGCCCCGGAAGAAGATCAGGCCCTGGAACGGCTCGAATCCCAATTCGTCACCGGCCAGGGCGGCGACAGCGAACAGGTGCGCCTGGCCGTGCAGGACGGCTACCGACGGCTGCTGGCCCGCTCGATGGAAACCGAGATGCGCCTGGTCCTCAAGGAACGTGCCGACGGTGAAGCGATCGACGTGTTCGCCGCCAACCTGCGCGAACTGCTCATGGCCGCCCCGCTGGGCGGCAAGCGGGTGATGGCCCTCGACCCGGGTTTTCGCACCGGGGCCAAACTGGTCTGCCTCGATCGCCAGGGCAAGCTTCTCCACCACGACACGGTTTTCATCGTGGGCGCGGATAACAAACGCCAGGCCGCCGGCCAAAGGATTGCCGCCCTGGTGGATGAATTCGCCATTGAAGCCATTGCCATTGGCAACGGTACGGCCAGCCGCGAGACCGAGGTCTTCATCAAGAACCTCGGACTTGCGCCGGCCATCGCGGTGGTGATCGTCAACGAAAGCGGCGCTTCGATTTATTCCGCCTCGGAGGTCGCCCGGGAGGAGTTCCCGGATCACGACATCACCGTCCGCGGCGCCGTATCGATCGGCCGGCGGCTGATGGACCCCCTCTCCGAACTCGTCAAGATCGACCCCAAATCCATCGGGGTGGGACAGTACCAGCACGACGTGGACCAGAACGCGCTCAAGCGGGCCCTCGACGACGTCGTCGCCAGCTGTGTCAACGGCGTCGGGGTCGATCTGAACCGCGCCAGCGCCCAGCTTTTGACCTATGTGTCCGGTCTGGGACCTTCCCTGGCCGGCAACATCGTGGCTTTTCGCAATGCCAACGGCCCGTTCGCCTCCCGAGAGGCCCTGAGACAGGTTCCGCGTCTCGGGCCCAAGGCTTTTGAGCAATGTGCCGGCTTTCTGCGCATCCCGGGCAGCGCCCACCCCCTGGACGCCAGCGCCGTCCACCCGGAAAGCTACCCGGTGGTGGACCGCATGGCCACCGATCTGGACTGTACGGTTGCCGACCTCTTGAAGGCGGGGGCCCTGCGGGAACGGATCGACCCGCATCGGTACGTCACCGCAAAAACCGGCCTGCCAACCCTGAAGGACATCCTGAGTGAGCTGGCCAAACCGGGGCGCGACCCCCGCGATGCCTTCGAGGCCTTTGCCTTTGCCGATGGGATCGCCACCCTCGATGATCTCGAGGCCGGCATGCAGCTGCCGGGCATCGTCACCAACGTGACCCGGTTCGGTGCCTTCGTGGACGTGGGCGTCCACCAGGACGGGTTGGTGCACATCAGCGAACTGGCCGACCGCTTTGTCAAAGACCCGATCGATGTGGTCAAGGTGCACCAAAAAGTGCAGGTCACCGTGCTCGCGGTCGATCGCGACCGCCGACGCATTGGCCTTTCCATGCGTTCACAGCCGGGAAAAAAACGGCCCCCACGGGGCGGCGAGCGCTCGCGACCGCGAGGCCGGAAGCAATCCCCAGGCGAAACAGGGAAAAATACACGTCGTCCGTTCAACAACCCCTTTGCGGACCTCCTGGATCGATAAGCATGCTGGGGGGGGGTCAATTTTAATCATTTATAACTTTAAGTTATATATAATAAGTAATTGTAATAAATATTTATGCGTGCTGTTGTCCAGAGGGTTGAATCGAGTGCGGTCACCGTGGCGGGTGAAGGCGTCGGCCGCATTGGCGCGGGGCTGCTGGTGCTGCTCGGGGTGGCCCAGGACGACACACCGCGCGATGCCGACTATCTGGCCGCCAAAATCGCCCATCTGCGGATTTTCGAGGATCAGAACGGCAAGATGAACCGTTCGCTGGTGGATTGCGGCGGGGCCATGCTGGTGGTTTCCCAGTTCACCCTGCTGGGCGACTGCCGCAAGGGCCGTCGGCCGTCATTCGTGAATGCCGCGCCGCCGGACAAGGGCGAAGCCCTCTACACGCATTTCGTCGCGACGATCCGCCGGCTGGAGATCCCCGTTCAAACCGGTCGTTTCGGCGCCGATATGGCCGTGGCCCTCGTCAACGACGGCCCGGTGACGCTGGTGATCGACAGCCAGTAAACCGGGATGACCGGTCGACGGCGACCGACGCCGCCCCGTCGTTTCAAGTCGGACGCCAGCGGCGCTGTTTTGGATATCGAGCGGAGAACCCCCCATGCGCCCCTGCCTGCGAAGATATGCGCCTCTGATGATATTTTTCGGGCTGCTCGCCAGCGCCCCGGCATTGGCCGGCCCGCCTTCGCCGACGGCCGATCTCGGGCCGCGCGACGCCCTCCTGGTGACGGACGCCGGCGGACGGGTGCTGGCGGCCCACAACCCGGATCTGATGCTGGTGCCCGCCTCGACCCTCAAGGTTGTGACCGCCCTGGCGGCCCGGCATTACCTGGGAGACGATTTCCGGTTTTACACCGATTTCTATCTCGACCCCGAGGGCCGACTTCTGGTCCGGGGCTTCGGCGACCCCCTGCTGGTCTCTGAAGTTCTGGCCGATATCGCCGGGCATTTGAAGCCCCGCATCAACACACCGATCACGGCGATTCTGCTGGACGATCGCTATTTCAGCCAACCGCTGACAATCCCTGGCGTCAGCACGTCCACCAATCCCTACGACGCCCCCAACGGCGCACTCTGCGTCAATTTCAATACCGTCAACTTCAAGACCCGGAAGGGCCGCATCGTGTCCGCCGAGCCACAGACACCCCTGCTGCCCATGGCCATGCCGCACATTCGGGCCTCCGGACTGAAACGGGGCCGGATCGTGTTTTCGCATCGCGGCCGCGAAGCGTTGTTGTACGCCGGTGAGATGATCCGCTATTTTCTTCAGCAGGCCGGGGTGCGCGTCCAGGGCCCGGTCGTTGCAGCCCCGCAAACCGTGCCGGACATGACACTGGTTTACCGGCACACCTCCCCTTTCAGCCTGGATGAACTCGTTTCGCGCTTGATGGCCTTTTCGAACAATTTCATGGCCAATCAGTTGCTGATTGCCACCGGTGCGCATGTCTACGGGACGCCGGGCACGCTCCCCAAAGCGGCGCGCGCCCTGACCGCCTACGCCAGCGATGTGCTGGGCATCGCCGATGTCCGCTTCGTGGAAGGCTCGGGTATCTCCCGTGAGAACCGAATCAGCGCCCGGTCACTGATGATCGCCCTGAAGCATTTTGAACCCTACCGCCACCTGATGACGTATGAAGGCGGCGTCCATTTCAAGACCGGAACACTCAGGGGCATCCGCACCCGGGTCGGCTATATCGAAAACGACGCCGGGCGACCGTACCGTTTTGTGCTCCTGCTGAACAACCCGGGCAAACGGCCGGAACCGATTCTTCGCCGGGTGCGATCCTTTTTACGGGAACGATGAACCGTTTGACGCCGGAGCGCACACGGGCGGTCGTGAAACGGCGGAGGGATCCGGCCCGGGGGCCGTCTCAGGACGAGACCACCCGGATAAAGCCGTTTTCGGTCTGAAGGTGATTGCTGCTGATGTGGGCGTAGGCGCTGTGATTGTGGATCGATTCGAAGTTTTCGGCCCCTACCGTGAACCAGGTGATGTTGTCGTCTTCGCGCAGGAGGGCGGCTACGTCGCGGACGATGTCTTCCACGAATTTCGGGTTGTGATAGGCGGTCTCGGTCACCGATTTCTCGTCAACGCGCTTCAGAACGGAAAAAACCTCGCACGAGGCGGCTTTTTCCACCACCTCGATCACGTCCTCAATCCAGATAAATTTCTTGAAGCGCACCTTGAGGCTGACGGCGCCGCGCTGGTTGTGGGCGCCGACATCGGAGATCTCTTTGGAGCAGGGGCAGACCGACGATATCGGAACCACGACCTCCAGAATCAAATCGATCTTGCCGTCATTGCTGCTGACGCCGCGGATGCTGCAGTCATAGTCCATCAAACCGGCGGCATCGCTGATCGGGGCGCGTTTTTCGATGAAATAGGGAAAGTTGATCTCGATATGGGCGGATGCGGCGTTGAGGTGGGTCTTCATCTCCGCCAGGATCACGGAGATTTTCTTCAGGGACAGGTTCAGGCGGTACTGGTTGATGATCTCCACGAAACGGCTCATGTGGGTCCCCTTGTTTTTGTGCGGGAGATCCACGTACATGTTGATGGTGGCCACCGTGTTCTGGTAGCCGTTGGTGCGGTCGAGCACCTTGATGGGATAGCGCAGGTTTTTAATGCCCACCTTGTCGATCGGGATATTGCGGTGGTCGGGATCGCTTTGAATATCTCGCATACCGTCTCTGTTCGGGCGGTGGTTGTATGGTCGGCCCGGCGCAATCATCATTACCGGACGCTCTGCTCATAGCGGATTCGCGCCGCGGATTCAACCCCTGAGCTTATTATCACCATAAAAATAGATCGCTTCGACCGATCAGCCATCGATGGGCCGCAACACCCACCTTGCAGCATGCACCGCCGCCGGGTTGTGACCGCTCACGAATCGAAAGGGTCGTGGAACACGGTCCGGAAACTGCGAGTGCCCCACCCCGCCGTGTGAGGCGTCTGAAGGGGTCGATTGGAGTTCCGGGCCCCGCCAAGGCGGGATTTCACATCGTTTTTTTGTTTGCGGTGTTCGTCAAGCCGCAACGATTTGACGCCCGCAGGCGCATCTCCAGGGAGCTGATAAGCAAGCATCAGGCTGTCAGGCAAGGCGGGGCGT